>JBKQRT010000106.1:0-12416 GCA_052143895.1 Acidimicrobiales bacterium | reverse complement strand
GGTGGACCGTCGGGATGACACGGTCCGGTCCCGGCGTCGACGGGCAGGTCAGGGAGACGGCCCGTCGATCCCGAGACCGGGTTCCTGCCCGAACGGCGGCTGGGGCTCGAAGGTCCATCCCGGGTTGTCGTCCGTGGGTCCGGTCCGCGATCGCGACCACCCCTCGAAGGTTTTGAGGAAATGGTGGTGGTGGCAGAGGGGCGCCAGGTTGTCGAGTTCGGTGGGGCCACCCTCCTCCAGAGGGATGACGTGGTCGATCTCGAGTCCATAGCTCACCCCGCGGTGAGGGACCACACAGCCCCGATCCCGGAAGGTCAATGCGGTGCGTAGCGTCTTGTTGATGGTCCGTCCAAGATGTGAGACGGCGCGAATATCGCCAGCCTCGGTTAACAGCACGGCGAGCAACGAATCGCCGGCCAGGGCATGGCCGCGTCTCAGGGCGGCAATGTCGACCCGCACGATGACGGTGGCCGCCGGTGGCTTGTCGATGAGTGATCCGCCTCCGGCGAGGGTCGGTTGAGGGCACCCGCGTCTTGCTTGTTCGGCCGGGACCGGCTCTCCGGTCAGCAGGCCGAACAAGGCGTCGGCGCGGAGCGCCTCTTCAGGTTCAGCGATCGATGCAGGCGCCCCCGCCCCTTCGCTGGGGACGGGCGCGCCTCCTGTGCTGCGGCTCGTCTGGCCTGCCTCAGGCGGTTGACCACCGGCGTCAGGCGGGAGAGCAGGAGCGCCCCTCGGTCCGCCGTGTCCCGCCCTTGATAGCAGAATGCTCCCTCCGCGTCGGTCCACGAGGTGAAGTGTCGTGTCGCGTGCACCCGCTTGATGGTGGCGACAGGGTCCCTCCGAGCGGAGGTGGCTCGCACCCGTTGGCAGCGCTCCTTCACGTCGTGGAGGGGCTCGTCCTCGGCTCCGGCCAACAGGCTGGCCTCGGAGGACGGGTCGAGGACGGCGGCTTCCGAGATCTCAGCCATCTTGGGCCCCGAGAGACCTCCTTTCCGCAGGACGTCTTCTGTCGAAGGCAGCGAAGCGAGGCGCTGGCCCACCTCCAGGGTGCGGCGGGCCTGGCCGGTCGAGACTCCCTCCAGCGTGGCAAGCAGGCTGACAGGGCTCCGATGCCCTGCCACCTCCCAGTGCCGCCGCCTGGCGATCCGAGGGGCGAGGAGCGCCTTTCCCGCCACGACCAGGCGCTCGAGGCGGGCGAGATCGGCATAGAGGGGTGCCGCGTCGGAGCCCGCCAGTCGATCCGGCTCCAGTTCGACCACCACCGACGCGAGCGCGTCGACGGCCGTCGCCAGTCGGGTAGCAATTCCGGGCTCGGCCGCGTCGGAGACGGAGACGGAGACGGAGACGGTGACGGAGGCGGAGGCGGATTCGGAGTCGGTGGTGGTCGGGGCGGTTGCCAGCGCCATGCAGCCATCTTTTCGCGCGGGTGTCACAGACACGTGGGGCAACCGCGATGAGCGAGCCATCGGCCGATCGGTGCGTTGTCGACGCCGCCGTTTCTGGTGGCGCCGAGCCCTGATCGAGAAGAGCGACCCTCGTCGGCCAGAGCGGCCGATCTCTATCCGCCGCCGAGCTCGGCCAGCACCTTGGCCGCGTGACCATCGGCCCTCACGTGGTACCACGGTCGAGCGATCGTCCCGTCCGCTGCGATCAGGAAGGTCGAGCGGATGACGCCGATCGACTTCTTGCCGTAGAGGGTCTTCTCACCCCAGGCCCCGTAGGCTTCGCCCACCACGTGGTCGGCGTCGGTGAGTAGCGGGAACTTGAGGCCGTACTTCTCCCGGAACTTCTGGTGCTTCTCGGCGCCGTCGGCCGAGATCCCGAGGACCGGCACCTTGGCCCGGGTGAAGGCCTGGAGGTTGTCGTTGAACTGGCACGCCTCCTTGGTGCAGCCCGGGGTGTCGTCCCGTGGGTAGAAGTAGACGACCACCTGACGGCCGGCGAAGTCCTGCAGCGAGACGTCGTTACCGTCCTGGTCGGGAAGGGTGAATGCGGGTGCCTTGTCCCCGGCGGCGAGCGTTCCCATAGTCGTGGTCCTTTCCTGTCGATGGCCCGGCGTTCCCCTGACCGACCCTCAGGGTAGGTCGGCCACGGCGCCGACAGGAGGCCGGTGAGCTGCCGCCCTGGCAGGGACCGGAGAAGACCGGCCGGACCATCCAGGGGGTGGGCAGACGGTCGCGGCCGGCGGTGACCAGGTCTTCTGCAACTTTGCAGGTAGACTGTCGGTCGTGGCCGGGCTGGCGCCCTGCCACCGGGGTCTTCCTCATCCTGTTCTTCGGGCCTGCCGACGCAGTCCGGAACGATGGCCCGAGGCGGGCCCGCAGGCGTTCGTGAGTCGCACGACGTCGACGGTCGGCCACCGGCTGTCATCGAACAGACGAGAGAGAGTTACCAGACCCCATGACCACCACCGTCGATCCTTCGGATCGCGTCATCGCAGTCGGCACCGACGCAGGCGGCGCCGACGAGCCCCGCACCTTTGCCTCGTTGGGCGTCGACCCTTCGCTGGTCAAGGCCCTAGATGCCCAGGGCATCACCACCGCCTTCCCGATCCAGGCTATGACCGTCGCAGATGGCCTGGCCGGCCGTGACGTGTGCGGCAAGGCCAAGACCGGATCGGGCAAGACGCTGGCCTTCGGCATCCCCCTGCTCCAGCGCACCATGGCGGCGAGGTCCACCGAGCCGGGACGTCCCCGGGCACTGGTCCTCGTCCCCACCCGCGAGCTCGCGGTCCAGGTGAGCGAGGTGCTCGAGCCGCTCGCCGACGAGGCAGGACTCCGCATCGTCGCCGTCTACGGCGGGGCGGACATCGAACGGCAGGTGAAGAAGCTGCGGCGGGGGGTGGACGTGATCATCGCCACCCCGGGCCGCCTCATCGACCTCGGCGACCGTGGCGAGCTGTCGGTGGCCGACATCGAGACCCTGGTCCTCGACGAGGCGGACCGGATGGCCGACATGGGATTCATGCCCCAGGTCGAGTGGGTGCTCCGCCGCCTCGAGCGGGACCACCAGACGCTCCTGTTCTCCGCCACCCTCGACGGGGCGGTGGACCGGCTAGTGAGCCGGTACCTGAGCGACCCGGTCCTCCACGAGGTGGCGTCGCCCAACACCACGGTCGATGCCATGGAGCACCGGTTCCTCGAGGTCCACCAGATGGACCGGGTCAAGGTCTGCGCCGCCATCTGCCACAACACCGAGAAGACCCTGGTGTTCGTCCGCACCAAGCGGGGCGCCGACCGACTGGTCGAACAGCTCCGCAAGGAGGGGGTCCGGGCCGATGCCATCCACGGCGACCTCCGCCAGTCGAACCGCGAACGCACGCTCAAGGACTTCGGCGACGGCAAGCTCCCAGTGCTGGTCGCCACCGACGTCGCCGCCCGCGGCCTCGACATCGACTTGGTCGACGTGGTCATCCACTTCGATCCACCGGAGGACCACAAGGCGTATCTGCACCGGTCGGGTCGCACCGCCCGTGCCGGCGAGTCGGGGTTGGTGGTGACCCTGGTGCAGTGGAACCAGATCCTCGAGATCGAACGGATCCAGACCCGGATCGGGCTGCGGTCGCCGATCGTCGAGATCTTCTCGAACGACCCGCGCCTGGCCGACCTGTCGGCGTGGCAGCCCACCAAGGACTGAGCCACCTGGCCCGGGCCCGGACGGCGTCCGTCGAGGCGGTCGCCGCCTGCCGACGTCGATCGAGGAGAGGGACACGTGTCCTACAGCCACTTTCGCCAACCCATGACGGTGGGGCCCAGCACCGAGGGTTTCGAACGCATCCTGGTGGTGACCGCCCACCCCGACGACGTGGACTTCGGTGCGGCCGGGTCGGTGGCGGCGTGGACCACCGCCGGTGTCGACGTCGCGTACTGCATCGCCACCGACGGTGACGCCGGCGGGTCCGATCCGTCGGTCTCGCGGAGCGAGATGGCGGCCCTCCGACGGCAGGAACAGACCGAGGCGGCCCGGATCGTCGGCGTGACCGACGTGACCTTCCTCGGTTTCCCCGACGGTCGGGTGATGCCCGACCTCGAGCTGCGCCGGGCCATCTCCGGCGTCATTCGACGGTTCCGCCCCGACCGAGTGGTGGCCCAGTCGCCGGAGCGCAACTGGGCGCGGATCTACGCCAGCCATCCCGACCACCTGGCCACCGGCGAGGCCGCAGCCTGTGCCGTCTACCCGGACGCCCGCAACCCGTTCGCTTTCCCGGAGCTCCTCGAACAGGGTCTCGAACCCCATGCGGTGCCCGAGATGTGGATCATGGCCACCGAGCGCGCCGATCGGGCGGTCGACGCCACCGAGTTCTTCGATCTCAAGCTGGCGGCGCTGCGGTCCCACCGGAGTCAGGTCGGCGACGGTGCCGAGCTCGACGGGATACTGCGGAACTGGATGTCCGGCACCGCCCTGGCCGCGGGCCTGCCCGACGGCCGCCTGGCCGAGGCGTTCCACGTCGTGGCCACCGGCTAGTGGACGACCGGGACCGGGCGGCACAGGAGGAGCGGGCGCCGACGGGGAGCAGACACTGGGCGGTCCTCCAGCACGTGGACCACGAAGGCCCGGGTCTGATCGCCAGAGCGCTCGACGACGCCGGGATCACCTTCGAGGTGGTGAGGGCCGACCGGGGCGTCGAGCTGCCCGACCACCGGCAGCTCGACGGGCTGGTGATCATGGGGGGCCCGATGGGCGTGCACGACGACGAGTCGCAACCGTGGCTGGGAACCGAGCGCGGCCTGATCGCCCGGATGGCGACCGAGCGTCGTCCGGTGCTCGCCGTGTGCCTCGGCGCCCAGCAGCTGGCCTACGCCCTCGGGGCCGAGGTGACCGCCGGGCCGATCGCCGAGATCGGTCTCGGGCACGTCGAGCTCACCGGGGCCGGCCGGCGCGATCCGGTCTTCGGACCCGAGTACTCGGGGCTCGGGCTCAACGTCGTCCCGTGTGTCCACTGGCACGGCGACACCTTCTCGCTGCCCGACGGAGCCGTCCACTTGGCGGCAAGTCGGGCCTACCCCCACCAGGCGTTCCGCTGGGGTGACCGCGCCTACGGGCTGCAGTTCCACGTCGAGGTCGACGCCGCCCTGGCCCACGAATGGCAGCCGGAGCTACCGCCGGGCACGCGCCTCGACGCAGCCGGGCTGGCCCAGGTGGAGGCGACCGGGCGGCGTCTCCTCCGCCGCTTCATCGACCGGGTCACCGCCGGTGGTCCGGCGGCCGGAGCCGGCCACCAGGCGGGGGCGGGGTGGTGACCGGCACCGGCGACGTCCTCGCCACCCCCTGTCCGCCCGACGAGACCGATCCGGTCAAGCCGCGCCTGCGCGGCGTCCTCCACGAGATCGCCTTCTTCGTCTCGCTGGTTTCGGGCGCCGCACTGGTATGGGCAGCGCCCACCGTCGGTTCGTCGCTGGTCATGGCCGTCTACGCGCTGTCCGTCTCGCTCCTGTTCGGCGTGAGCGCGCTGTTCCACCGCCACACCTGGGGACCGGTCGGGCGCCGGCGGATGCGGCGGGCGGACCACTCGACCATCTTCATCGCCATCGCCGGGTCGTACACCGCCGTGGCCGGGATCGCTCTCACCGGATGGGCCCGGACCGCGGTGCTGTGCATCGTGTGGGGAGGCGCCGTCGTCGGGATCGGCATGCGCCAGCTGTGGCTCGACGCGCCGAAGTGGGTGGTCGCCCTGCCCTACGTGGTGGTGGGCTGGGCTGCGGTGGCCGTGCTCCCGCAGCTGTACGACGCCCTGGGCACAACCGGCTTCAGCCTCCTGCTGGTCGGCGGTCTTGCCTATTCGGCGGGGGCCGTGGTCTATGCCCGGAAGCGGCCGGATCCCGTTCCCGGAGTGTTCGGGTACCACGAGGTGTTCCACGCCTGCACCATCGTCGGTGCAGTGCTGCACTTCGTGGTCATCGCCGTGTTCGTCCTGCCGCTAGCGGGGTAGGTCGGTCGCCGACAAGGCCGACAAGGCCGACAAGGCCGACAAGGCCGACAAGGCCAGGCCTGGTCGGCGGGCCGCTTCAGCCGGCCATCCGGCGCAGCATGTAGGCCAGGATCCCGCCGTTGCGGTAGTACTCGGCCTCCTTGGGAGTGTCGATGCGTACCCGAGCCTCGAACTCGACGACGCGGTCGTCGTCCTCGGCACGGACCTCGACGGTCTTCGGTGCGGTCCCACCGTTGAGAGGCTCGAGCCCGGTGATGGAGAACACCTCGTGGCCGTTCAGCCCCAGCGAGTCCGCACTCTGACCGTCGGCGTACTGGAGCGGCAGCACGCCCATGCCGATCAGGTTGGACCGGTGGATCCGCTCGTAGCTTCGGGCGATCACGGCCCGGATGCCGAGGAGCGCAGTGCCCTTCGCCGCCCAGTCACGCGACGATCCGGACCCGTACTCCTTGCCGGCCAACACCACCAGGGGGACCCCCTCGGCCGCATACCGCTCGGCGGCGTCGTAGATGGAGGTCTGCTCACCCTCGGGGAGATGCAGGGTGAAGCCGCCCTCGGTGCCCGGCGCCAGCTGGTTGCGAAGCCGCACGTTGGCGAAAGTGCCCCGGACCATCACCTCGTGGTTCCCTCGTCGTGCCCCGTAGGAGTTGAAGTCCACCCGCGCCACACCTTTGTCGGCCAGGTATTGCCCGGCGGGTGTGGTCGGGCTGATGTTGCCGGCCGGAGAGATGTGGTCGGTGGTCACACTGTCGCCCAGGACGGCGAGCACCCGCGCCCCAACCACGTCCCCCACCGGCGACGGGGTCATCGAGATGCCCTCGAGAAAGGTCGGCCGCAGGACGTAGGTCGAGTCCCGGTCCCAGTTGAAGGTGGCGCCGGTGGCGGTCTCCACCGCCCGCCACCGCTCGTCGCCGTCGAAGACCGCCCCGTAACGCTGACGGAACATGTCGGAGGTCAGCGAGGTCCGAATGGCCTCGGTGACCTCGTCCGGCGAGGGCCACAGATCGGCGAGGTGGACCGGGGTGCCGTCGGCCGCCGTCCCGAGCGGATCGGTGGTGAGGTCGATGTCCATGGTTCCGGCCAAGGCGTAGGCGACCACCAGGGGGGGCGACGCCAGGTAGTTCATCCGGACGTCGGGATGGATCCGTCCCTCGAAATTCCGGTTGCCCGACAGGACCGCCGCCACCGAAAGGTTGTGCTCGTGGAGCGCCTCCGACACCCCGGGCAGCAGCGGTCCGGAGTTGCCGATGCACGTGGTGCACCCGAACCCGACCAGATCGAACCCGATGCGGGCCAGCGGCTCTGTCAGCCCCGCCCGGTCAAGGTAGTCCATGACTACCCGCGAACCGGGTGCCAGCGTGGTCTTGACCCAGGGCTTGGGGGTCAGCCCGCGTTCCACGGCCCGCTGTGCCACCAGTCCGGCCGCCACCATCACCTGGGGGTTGGAGGTGTTGGTGCAGCTGGTGATGGCGGCGATCACCACGGCGCCGTCACCGACCTCCGGCGTCGACCCGTCGGCCAGTGACGCCAGGCCCGACCGCTGGTCGCGCCCGAGGGCGGTCCGGTACGCGGCGCCGGCGCCGGCCAGGCTGACTAGGTCCTGCGGGCGGGAGGGCCCGGCGATGCTCGGCACAACGGTGGACAGGTCGAGCTCGATCGTCTCGGTGAAGACCGGCTCCACCCCGTTGGGACGGTGGAACATGCCCTGCTCCTTGGCGTAGGCGTCGACCAGGTCGACGCGGTGCTCGTCCCGGCCGGTGAACCGCAGGTAGTCGAGAGTCACCTCGTCGATCGGGAAGATGGCGCAGGTCGCCCCGTACTCGGGGGACATGTTGCCGATGGTGGCCCGGTTGGCGAGCGGCACCGCGGCCACGCCCGGACCGTAGAACTCCACGAACTTGCCCACCACGCCGTGCTGGCGCAGCAAGTGGGTGATGGTGAGCACCAGGTCGGTAGCGGTGGTGCCCGGTGTCTGTTCGCCGGTCAGCCGGAAGCCGACCACCGGGGGGAGCAGCAGTGACAGGGGCTGACCGAGCATGGCCGCCTCCGCCTCGATGCCGCCCACGCCCCATCCGAGGACGCCGAGCCCGTTGACCATGGTGGTGTGGGAGTCGGTGCCGACCAGGGTGTCGCAGTAGGCCCGACCGTCATCCGTGGCGAACACCACCCGCGACAGGCACTCGAGGTTGACCTGGTGGCAGATCCCGGTGCCCGGCGGCACCACCCGGAACCCGTCGAACGCCTGCTGGGCCCAGCGCAGGAGCTGGTAGCGCTCCACGTTGCGCTGGTACTCGATGCCCACGTTCACGTCGTACGCCGTGGGCGTACCCGACGCCTCGGCGATGACCGAGTGGTCGATGACCAGCTCCACGGGGACCAGGGGGTTCACCTTGGCCGGGTCACCTCCTAGCTCGCCGAGCGCGTCGCGCATGGCAGCGAGGTCCACGACCCCGGGTACGCCGGTGAAGTCCTGCATGAGCACCCGCTCCGGTGTCAGCGCGATCTCGGCGGCGTCTCCCCCGCCGATGCCGTGACGTTGCGGGCGGTCGCCCCAGCCGGCCACCGCCTCGATGTCGGCGGCGCGGACAGCCACCCCGTCCTCGTGGCGCAGCAGGTTCTCCAGGACCACCTTGATCGAGTACGGCAGGTGGGCGATGTCGAACCGGTCGGCGAGCGCGTTGATCCGGTAGATCTCGTAGCTGGTGTCGCCGACTTGGAGGCGGCCGCGGGCACCGAACGAGTCGGGGGCGGCGGACGGGGAGGGAACGTGGGCCATGGGTCCATTCTGCTCCCCTCGGCCGACGGCGGCGAGCCGGGCGGCGTGCCCGCTCAGGTGCGGGTGCGGTACCGCCGGCTGGCCAGGGGCATCAGCACGATCAGGAACCCTACGGTCCAAGCCACCGCCTGGATGACCCAGGTGGCGGTGGGTCCACCCAGCATGAGCGCGCGGCAGGCGCTGACCGTCACGCTGACCGGCTGGTACGTGGCGAAGCCCTGCAGCCAGCTCGGCATCTTGTCCACCGGAACGAACGCGGACGACGCGAAGGTCAGGGGGAAGAGGAGGGGGAAGGACATCACCTGGGCGGTCTCGCTGTTCGGGGCCGAGAGGCCAATGACCGCGAACCCCCAGGACAACGAGTAGGCGAACAACAGGATGAGCAGCACCCCGGCCAGGTAGAGGATCACGCCGGTGGTCGGGCGGAACCCGACGAGGAAGCCGACCCCGGTCATGATGATGACGACGAAGACGTTGCGGACGAGGTCGGCGGTGGTGCGGCCGGTCAGGACGGCGGAGCGCGCCATCGGCAGGGCCCGGAACCGTTCGATGAGCCCCTTCTGCAGGTCCTCGGCCAGGCCGATGCTGGTGCTGACCGCGCCGAACGCCACGGTCTGCACGAAGATGCCGGGCATCAGGTAGTTCACGTAGCTCGTCCCGGGCGTGCTGATGGCCCCGCCGAAGACGTAGCGGAACAACAGGACGAACATGATCGGCTGCACCGTCGAGAAGAACAGCGCCTCGGGGATACGGGTCACGGCCAGCAGATTCCGCTTGGTGATGGTCAGCGTGTCCGACACCACCCAGCGGATCCGGGAGGTCATCCCGTCCGGATGGGGCACCTCCGGGACGCCGGGGGAGATGACGGCGGTGGTCATGAGAACTCCCCGGTGGCGACCGGCATGGCCTCGGTGGCGGCCCGGAGCGTGTCCCGCCGGTGCCGTTCTTCCTCCTCGTCGCCCCCCTCCGTCTCGTCCTCGGCGCGCCGCCCGGTCAACGCCAGGAACACGTCGTCCAGGCTCGGCTCGCGGAGGGTGAACGTGGTCGGGGTGATCCGTTCCTGGTCGAGCGCACGCAGGCCGTCCATCGCCGACTCGGGGCCGTTGTCCACCGTGACCTCGACCACCGTCCCGAAGACCGACGGGGCGTGGGGACCGAGGGAACCGAGGATGACGGCCGTGCGGGCCGCCTCGTCGACGGTGGCCAGGCCGACCTCGAGCACAGTGGCCCCGAGCTCCGCCTTGAGGGCGGCGGGCGTCCCCTCGGCGATCACGTGCCCGTGGTCGAGCACGGCGAGCGTGCTGGCCAGCCGGTCGGCCTCTTCGAGGTACTGGGTGGTGAGCAGCACAGTGGTGCCACTGCCGACCAGGCGCTCGATGACCTCCCACAGGTCGTTGCGGCTCTGGGGGTCGAGACCGGTGGTGGGCTCGTCGAGGAACAGCACAGCCGGCCGGGCGACCAGGGCAGCCGCCAGGTCGAGGCGGCGCCGCATGCCGCCCGAGTAGGTCTTGAGCGGCCGGTCGCCGGCGTCGGTCAGGTCGAACTGCTCCAGCAATTCGGTGGTCCGGGCGACGACGAAGGCGCGGCCGAGGTGGTTGAGACGGCCGACCATCTGCAGGTTCTCCCGGCCGGTGAGGTTCTCGTCGACGGCGGCGTACTGGCCGGCCAGTCCGATGAGCCCCCGGACCAGTCCCGCTTTCCTGACGACGTCGTGCCCGAGCACCCGGGCACTACCGCTGTCGGGCTTGAGGATGGTGGTCAGAATGCGCACCGCGGTCGTCTTGCCGGACCCGTTCGGACCGAGGAGGCCGAACACGGTCCCCTCCTCCACGCGCAGGCTCACGCCGTCGAGCGCGCGGACCTCGTGCTTGCCGGTGAAGGTCTTGACCAGCTTGTCGGCTTCGATCGAATACTGCATGGCGTGGTCGTCCTGTCTGGTCGGGCGATCGTCGTGCTGTTCCGGCACCGAGCCGGTTTCCCCGCCGGACCGTTGGTCGGTTGTGCCCTGGACGGCGCTCCCAACCCGATGCGGACGCATCTTACGGGGAGGTGTGACGGTACCCGGACGGCCCGGCCGTCCGACCGGTAGCCTCGGCCCATGGAACCAGGCGACCAGGCACCGGAATTCGAGCTCCCCGACGAGGACGGCACACCGAGGAAGCTCAGCGACCTGGCCGCCTCCGGCCCGGTGGTGCTCTTCTTCTACCCGGCTGCGATGACGCCGGGCTGCACGGCGGAGAGCTGCCACTTCCGCGACCTGCAGGCGGAATTCGCTGCCGTGGGCGCCCAACGGGTGGGCATCAGCGCCGACCAGGTCGAGAAGCAGAAGCGCTTTTCGGACAAGCACGCGTTCGACTTCCCGCTCCTGTCAGATCCCGACGGGGCGGTGGCCACGCAGTTCGGGGTGCGCCGTCGGTTCACCAAGCTGTCACCGACCAAGCGGGCCACGTTCGTGATCGGCACCGATCTGCGCATCATCGACGTCATCCAGAGCGAGGTGCGCATGAACGTGCACGCCGACCGCGCCCTCGAGGCCCTCAGGGCCCACTCCCCGTCCTGAGGGGCGCCCCGTCCTGAGGGCGCGGGTCAGCGGGCCACCGGCGCTTGCAGGCGCGGGCCGCTGGCCCCGGAGGCTGCAACGGCGGTGGCGGGGGGTCTGGGCCGCGGGTACCGTCCCCGCCCGGCGCACGTGGCGATGCGAAGCTGTGGACATGGTTGCCCGGTCTTCGATCCGATCCCGATGAGCCCCGTGCCGGGCTCCGGCCGGATGGAACAGCTGGCCCAGGCGGTGGCAGAGCGCGTGGTGAGCATCGTGTTGGATGCCATCGACATCGACGCGCTCCTCGAGCGGGTCGATGTCGATGCGCTGGTCTCCCGGGTCGACGTGGACGGGGTCGTCTCCCGGGTCGACGTGGAGAAGATCATCGACCGGGTCGACGTGAAGAAGGTGGTCGACCGGATCGACATCGACGCCATCGTCGAGCAGACCGAGCTCGGGACGATCATCGCCCGTTCGACGAGCGGCGTCGCCTCCGAGGTGCTGGACGTAGTCCGGGCCCAGGGCGTGGGACTCGACGACTTCGTCGCCCGGTGGGTCAACCGCATCCTGCGACGGGCCCCGGGGACCCTGCCCCTCGGACCTCCGACCCTGGTGGGCCCGTCGTCCGAGAGGGCGGAACTCCCAGCGCTGGGCAGCGGGGTGCGGTGATGGCCGCGACCACGTCCACCGAGCCGGTCGAGGGACGCCAGGGCCACTACGCGGGGGCCGTCACCCGGTTGGTGGCGTTCGCCGCCGACGTCGGTGCCTCGTGGGGTCTGTTCACCTTGGGGGCGGCGGCGCTGGCGTTCACGATCCAACTGGTGACCGGCACCAAATTCTCGCTGAGCAGTCACCAGATCGCCTCGCTGGTCACTGCCGCGGTGTGGGAGTTCCTCTATTTCAGCTACCAGTGGGCGCTCAGTGGGAAGACGATCGGGATGGCCGTGCTGGGCATCCGCGTAGTGCGGAAGGACGGTGCACCCATTGGGGCGCGCCAGGCGATCCTCCGGACGCTGACCCTGCCGCTCAGCTTCCTTCTGTTCGGGCTCGGGTTCCTCGGCATCCTCACCAACCGGGACCGCCATGCCCTGCACGACCGACTGGCCGGGACGGCCGTGGTCTACTCGTGGGACGCGCGGGCTGCCAGGTTGCGCTGGTTGGCGAAGCAGGAC
>JBKQRT010000105.1:0-8567 GCA_052143895.1 Acidimicrobiales bacterium | reverse complement strand
CGGACGCCGAGGTCTAGCGAGAGCACGTACTGGTGGCCCGGGGCGTGCTCGAGCGGGCCGTCCAGGGTCACGCAAGCCCGGACATCGTCCAGGTTCGTCAGCCGGTCCTCAGAAGCGCACCACTCGTTGAGGTGTAGGCGCCGGTACACGCTGTCCGGCAGGATCTCCCGCTGCTCGGCCAGGAAGGCCGGGGACGCCCACGTGAGCGGTCCTGGGACCTCCTGGACGGCCCACGCCTTCGACTTGCGCGCCGTCTCGTAGACACCGTGCGACCAGTGCGCCGGATCGCCCGACGTCGACGTGCAGAGCAGCTTGGCGCCGGGCACCTTGCCCATCGAGGTCAGGATCGCCGTCCAGACGCCCTTGGCGTTCGTCGTCGACGGCCACTGGCAGAACTCGTCGCACACGACCCTCCGCGGCTTCAGGCCCCACGTGGAAGCGGCGTCGGCGGCCAAGATCTCGAGCGCGCTGCCCGAGTTGGCGGTGACCTTGTACGAGTCGACCGTCAGCGCGCTGGCCAGTGCCGGCGTGCGTGCCACGAACCCGGCCGCGGCCTCGGCGATGAGTCGGCCCTGGTCCTTGTCGACCGCGATGGCGTACGAGCGGCTGCCGGCAGGGTCGGTTGTCAGCATCGCCACCATCGAGATCGCAGCAATGTCGGTGCTCTTCGACCCGCCGCGGGGTCGGCTCTCCCACCTGTTAGGGCGTGCGCGTTCGTCGAAGGACCACTCGGCCAGGCGCCACTGCCAGCTCTCGGCCACGTCGCCCCAGAGACGCCCGTCCTCGAGCACCAGCGCCGCGAGCAGGGCCTTCGCCTCCCGCATGGCTTTCGTCTCTCGCCGGAAGACGGTCATGCCGCCTCCGCCGCGGATTCACTATCGACCCGCGGCTCGTCCGAGAACGCCAATGCGACCACGTCGGCGTGCAGCTCGAGCATGCCGCAGGCCCCGTGCTCGAAGTGACCACAGACGACCACCCGGGCGCCGAGGTTCAGCTTCGCCAGTGCGTTCTCGGCCGCGTAGCCGCTGCACCGAACGTCGAACGTCGTGGTCGCCTCCTCGTAGCGGTCGAGCCGCTTTACCCAATACCTCCGGTGTACGGCGACCTGGAAGCCGGCCCTGCGCCGCCGTCCGCTTCGCTCATTGATGGTGAATGGCACGGTCGAGACGTCTCCGATGACGGTGGTTACGTTGGGGTTCATGGCCGAAGCCTCCTCTTGTGGGTCGGGAGATCCGACGTGGGTCATGCGAGACGGAATGGTCGTGCTCATGGCGTCTCCTCGGACAACAGCTCGGCGAACGTGGCGAGGTCCAGCAGCACATAGGCGTCGGCGGTGGGACGGTTGCGGCGCTTGAAGATCACGGACCAGCGAGGGCGCCTGGCATTGGCTGCCTCGGAGCTGGCCTCGGAGCACCAGCCAGCGAGATCGAGCCGTTGGCAGTTCTTCAGTTCCAGCGTCCAGCCGGGGATGCCATCGACGTCGCCCCGATCGTCAGGTCGGCCGGCGCCGTAGGCACGCTCGGCGTAGGGGTGACCGTTGGCACGCAGGAAAGCGACGACATCGCGCTCGAACTGGCTGCCCTTCCGACGCTCAGCGCTACTCACCGCCGTCGGCCTCCTCCGCGTCGCCCACCAGCGCCTTGTAGCCCGACGTCTGGCGTCCCTGCGCCGCCAGGTCGGCCAGAGTCGCCTGGCCAAGGTCGGCGGCCGTCGCCGTGGCTGCCAGACGTGCGCGGCCCTGGGGTGTCAGGCCGAAGTCGTTCCCGATGTGGTGCACGAGCCGGCGCGCCGCGGTCAACTGCTCCCAGGTGCGGCTCGGCACTCGCTCGACGCCCTTCTCGGCGGTGATCTTGGCCACCATGGTGGTGAGCAGGGTGGCCTGCGCCAGCGTCTCGGCGTAGTTGGCCACGCTGGGCAGGAACTCGGGCGCCTGCAGCCAGGGGGCGATCTGGTACAGCTCGGCGATGATCGGCTGGGCGGCCTCACGCACCAGGACGGGCGAGTAAGCGCCATGGCGGACAGCGACGCTGTTGCCCTCGGCGAAGTCTGGATGCCTTGGACCGCTCATTCCTCTTGACCCTCTGTCTTGTGTTGTGCCTCTGACCTGGACTTATTGGCGGTCTTCTGCCGATCTTCTGCCGCTTGCCGGCGGCGTTTCCTTGCGCGCGCGGGGTTTCGTGGGGCCCTGTAGGGGTTTCCGCGCCGTCGACGCGCGGCGGGCATCAGGAGGCCGCCATCGCTATGGCCTTAACGGCGAGGACATGGCTACATCCGTAGGACTCCGAGCAGGTGCAGCTCCAGCCATCGGCGCTGAATGTGCAGTCGTGAATCCCGTCACCGTCTCTGACAGCAGCGGTCAGGGTTGTGGCGGAGCACCACTTGAGGACGACCTCGTCGTATCCGTCGCTGTAGAAGGTCATCAGTTCGACCCCGCTTCCCCTGCTCGCAGGAACGGACACCAGTCGTCGTGGTGCACCCGGATCATGTGCACCCCGGGTGAGACCGTCTCCATGGTCTGGTACGCATCGCACTGGTCACAGCCGCCGGGGATCTGTTGGTCGCCGAGTTGGCTGAAAAGGTCGTCGAGCGGGCTCATTGCCCGACCGAGCCTTCGCCTGTCGGGCTATCCCCCTGGAGAGTCAGACAACTGTCCTGACTGTCCTGACTGCGGACAGGGGAGGCATGGTCTTGTATGTGTGTGTGACTGACAGTTGGGACAGTTGGGACAGTTGACAGTGTCTCCAGACGGTCGTCCCGATTGCCCGCACGCTGGAGATCCGCAGGAAGGCACCAGATGGTGGTCCGTGGAAATCCCTCGGACTCGTACCGGATCTTGAGCTTCGCCGCCGCTCGCTTGAGATTGCGGTCGGTATGCCCCTGCTTGGCGCCGGCACTCTTCACGATCGCCGACGCCTTCGCCCCGCCCTCTGACTCCAGGTAGTCCTCGAGCCACCCCGCGGCCTCGGCGATGGCGGACATCCCGTCCATGGCGCCTTCGCCTTCGCCAATGGCGATCATGACCTCATCGACGGACCGGTCAGATTTGCCGAGCCAGTCGATCTTCCCGGTGTGGACCGGCCCCTCGTCGGTGTCGGCCACCTTCTCGCCGATGATCCGATATTGGAACGCCGGCTGATCCTTCGATCCGAGGTTGTTCTTGGCCAGGCCGAACAGGTATGTGCCGTCCTCGGGGTTCTTGACGGCCATGAGGACGGCCCGGGCGACGGCGCCAAACGCTCGACTCCCCATGATGACGTTCAGGGCGTCGCTGCTGTTCGACTTGTTGACATGGATGATCCCGAGAACGGATACGCCGGCTCGCTTGGCAAAGGCGGTGAGTGGCTCGAGAGCCACCCGCACTTCGGCGTCCTTGTGGGAATCGAGGTGTGCGCTGAGTCTCGATATCAGGGGGTCGAGCAGGACCAGGGCCGCGTCCGACCGTCGCACCGCATCGTGGAGGTCCGCAATGTCTGAGGGAAGCGTCAGCAGGCCAGCGATGCCGTCCTCGGTCACAACGTCTATGCGGAAGACCCGATCAAGGTCAGCGCCGGCCGCCATGAGCCGGGGAACGATGGTGTGCTCCCAACTGTCCTCCGTGGCCGCGACGACCACGGAACGCGGCTCGCCGAAGTACCGACCCTTCATCGTCCCTCGGGTGATCCAAGCCGCCAGCGTGTAGGCGATGATGGACTTACCGATGCCCTCGCGCCCGGCCAGTAGGGTCAGTTCGCCCAGCGGGATGCGGTCCTTCCACAACCAGTGAACCGGCTTGATCTTGATTGACGACGCGGGCACGAGCTCGACGTGTCGTACGCCGTCATCTGGCCCCTGCTCCAACCCTGGGGCGTCCGCGTCGGTCAGGGCGGTCACAACGCACCTCGCGCCGCGGCGATCCGCTGGGCGCGTTTCCTGTACCAACCGATCGTGGCACGCGTGCCCTTCTCGGTCATCACCGCCAGCTCGTCGGCCAGTTCGACCGCGAGGTCGTCCGGGACGTGGTCTCGCGCCTCGAGGCAGGCGGCCAGGTGGCGGAGGTCCGAGGCGGAGCAGCCCTCAAGGAGCACGCGGCCGACAGCTGGGGAAATCGTCATGATGCGTCCCGGAGTTCGAAGATGTCCGCAGCCACGTCCGCCCCGTCGGCCGGCTGAGGGTCGGCCCCCAGGAGCCGGAGCAGCGGCTCGGTCGGGATCCAAATGGCCTGGCCGATGTGTACGCTGGGCAGCGATCCGCTGGCGATGGCGTCGTAGACGGTCGACCTGGGCATCCCGCTCAGTTCGGACCACCGCTTCGGCTTGATGACCGGGACGGAACGCAGCTCGTCGAGCCACGTCGGGCTCACAGTCGCCCCTCCAGCTCACGCCGCAGGCACTCGATGACTTCGCAATACCGCTCGGCCCGTTCGCCCGTCGGGACGCGCTGACCGGTCTCCCACAGATGGACGGTGGCAGCGGTGACACCAGCGGACTCACCCACTTCGGCCTGGGTCGCGTCGGCCATCTGGCGGATCCGGCGTCCCTCGCCGCTCCGAGCCATGAGTCGTCCCCGGGACGCTGAAAGGAGTCGGTTTGTGCCCACGCCACGTCGTCAACGTTGGATCTACGTCTCTATTGCTTCACCTCAACGACAGTGATACGGTACCTACATGACTTCAACCACGGGCACCGACTGGAATCAGGTATGGCCATCCCACGCCTCAGCTCGCGGGCAGGCCAGAACGGGGGTGATGGACCACGTCGGGCTCAAGGGGACGTCCTATGTCGTGCCTCGGGTTTTCGATGTGTTCTTCGGCGATCCCCGACTTCTCTTCGACGTCGAGATCTCGGTGCATATGGATCCGGCGACGCTGGGACCCCAGTGCTCACACATCGACGTTCAACAGCGATCAGATGGTCCGCAGGTCACATCGGAAAGATTGCGTTCGATACCGATCGCTCAGCTGATGCAGCAAGGTGCGCGATTCATGGCCCTGCAGCCGACCACCGAGGAAGATGGGTCCATCCGGTTTGTGCCGGCGCGACTCTCTGAGGAAGGACGCGCCGAAGTCACGGCCGCCTGGCGTTGGGCAAAGGCGGCGCCGCGGAGAGCATCCTTTCCGGTGACACAGGAAAACCTCCGGCTGATTGGTCGACTCGTGAACGAGGTCATTGAACGAGCCGAGTCGGTGGGCAAGCGCCCCACGGTCTATGCCTCAGTGCAGAAGGCCCTCGAGGGCGAAGGCTTCTACGTGTCCAGGGCAACCGTCCAACGTCGAATCAAGGAAGCGCAGGAGCAGGGAATCGCTCGGCGCTGGGTGAAGGAGGAAGCATGAACGGTCACATCGCCAAGAAGGCGTCAGCGAAGTCCCGCACGGGCTTCATGTACTACCCGGTGGTCGAGCTCGACGCCGACCCGGTGACTGGCCGGCGGGCTCGCAAATGGCACCCTGGCCACGTGCTCAAGGCCGACGCCCAGGAGGCGCTGCGAAAGCTGCAGGACGACGCCGACAAGGGTACCTACGTCGCCCCGGTCAAGGAGACGTTCGGCGAGTACCTCGAGCGGTGGCTGCCGACTATCCGGGCGACCGTCCGGGCCAATACGTTCGAGTCCTACCGTTCGGCCGTCATGGTGCACCTGATTCCCCACCTCGGCCACCTGCAGCTGCGTCAGCTCAACCGCGGCACGTTCTCGACGCTCTACGCCGAACTGAGCGAGACGGGCCGGGCCGACGGTAGGGGCGGCCTCTCGCCGCGGTCGATCCGCGCAATCCACGTCACCGCACACAAGGCGCTGAAGGACGCCGTGAAGGACAACTTGCTCGCCCGGAACCCGACCGACGATGCCAACGTGCCCGCGGAGGTGCGCAGTGCCACGCCATCGTGGACGGCCGAAGAGGTCGCGAAGTTCCTCGCGTCAGTGAGGACGCACCGGCTGTACCCCGCGTTCCTGACGCTGGCGACCACGGGCCTCCGGCGCTCCGAGCTGCTGGGCCTCCGCTGGGCAGACGTCGACCTCGAGGGCGGCTCGCTGCGGGTGCGCCAGGTCGTGGCCCTCGACGGGTACACCCCATTCCTGGCCGAGCCGAAGACGGCGCGCAGCCGCCGGGTGGTCGCGCTCGACGCCGGGACGGTGGCGGCCCTGCGCGCCCGTCGCATCGAACAACTCGAGGAGCGGGTGGCGGCCGGTCCAGCCTGGAACCAGACGGACCTCGTGTTCGCCAAGGCGGACGGCTCGATCCTTCACCCGCAGGCTGTCTCGAGCGCCTTCGAGCGGGAGGCCAAGGCGGCAGCCCTGCCCCCGATCGGCATCCACGGTCTGCGGCACTCCCACGCCTCGCTGGGGCTCGCCAACAACGTCCGACTCGTCGTCATGAGTGAGCGCCTGGGTCACTCCTCGGTGGCCATCACGGGCGACGTCTACAGCCACTCCCTGCCGAGCCAGCACCAGGAAGCGGCCGACGCCATCGCTGGCCTGATCGGCGCGGGCTGAGAGCGGGAGTGTGCGGGGTGACAAACCCAGCCACAATGCCTCTGCCCCACGGCACCTGCCGTAAGCTCTGCCGCCGTGAGGGCTGGTGGCGTGACCTGGTATTTGTCCTTCATAGGGGCGGCCTTGATCGCTATCGCCACTGTCGGATTTTTTGGGCGTTACAACGCGGGCCTCGCTGGAACCTTTGTGTTTCTGGGCACCGCAACGAGCTGGTTGGCCGTCGTGGAGGACCGTATCGAGAACTTCAATTTCTCGCTCACGGGATTCAGTGCAAGGCTGCTTACACGTAGGGGCGAGACTGCCGATAGTGAGCTGAAAGGCGATATTGTGGTGCCAGTCGATGAGGTGATACAGCCATGAGCCAAACGGGAGTCGCCGAAACAACGGCGCTACTGGGTAGCGCTCCTGCCCGGTTTCTCAAGGAACTTGACCCCATGAAGAGCCGCGTTCTGGCACATGACCTGAAGGCCCTTCCCGCCATTGAGCAGGTCTCTGGCACCGGCTTGGTACTTGCCGGTCTGCCGAGAGACTACCGAGCCGTTGCGGTTCCAAGTGGCTACATGGTGATGTATCGGCACTTGACGGATGTCGAAAAGAAGGAGCGACACCAGCCTGTCGACCAGGACGTGGTGCTCGTTGCCGACATTCAGCCACTCGTCAAGTAACGCCGGTCAGTCTCTCCTGATGAGCCACAAATCGAGGATGACCAGAAACTCGAAGACGAAACCCGAGCGCCGGTCACCTCGCCGCGCACTCCCCTGAGAGCTACTGTTCCTCGTTTGGGGGATGATCCAGCAGGTCCGCCAGCAGAAGCATCTTGTAGCGCGACGATGCCTCCTCGATGCGGCGGGCAATGTCGTCGAACTGCTCGACCGAGAAGTCCACGCGCGGAGTGGCTACGACACCCTCGATGAGTTCCGTCTGCGAGCGAAGCGCCGCGCGCAGTTCGTCCTGCGCCTTCGCCGTAGCTGGCGATATTGGCGTTCCGTCGTCCGTCGTTTCTGTCATGAGAACCTCCGGCAGAAGAATGGCAGAAAACTGCCCCTGAGAAACGAAAGAACGGGACTCCGATTGACGGAGATTCCCGCTCTGACCTGCAAGTGTTTGGTGGAGGCGATGGGACTTGAACCCACGAACCTCTTGACTGCCAGTCAAGCGCTCTACCAGCTGAGCTACGCCCCCAGTGGTGGATGCAAACGCTAGCAGTCGGGGCCGGTGGCTCCCGCCCGCTCCGGGGGCCACCGGGGACTCCGGCGACCACTCCCACGATGCCCGAAAGACCCCTCCACGCTGATCAGGAGTGCCCGGGACGTCGCCTACCCTTGTCGCATGGCACGGGCCTACGACGTCGATGAACTGGAGCGCAAGTGGCAGCGCCACTGGGCCGAGGAGGGCACCTATGAGGTCGACAACGACGACCCCCGGGAGAAGTTCTACGCGTTGTGCATGTACCCCTATCCCTCCGGCCCGGCGCACCAGGGGCACGTGCGCAACTACACCTTTGGTGACCTGGTTGTTCGCTACCAGACCATGCAGGGCAAGGGGGTTCTCAGCCCGATCGGCTTCGACTCCTTCGGCCTCCCGGCGGAGAACGCGGCGATCAAGACCGGGACGCATCCGCGGGTCTTCACGGACGCCCGGATCGCCGAGCTCACCGCGTCACTGACCCGGCTGGGCGCCGTCTACGACTGGCGCCGGGAGGTGCACAGCCACGACCCCTCCTACATCCATTGGTCCCAGCTGATCTTCCTCCGGCTCTGGGAAGCGGGCCTGGCCTACCGCGCCCTCGCCCCGGTCAACTGGTGTCCGGGCTGCCAGACCGTCCTGGCCAATGAACAGGTCCTGCCCGACGGCACCTGCGAGCGTTCGGGCGATCTCGTCTACAAGCGCGATCTGGAGCAGTGGTTCTTCCGCATCACCGCCTACGCCGACGAGCTCCTGGAGGCGCTCGACGACCTCGAATGGCCCGAGCGCGTCAAGACCATGCAGCGGCATTGGGTCGGAAGATCGGAGGGGGCCGAGTTCGACCTCCCCGTCGAGGGGAACGAGGAGCTGCGCCTGCGGGTCTTCACCACGCGCCCCGACACCAGCTTCGGCATGAC
>JBKQRT010000104.1:0-8924 GCA_052143895.1 Acidimicrobiales bacterium | reverse complement strand
GCGGATCTGGAGGTCGGCAATCGAGGCGCTGGTCGGCAGACCCCCGGACCCGCTCCCACCCAACGGCCGGGAGCGAGACCTCCCGATCGACACCCCCGAGGCCCGTGCCGAGTGGCACCGGGTCCGTGACCGACGTCGGGAGTAGGGGCCGGGGGGCTGCTTCCAGTCATTCATCGAGGTCCCGACTTCAGCCGGATGGAAGATCGGTCGACAGTTCGGTGTTGGACCTTGGCAGAGGAGGTTGCGAGAGCAATGGATGAACTGAAGCGGAACGAGAAGGAAGAGCAGGCCAAGGTGGACGCGAAAGAGGATGCGGTGGTGGGAGGTGGGAGTCGCACCGAGACGCCGGGAGATCTTCTTCGGGCGCTTCCCACCGAGGCGAAGGAGCGCGGGACGCGATTCGTTTCTGCGCAAGCGATGCAAGCCCGCCTCTTCTCGGTGTATGACGCGGCCGAGGCGGCTGAGGAGGCGTTGGCCCTGGTCCAGGAGCAGCTGACGCTGACCCTCAAGCGCGCCTACTACGAGGCCGGAGAGATCGAGTCGATGGCGGACCAGCTGGACTCACTGTTGACGCTCGAATCGATCGGTCTGGGTGACAGCAGCCTCGTCCCCGAGGAGTAGTCGTCGGCCCTGAGGGCGACCACGTAGTGGAGCGGCCGCGTCGACTTCGGTGGCGCCCAGTGGGGGCGGAGTGTCAATCGGCAAGGCGTCTGACAGTCTCGATGAGGTCGACTGGGCGTTGGTCCCCGACCGCCACTGGCGTCACCTGGAGGTGCGTCACACCCGCATCCTTCAATGCAGCGATTCGCTCCGCCACGAAACTCTCGGGGCCACACAGCGACGTTGCAAGGAGGAGGTCGTCGGGAACCAACGCCTCCGCCTCGGCTTTCTTGCCGCTGAGATACAGGTCCTGGATCTCTTCGGCCGCCTGTTCGAATCCATACCGGCGTACGACATCGTTGTAGAAGTTCTTTCCCTTCGCACCCATGCCTCCGATGTAGAGGGCGACCATTGGCCTCGACAGATCACGGAGCTTGGTGACCTCCTCTCCCTCTCCGATGGACAGCAGTCCGCCAGTGGTGATCTGCAGCGGCCCCAGGGAGGGATCGCGCTTCGCCATTCCTGCGTCGAGTGAGGGACCCCAGACGTCTCTGGCCCTCTCGGGGACGAAGAGCATGGGGATCCACCCGTCGGCGATCTCAGCAGTCATGGCGACGTTCTTCTCACCGAGTGCGGCGATCCAGATCGGAATGGCCGGGCGCACCGGATGGGCGATGATCTTCAGGGCCTTGCCGAGCCCTGTTCCCTGTCCGGCGGGAAGGGGCATGTTGTAGTACTTCCCTTCGTGCACGAGTGGCGCCTCGCGGGCCCACACCTTCCGGCAGATGTCGACGATTTCGCGGGTGCGGCCGATTGGGGCGGTGAACGGCACGCCGTGCCAACCCTCGATGACCTGGGGTCCGGACGAACCGAGGCCGAGGTGGAACCGACCCTCGGACAGGGTGTCCACACCTGCGGCCGTCATGGCAATGAGGGTAGGAGTACGGGTGTAGATGGGCAGGATGGCCGAACCGATCTCCACACGCTCCGTCAGTGCAGCGATGTACCCCATCAGGCTCGGGCCGTCCAGACCGTAGGCCTCGGCCACCCAGACCAGATCCAGGCCGGCCTGCTCGAACTCGGCCACCTCGGCGGCCGCCTGGCGGAACCCACCCGAATAGCTGAGGAACGTACTGATCTTCATGGGAACTCCCGTCCACCCAGGCGCCAAACGTCGCGTGCTCGTTCCAGACACTACGTGGGCCCGGCCAAGCCGTGATGCGGGGCCTGCGGAGCCTGCGGGGCCTGCGGAGCCTGATGACTGCAGCCGGATGGCGGACGAGACGCGGCGACCGGGCGGCCGTCCGCTCCCCCCGCCCCCCTCCTACTCCCAGAGGCGGACGCTCATGGACTGGCTAGCGGTGGCCAGCAGCGATCCCCGCTCCGACCAGAGGTAGGCCACGCCCTGTCCGTACCCGTCGACGAGGGCCAGGATCCGGATGTCGCACAGCACCCACTCGCTCGGCTCGAGGCGCACGACCCGGATGGTGTTGTCCAGGCTCCGGGACATGACGCGCCTCCCGAGTGGCTGCGACACGCCGCCGGTGACGTAGTCACCGATGATGGCGAGCATCGCCGCAGAGGGTTCGAGATGCCCGGGCACGCGTGCCCAGAGGGCGCTGGTCGGATCGCCGGGGGGCGCCGACCCGCTGCTGAGCTCTTCGAACGTCCGCCCCGCTGCCAGCCGCACGTCGATCCAGTCGAAGATCGATGTCGAATTGAAGTCCGGGAGCCGACGCGGCGGGCACTCCTCCGGAGAAGGGACACGAGGCGGTGTGACCCAAACCCCGCCGGCGTCCAACGACCCCGGGCCACCGAGGGCGGCGTTGACGGTGAGGATCTCGGTGTCCCCGACGAAGCCGACGGCGCGTCCCTGGGTGATGCGCCGTCCCTCCGCTGCCAGGGTGACGGTCAGGTCGAGAACCGAGTGGGTCGGGGCGAAGGAGAGATACTGCGCGGTCGACCACACCGTCGGGCGCCCCGACGCCGCCTCCAGGGCAACGAGCGCGGCACCGAGACCGCAGCCGCCGAACAGGAAGTTCCCCGGCGTGGTGAGCTCGGGCACGACGTCGAGTCGCCAGTGGAGGTCGTCCCCCACCGGCAGCATGCCCAGGAACTCTCGGGCATCGGTCATGTGCTGACCCTCGCGGTACGAGCCGCGGGATGCCGGGGGCCTCGGCCCCGCGGCACCGACTGCTCACCCGTCAACTACGAGGAACCTCCGACCACGGCAGCTCCTTGTCCACGCGCACGTCACCGGGGAGGCCGAGGATCCGCTCCCCCAGGATGTTGCGCTGGATCTCTGACGTGCCGCCCTCGATCGAGTTGGCACGCGAGCGGAGGAACATCTTGCGGGCGGAGCCCGACGGGCCGACGAGCCCGAGCCCCTCTGCACGGCGCATGGTGTAGTCGTAGTCGATCATGGCGGAGGGACCGAGGAGATCGACGCACAGCTCATAGACCCGCTTGTTCACCTCGGCGAACATCAGCTTGGCAATCGAGCCCTCGGGGCCCGGATTGCCGGCCTTCCGGTTCTGGTTCGCACGTATGTTGGTCAGACGTAGCGCTTCCGCCTCGATCCACAGCCTCATCAGTCGGTCTCGTTCGACCGCCGTGCGCCGTGCGCCGTCGCTCTGCCAAATCCGTATCGCCTCGGCGATGGAGCCCGCCCCGCGGCCGGGCTGACCGATACCACCACCGATGGATGTGCGCTCGTTGGAGAGCGTGGTCATGGCAACGCGCCACCCCTCGCCCACGTCCCCGACCCTGTCCGCGTCCGGAACCCGGACCTCGGTGATGTAGACCTCGTTGAACTCGGCCTCGCCGGTCATCTGGCGCAGCGGGCGCACCTCGACCTCCGGAGCGTGCATGTCGAGCGCGAAGTAGGTCAATCCCTTGTGCTTGGGCACTTCCGGATCGGTCCGGGCAACCAGCATCCCCCGGTCGGCGATGTGGGCCAGCGTGTTCCACACCTTCTGCCCGGTCACGATCCACTCGTCGCCGTCACGGATGGCCCGAGTCGACAAACCGGCGAGATCGGAGCCGGAACCGGGCTCGCTGAACAGCTGACACCACGACTCCTCGCCGGTGAAAGTCTTGCGCAGCAACCGCTCACGCAGCTCGTCCGATCCGTGGGTGACGACCGTCGGGCCGGCCATGGTGAGCCCGAAGAACTCGCGCACGCCGGGTGGTGTGGCCCCGGCCTCCGCCAGCCTGGCATCGACCTCCCGCTGCAGATTGGGCGGCACGCCGAGGCCGCCGTATCCCTTGGGGAACGTGACCCAGGCCAACCCCAGGTCGTACTGACGAGCGCGGAACTCCTCCACCGGCGCCGTCCGGGGGTCGAGCTCGTCGAGCAACTGGCTGGTTCGATCGCGGATCAGCGTCGATTCGTCTGCCATTCCGTAGAACATACTGCTGTGCTCCGGGAGCCGGCGCTCCGCAGGAGGGGGTGCCAAGCGGCGGAGGCCTGGCGTGCAGGACGCACGGCCGATCGGAGGGCTCAGCCTCACAGACGCTCAGACGCTCAGACGCTCAAGGCTGGAGCCGGGTGATCTCCCATTGTTCGCCCACGGGCGAGTAGCGGAGCCGGTCATGGAGCCGGTTGTCGCGGTGCTGCCAGAATTCGAACTCCCGTGGATCGACCCGGAACCCTCCCCACCATGGGGGTCGGGGAATCGGCCGCCCGGCGAACTCGCCCTCGACGGCAGCCACGGCGGCATCGAGCGACCCCCGGCTGTCGACGGGACGGCTCTGTCGTGATGCGCGTGCCCCGATCTGGCTCCCCCGCGGGCGGGTACCGAAGTAGGCGTCCGACTCGGCGTCGCCCGTTCGTTCGACCGGCCCTTCGATCCGCACCTGCCGCGAACACGCGTCCCAGTGGAAGAGGAGGGCTGCCCGGGGATTGTCGGCGAGCTCGCGACCCTTCCGGCTGTCGTAGTTGGTGAAGAAGACGAAGCCGCGCTGGTCCCAGGACTTGAGCAGCACCATCCGCACCGACGGACGCCCGTCCCGGTCGGCGGTGGCCACCGCCATCGCCTCGGGATCGCCCATCACCAGGGCCGCCTCGTCGAACCACCGCCCGAACAGCACGAGCGGGTCCTTGTCGGCTGTCGTTTCGAGCAGCGGTTCGTCGGGCTGGATCACGGTGTGACCTTAGCGACATCGGGGGACGGTGCTGCGGGCCACGATGGTCTGCGAACCACGTCCGGCTGCGGGCCACGTCCAGCTGCGGGCCACGTCCGGCTGCGGGCCACGTCCGGCCAGGGGTGGGGGTGACGACCGGTTCGACCGGCATTGGTAGATTGCGCACCTGTGTCCGGCTCGATCGATGTGGAAGCCGAGCGGGCCATCACGCCGGGGTGCTCGCAGGTGGTGCATCTGAACAGTGCCGGTGCGGCACTGCTCGCCGATCCCACCGTCGAGGCCATGATCGCCCACCTCCGGCTCGAAGCGGGGCGAGGGGGCTACGAGGCCGCCGCCTCCGTGGCCGAGCGCCTTCGGGAGGTCCGCACCTCGGCCGCACGGCTGCTCGGGGCCGACGACGGCGATGTGGTGGTCACGGGGTCGGACACCCAGGCTTGGACCAAGGCCCTCTGGGGGTTCACCCTGGGGGGCGGAGTCCGCCGCGGCCAGGTACTGCTCACCGACCGCATCACCTACGACAGTCACTACCTGGGACTGCTCCAGGTCTGTGCCCTCACCGGTGCATCCGTGGAGGTCGTGCCCAGCACCGAGGCCGGTACCGTCGACCTGGAGGCGCTCCGCCACGGCCTCGATGGCGAGCGGATGGCCATGGTGACGCTCACGCACATCGGCACCCATCGGGGTCTGGTGAACCCGGTCGAAGATGCGGGCGCCGCCTGCCGAGCAGCCGGTGTGCCGTTCTTCCTGGACGCCTGTCAGAGCGCGGGCCAGCTTCCGGTGGACGTCGACCGGATCGGCTGCGACGTGGCCACTGTCACGGGCCGCAAGTGGCTGCGCGGGCCCCGTGGCACGGGGCTGCTCTTCGTCCGGGGTGCCTTCGCCGAGCGGTTCGAGCCACCAGGCATCGGCTGGAGCGCCGCCGAATGGGAGGACGCCGACCACTACCGTCTGCGTCCGGGGTCCGAGCGGTTCGCCGAGTTCGAGGTCTCCGTCGCTGCCCACCTCGGCCTCGGCGTCGCTATCGACCACGCCCTGCGCCTGGGGCTCGACGCCATCGCCGAGCAGGTGGGGCTCCTCGCCGACAGGCTTCGAGGTGCACTGTCGGAGGTCCGAGGAGTGGAGCTCCACGACGGCGGGACCCGGCGTTCCGGGATCGTCTCGTTCACCGTGGCCGACGCGTCCCCCGCGGCGGTGGCTGCATCCGCCACGGCGTGCGGCATCAACATCTGGGTCAGCGAGGCGCCACTCGCCAGGCTGGATATGTCAGCTCCCCGTCCCACCTCGGTGGTGCGGGCCTCACCCCACTACTACAACACCGAGGAGGAGCTCGACCGGCTGGTCGGCGTCGTGGCCGCCCTGGGGGCCGGCTGACGGCGCGCCACCGGCCCGAGGTGAGACCTGCGGCGGAGCGCGGCGCCGGCCCCGTATCCTTCGCCGACCTCGACGATCAGCCGACCAGCCGCCCGTCGATGTGGGCGGCACGGTCGATCTCCCGCCCGGCACGCTGCACCCAGACCGGCCGAGTGTCGCGCACAGGTGCAGCCGCAACCTCTCGGAGCCAGCGCCGCTCGAGCGCGTCGGCGTCGCTGAACGCAGCGGTCGACGAGGGAGGATCGGCGATCCAGGCGGCCTCGGTGCGATCGCGCTCGTCCCGGAAGCGGGCCACAAGGCGCTGGTGGTCCACCATCGTGTTCCGGTGCAGCAGTTCATGACGCCACCACAGGCAACGGTCATCGAAGACGTTGGTGGGAATCGGGCCGAGATCCAGAGGTGCACCCAACCCGACGGGCTTGAACAGAGACGTGCACGGTGCCGACGTCCCGGTCGCCCAGTGACGGGGCCCGACACGCAGGTCCGAGACCCACGATGCCGTGGTCTGGATGGTGGCCACCACCCCCCCGGCATGCACGCACGGCGCGGCGAGGCCACCGTGGATCAGCGACCAGGCCGGCGACGGAGAGGCCCCGTGGCTTCGGAGCGCTTCCATCAGGTCTGCCGGCCCGGTGGCCCGGCAGGCCATAGGCTCGGTCAACAGGCGCCGGGTGGAGCCGCTGGCGACCCACGAGCGGAGGTGGTTGGTGTGGGCCCAGGCGAAGGCAGGGATGGACAACTCGTTCGAAATGCTCCTGCCCGGTCCGGACACCGCCTCGGTGGCCCATGCCCGGCCGGCCGTCTCGAGCACGAAGGCCCGCTCGGGGTCGACGACCAGGAAGCTGTTGTCGTAGGTGAAGTCGGCGCGCTCGTAGCTGCATGGGCCGCCCTGCCCGTGGCGCTCGAGGAGATTGACGACCACCGACACCGCCTCCTCGGCCGAGGTGGCACGCTCGAGTGCGAGACGGACCAGATCCATGCCCAGGAGCGCCTTCTCGCTGTCGCCAGCCCGGGTGAAGACGGCTTCGTTGCCGATCACCACCCCGTGCTCGTTCGTGCCCATCTCGGCTCCCCACATCCACCAGGGACGCGAGATCAGGACGGCGTTCGTGCGTGGCACCTGCGGCACGTCGATCCACGTGCAGTGCACCCGATCGCCCTCCGGGTGTTCGGAGGCATCGACCCACTCGAGGAGCTGAGCCTCGTTGGGATCCCGATCACTGTTCTTGGCAAACAGGGGACCGTCGTCGGTCATGGCCACGAGCGAGTCACACAAGGCGTGCGCCGCCTCCCGGTCCAGGATCGCCCCGTCGACCGGTCATGCCGACATCATCGCACCGCTCCGTCCGCCGCCGCCCAGCCGGAAATCGACGTGATCCGGAGCTCCAGCACGTCGTGAAACGTGGTGCCCCGGTACTGCGGGTACTTCCGGCGCAGCGCGGCCTCAAAGTCATCCCGCCGATCGACGTCGGTGCCTACCCGCGTCAGAGCAGCACGGACCCACCACAATCGTGACCAGTCGCTGCGGTCCCAGTGTTCACACAGCAGCGCGCACCTCGGGTCTCGATCGAGGTTCCGCACCCTGGCGAGGTCGCTCGAAACCTTCGGTTTGACGCGATCGACCGGCACGACCACCGCGTCGCCATCCACGACGAAGCAGACCGGTACGGCGTCGACCCCCCGTTCGGGGTGCCGGGTCGCCAGGACGCCATGCTCGGCGTCGGCCAGCAGTCGGCGGCAACGCCCATCGTTCAGGTGCACGGCGGTCACGACCCGGGTGCCGGGCCGTCACGACCCGGGCGCACGACGCCCCGTCTGGGCCGAACGTCCGACCGGGCCGCCGGAGGCCCCCTTGGCCGGGCATCCGACCACATGATCATCGACCACGCCCACGGCCTGGAGATACGAATAGACGATGGTCGATCCCACGAAGGTGAAGCCGCGCCGCTTGAGGTCCTTGGACACCCGATCGGAGAGGTCGGTCCTGGCGGGGAGCTCCGCGACGTCGCGGGGCCAGTCGCGCACGGGAGCGCCCTCGACCCAGCCCCACAGGTAGGCGTCGAACGACCCGGACTCCTCGACGACCCGGAGGAACGCCGCAGCATTCTTGACCGTGCCCTGCACCTTGAGGCGGTTCCGCACGATGCCGGGGTCGCCGAGGAGCGACGCGACCTTGTCCTCGCCGTAGCCCTCGACGCGCTCCGGATCGAACCCGTCGAAGGCATTCCGGTAATGCTCGCGCTTGCTGAGGATCGTCGACCACGACAGCCCGGCTTGTGCCCCCTCCAGGATCAGCATCTCGAACAGATGGGCGTCGTCGTGTGACGGGACGCCCCACTCCTCGTCGTGGTAGCGCCGCATGAGCTCTGAGCTGTCCGCCCAGGTGCAACGAGCACCGGACGTGGCATCTCGCGCCGAGCCCGCAGATCGGGCGGCGGGGCTCGCCGAGGCACCAGAGGTGGCCGGTGAGGTGGTCCCGGCAGCGGCGCGGGAGGTGGATCGAACAGCCGGATCGGTGGCGCCCATGATCGACCCGACCCTACCGGTGGCGCGCCAGTTCGTCGTCGCTGGCTCCTCGCGGCTTCCGTGCCGCTTCCCAGGCGCCTCCAGGCCAGGAGGGCGAAGGTCATGCCACCTCCGGATGCTCCCGGCCGGTATGGCCCGCACCGCCCCGATGGGCATGGCTTTGGTGACTGTAATGAACGGCACCGTCCACCGAGCGGTTCTGAGGACGCCCGGCCCGGCCCAGACGACGAAGCCTGGGAACCTGGAGACGCGCGAGTCGGAAACGCGCCGCGAGTGCAGGA
>JBKQRT010000103.1:0-8194 GCA_052143895.1 Acidimicrobiales bacterium | reverse complement strand
CTGCGCCCAACAAGGTACGACGTCGACGCTGAGTCCGATCAAGTTAGACCGAGCCCGAGTTTCACGGCGGGTCATCTCATGCATCTCTGACTGGACACGACTGCGCAGATCACTGCTGAGGGTTGGTTTCCTTCCCCTCGATCGAAGACCTGAGTGCAAGGCGCTCAACATTCAGCTCACCCATGTCTCGTCGAAGTGACCGAAGAGCGCGAACATACAGGTCAACTACCACTTCTGCACAGGGCGATACCCGTCTTCCTCAGCATTCAGTTACCCCATGTCTCGTTGGCGCTGCAAGAAACACGGCTTCAGACCGGGAACCCTCAGCTCAGGGCACCAATGGGCCAGTTCCCCTCCGGTTCCCTGACGTCGTCTCCCGCCAGTGCGACGACGCGGCCGGGGTGCTCGCGGTACCAAGCGGGCCCCTCGATTTCCCACATTGTTGCGACCGCAAACAATCGTCAGAACTTCCCGGCGAGCGGCTCCGATGACATTCCAAGCGCTTTCACGCCTGCTCGAGATTCGTGGAGTCGTCGAGAGCACATGGCTGACGACTCCACGATGGACTTGACCCACAGCCTGGCGAAGCGATCGTTGAGCATCTTATGGTGAGGCTATCCACATTGCATTTGTCTCCTCCTATGTACCGCGCAGGTGCGGAATCGCCACCTTCACGTCGGACCTCGTCTCCGCCGTGCGTGGCGTTGATCCGTCCTTCACGTGCCGATTGGCGGCGATCGACGAGCCCAGCGTGCTGCATCCGTATGGCTCTGAGGTCCGGTGGCGGATTCGGCAGGGCGATCCCGAGAGCTACCTGGCCGCGGCCCACGCCATCAACGCGTCCAAGACCGAGGTGGTCAACGTCCAGCACGAGTTCGGCCTGTACGGAACCTGGGGACCACGCCGCATGTCTCAGGGAAGATGGGTGGACGCCGAGTACGAGGACCATCTCGGGCCATTGCTCGAAGCGCTGCACAAGCCCGTGGTCACAACTTTGCACACGGTGTTGCCAAGACCCGATCCGTCCCTGCGAGCGGCGGTCCGCAGCATCTTCAGTCGCAGCACTGACGTCATCGTGATGGCTTCCACCGCAATCGGCATCCTGGCCGACGACTACGGCATCACCGACACTCCCAAGGTCATCCACCACGGAATGCCAGTAATCGAGCCGCATGGACGTATCCGCCTCAAGTCAAAACTCGGCGTCGAGGGACGCACCATAGTTGCGACCTTCGGCTTGATCGATCCGGGCAAGGGACTGGAGTACATGATCCAGGCGATGCCCGAGGTGGTGCTGCGCCATCCCAATGCGCTCTACCTTATCGCCGGACAAACGCATCCGGATCTGCTCCGCACCGAAGGCGAGAAGTACCGCAATACATTGGTTGAACTGGTTCGCGCTCTGGACATTGAAGGCCACGTCGCTTTCATCGATCAGTACATGAGTCAGCATGACGTCATCGAGTTCCTGCTAGCCGCCGACGTCTACGTCACCCCCTATCTGGACCCCAACCAGATCACCAGCGGCACGCTCTCCTACGCGTTGGGCGCTGGCAAAGCAGTGGTGTCGACCGCATACCTGCACGCCGCCGAGGCACTCGCCGATGGCCGCGGAATTCTCGTTGGCTTCCGCGACTCTGCTCAGCTTGCCGCTGGGGTGATCACTATCCTTGACGATCCGGAGCGCAAGCACGCCATGGAGCAGAGCGCGTTCGCTTATTCGCGATCGTCGACGTGGCCGCTCGCCGCGGAAAGCTTCATCGATGTCGCGCAGGGTGCCATCGACGCCGCGAACTTGCAGGCCCGGCCACGCCGACACGTCACCTACGTCGGTCCCGACATGGGCCGACGACTAACTGAGAATCCGATCCTCACCGCCGCCGACGTACCTCCGTCGCAACCGTCGCTAGAGGTTGTTTCGGTCCTGAACGCGGCGGCGGCGCGCATAGGAGATGAGACCATCCTCCTGCTGCGAGTCGGGGAACGTCCACGCATTGGAATGAACCCTCCAGATGGGGCAATGACGCTGGACCTGAGCGGACCTGATCCGCGACTGCGGTCGCTTCCGGAAGGAATCTCCGGGGACCGTCTCGTCGGTCTCGCCTTCCTCGACACCCAGCACGTGCCAGTTCGGGTCGTCAATGTCTTCCTGCCCCGCGACCTCGACGGCCTTGATCTCAGCGACCCGCGCACCATTCGGTATCACCGCACCGCGGGTGGATTCAACGATCGCGAATATGATTTTACCGACTTTCTCACCCAAATGTCGCACCTACGCGTGGCGAGAAGTCGCGACGGTGTGAACTTTGAGGTTGAACCCACACCTGCCGTCTCCCCTGCTAATGCGTTCGAGGAATACGGGTGCGAAGACCCCCGTGCAACTTTGATCGACGGTGTCTGGCACATCACGTACGTTTCTGTCAGCCGTCTCGGTATCACTACCAGCCGTCTCACCACCACCGACTTCCGAACGTTTGAGCGCCACGGCGTCATGTTTCTTCCCGATCACAAGGATGTCGTGTTGTTCCCAGAGCGCATCGGTGGGCGATATGTTGCCCTCACCCGGCCAATGCCGGGCTCCTTCGATCGCGTGCTCGGCACGTGGGTCGCGTTTTCCGAAGATCTCATTCATTGGGGCACCCACCACCCCGTGGCAATGCCGCGCTGGGGCATGTGGGATGAACTGCGCACCGGTGGCAGTTGCGTGCCGTTTCGCGTGCCCGAGGGCTGGTTGGAGATCTATCACGGTGTTGATCGCAACCGTCAGTACGCTCTCGGCGGTCTTCTCCTCGACGCCGAAGATCCCACCAAGGTCATCGCCCGCTCCCCAGAACCAATCCTGCGTCCCATAGAGCCATACGAGCGCACCGGTTTGTTCAACGACACTGTCTTTTCGTGTGGGCATGTTGCTCTGCCCGGGCGGGGAAATCAGATTCGCGTCTATTACGGCGCAGCCGACAGCTGCATGGCCGCCGCGGATTTCAAGGTGTCGGCGATCCTCGCTCAGCTAGATCCTTGCTGAGGCAGCTCGCCCGGCTCGGTCATGCGGTACCCGGTCTGGGGCCGCGTGCACTTGCGCTTGGCGTGTACGCCCAGCACGATGACGAGCTCGTTCCGGCTCGCGAAGCAGGAGTCGAGGGCATCGCCTGCGTTGATGACGCGGCGCGAGCGCTCGAGCTGTACTGCGACCTCTGGGCTGCCACGGCGTTGCCCTGGGCGCATCGTTGGTGTGTCGGTCTACTTGACTTCGTCCTTGCCATGCAGGATGGCGACGGGCGCTGGATCAACTTCATCCTTGATTGGGATGGCGCCGCAAATCGCACCGGGCGCACATCATTACCCGGCGGGGGCTTCTGGCAGGCGCGTGCACTCCACGCGCTCGTGCACGCATTTCCCATTCTCGATGACTCCCGCATCGCTCCTGCCGTGGAGCGCGGTCTGCCGCACGTCTTTGCTGACCACGTGCCGCCCGATGTTCGAGTGCTACACATGATGACGGCGTGCGCATTGTTGCGGCAGGGGGCGGATGCGGCCCCACTGCTCGCCAGCCTAACGGCGTGGTCGGAAGAATTGGTCGACTGCAAAGTCGACGGCGTGCTGATGAATTCTCCATCTGAGGTCGGAACGCCACATCTGTGGGGCCACGTTCAGGAGGGAGTGCTTGCTGACGTAGGGGCACTCCTGGGCCGCGACGAGCTGATCGCGACCGCGCTCACCTCCGCCGGCAAGCTGTACCCGGCAATCGTCGGCAGTAACTTCGACGTTCCCCACACTCAGCCATACGGCGTAGCATGCGCCGCTTATGCATTGGCCCGGATCGCCGCCGTTTCCGGCGACGCGCGCTACGGAACCATGTCCGCCAAGGCACTGAGGTGGTTTGACGGTGAGAATCCGGCGCGAAAACCAGTCTACGACCGGATCGCCGGGCGTGTTGGCGACGGCATCGACCACGGCGTGGTCAACGCCAGTTCCGGCGCCGAGTCGAATATCGTGGCCGGGCAGGCTCTCTTCGGCGACGCGACGGAGCTGGCTCGCTCGCTGGCTACGTCCGCGGCCCTTCCCGAAGCGATCCACTGCCTGTGAGCGCCGAAGACCCCGTAGTGTCCGACAACTCGAACCTGTGGGTGCCGAGAATCCCATCCGCCCAGGTCATGCCGCCAACCGGTATTCATGGATCAGACCGAAGGCGGCATCCCTGCGACGCAACTCCGCCGGCTCCGGATCGTCGATTGGCGGCGGTGAATCCATCGTGAGCGAGGCCAGCTGAACCAGGGCCCGGTGGGGGCGGTGTCAGTTGTAATGGGTGATGTACTCGGCCAGGACTCGCTCGAGGTGTCTACGCCCGACGATGAGCATCCGGTCGAGGCACTCACGGCGGACGGTCCCGACGAAGCGCTCGGCGAAGGCGTTGGCCCGGGGAGCTCTGACCGGGGTGCGGATGATGCGGACACCTTCTGCCTTGAAGACCTCATCGAAGACCCATCCCGGTCCACCCCCACGTGCATGGGGAAGGCCATTCATGGAGGCATGCGTGGGCCGATGCGCGAACTCGAGGAGAGGGTTCGTAGCTCTGGATCGATTTTGGCAACCACCCGATCACCGTGAAGCTTGAGCAGCCGTCACGGACCTTCCCCGGGGTCGTCTGTCACTACGGGGGTGCGCTCGGTGGGCGAGGCGTCTTGTTGCCGGCATTTCCTGGGAGCACCCTGTTCGTCAGAATTCTCTTTGGCTGCTTCGAGGGCCCTACTGAACGCACACGCTCCTCCTTGCACTTTGTTGGCAGCTGTTTGTGCTCGCTCGATCAGCTTCTGCGTTCGGGGGCGGCCCTTCTGAATACCGGAGACGAACCGGACCAGGCACCATAAAGTGGCCGGTAGTGGTTGTGGTGGCACTTCAGAGGTCTCTCCAACTGGCGAGCTTCCGTCTAGGAGCGCGAGCACACCCTCGAACCGAGCGTTGATATCGGGCGGCGCGTCGACGCGCAGGCTCGTGAGGTCGGGATCACGCCTCATCCAGGCGGCATCGATTTGGTCAGCGTAGGGCCGAAGCACCGCCTGTTCGAGAAGCGTAACGGCCTTTTCGCCATCGCAACGCTTGGCGTAGTAGCAGGCGAGATTATAGAAGACCTGAGCGGACGTACTCCGTGCGTACGTCCAACCCTTGACGGTGGAATGCGTTGGTCGTTGCTCGACCGTACAGGCCTCCAGTTGGGTGATGGACGGCATGGCACTCTTCAGATTGCGGCGAATAAGGACCGGGGTCCGCATCCGGGTCAGCCAGTAACGGCGCTCTTCGCGCCGCAACGCCTTGAAGCTCATAATGGCAAAGTTCACGCTCATGACGCTCTCATTCACGTGGTGGGCTGCGAGTTCCACAAGCATGCATTGCACGATCCCCCCGCAATCTTTCGAGTCCGAAGAAGATTGCCGGTCTGTCTGCCGTCCCACATGTGCGGGAGTTGGCATGAGTGGATCAGCGCAAGGATCAGGTTGTTTGGTGGCGTACTCCCTCAGACGCCGGTAATCGACGGCGCCCCGTTCTCGTCCGCCATCAATCTCTTGGAGAAGGCGGACGATGCGGAGCGCTTGGCAGTCGGGACCGTCGACCGCGCTCGTCCAACAATTGAGATCACCACTGGTGAGTAGTGAGAGCGTCACGGCGACGCGGTAGCGGGCGACGTAATAGCGGGGACAGAGCAGGACGACCTGGAGGTAGAGCTCGAGCGCGTTGGCGAACTCTTCCCTGAATTCGTACTTCTCGGCCAGCAGGAAAAGGATCAGGCTGCTCTCTCGGCCCTTGCCGCGGGCGTTTTCGAGGCAGCGAATGGACTCTAACGCTTGTTCGGCTAGGGCTTCGCCGGTTAGATCTTGTTCGATGGGTGCAAGAGCCCGCGGCGCTTTCACCGCTCGCGCAGTCGGGTTCACGTTGGTCTTCATCTCGGAGTTGACACTCATGTACTCGCCGAGGTCGGGGCCTGATGCTTGCGGCCAGGTCGCCCAAGGCGGGACAAGCTTGCAATTCGAGAGGATCCACCCTGCGATCCAATACCCCGTATCGCGCATAATGGGGTCGAGCGGGTCTGGCTGGGGTGAGCTGGCCTTCGGTGCGGCGGCGGGCCGTACGGATTGCGTGGCCTGTCGGTATGGCCCGACGACGTCGACATACAGCGTCTTCGGCCGGCCGCGGGGACCAAGTCGGATGACGACCGACGCGTCGTTTGGGTTCGACATGGAGCGGAAATCGAGCTCGACCCGATAGCCCGACGGTGGGAACAGCGCCCACGCAACCACCTTGAAGACCATTCCGACCCACGTCGGCACTCCCAAGCTCGAGGTGGTGGCGAGCGTGGTCACCTCCCTCACGATGGTCGTGCCCGGAAGCGACGCAGGCTCGGGCACGTTTTGGACCACGTAGGAGCGAATGGTAGAGACCCAACCATCGGCGTCGGCGGCTGCGGACTGTTGGCTATCAGCGCGTGAGGCCTTCGTGTCGGCAGTGGGAGACTTCTTCGAGGACGACGCGGGCTTCGATGATGATCCGGCGCCGGCAGCCACGAGTTCGATAGGTCCCCAACCATTTCGGTTATTGAGCACAAGTAACCACCGGATCCCGAAGAGGATCAGCAGACCTACGACGATCCATGCCTGCGCGGTCAGCGGTGAGTTCCACCACGAGCTCCCAGGCGTTGCTCCTTCAACGGTAGCCACGAGCTCGTTGATCCCGAACGACAGATCGTCGGGGAAGTTGCTCGAGTTTTGGGCGGGCGTTGTAAACGCCGCATCCTCTGCAGCCTGAGCGGATGAGAGAGCTGCTGAATTGGCGGTGGATGGAGAGACTTCCTGCGCTGCCGCCGCCACGCCGGCGGTGGCACTCGCCACGTCCTGGGTAAGACGTGCCGGCGTGGTAGCTGATCCGGAGGAGGGCGATCCCGAACACACCCGAGCGAGCGCATTCGCTTCGGGGACCGCTCCGAGGTGACAAAGGCGAGCGATGGCAGTGGTGGCTGGGGCGAAGTAGGCCTCCCACCGGAGGGAAAGGGCGGGGCCAGTGACATCGAGAGCGGGAGGCGACGCGGTCGACGACGTGGGCCCAATGGCAGTGGCCAGCACCTGCTGTTCGGCGTCGAGAGCAGCGACCTCGCTCGGTGAGGCCGGGAGTTCGCCCCGCACGCCACGGAGCTCGGAGGCCAACCGTGATGCCGGATCGAGGAGCAAGGGCGGAGTGGGAGGCGAGGTTGCCTTGATGAAAGGACCGAGGGCCTTCAGCTGGAGACCGATCGCGATTCGCTCTGTGTCGGCCAACCTGGCAGCGAGTAGGGCCGATGTCGATGCAGCCGCCGTCACTTGTTGAGTGCGCCGAGTCGTCTCGCCGAACTCGGCGGTGAGGAGCATCAAGAGCAAGAGGACGACGATGGCGAAGCCCACGAAGAATCGCCGGCTCCACTGCCAGCCGGTGATGACGAGCACGACGATGGAGCAGCCGACCCAGTAGGCGAAGGGCAGGGCTGTTTGCGGCCGGCCCTTGTCTGCGCCCACCACCAGCATGACCAAAGTCCCGATGGCTGCGACGAGGGCGACCAAGCCGAAGATCCACGACCAGAGAGGAGCATGGCGAGAGCACCACATACGGAAAGACTTGCGAATCCTTCCGATGCGGTTCCGCACGTGCGTCTCCCAATCGCCGCCTCGAAGGCTACAGCCGTTGACCACGGCCTGCACTGGCCCAGTGCCACAGTGACGTCAGCCGCCGGCACGATGTCGGACAGCTATCCTACGCGGGACCTGTTTGTCGCCGCGGACGCCGTCATGCACAACTCCTCGATCCGGCGTACGACGCTGATGCCTTGGCCTTGAGCGATATGGCGATTAGTCCGTTATCGGCTGCGGTCTGTGCAAAAGGGGGAATTGGGGTCAGCGTGTTGCGTTTTCGGCTTCGACTGACGGGGCCTATGCCGATTCGAGGTGGCGATTGGGCCCGGATTGACTAGTGCGCGGGGTCGTGGTGGTCTGGTCGTTGGCGCGCCGCGCCGCGCCGCGGCGACGTCGCCGCGGCGGCGCTCCGCCCACTTCGTGAGGCCGACGAGGTGTGTGTGTGTGTGTGTGGGGGGCTTCCACCGGTCTGACGGACATCCAACATCAGGGGCACCGCCCCGGAAAGGATGTCCACAATGGAGACCATGGAACGGAAGAAGCCC
>JBKQRT010000102.1:0-3046 GCA_052143895.1 Acidimicrobiales bacterium | reverse complement strand
TATTTCGGTCACGGAGGCAAGTGTATCACGCGTGATACACACTTGGTGCAGGCCGCCCCTGACCGTCGCTCCGAGGGAATCAGCCGTCGATCTCACCAAGGAGCGAACGAAGCGTGCTCGCGTCTCTGGCGAATGCGTCGGCGAGAGCGGGTCCGGCGTCGCCCGGAAGATCCGGCGACACGACGGCGCCGCCGCGGACCATCTGCGCCGAGGCGTCGAGCAATCGAACCGTCCGGGTGAGTGCCGCTCGTGGGAGGAGAAGCGATTCGCCAGATGCTTCGGGTAGCTCGAAGAGGACCTGGGCGAAGAGCGAGATCATCTGTAATGCCCCATGCACGCCGACCGCGTCTGCGTTCAGCTCCCGAAAGTGCGCCACCTCCGCGAGCGCGGCGATACAGATCCCGAACCCCTGTAGCGACATCGGGATCGTGCGGGGCAGCTGGTGCAGGTTTGCGCCAGGCTGTTCGTCGGCGAGTCTGATCGCTACCTCGCGCGCGAGGTCGCGGAGCGCTTCTTCGTGCAAGTACCGACGGGCCGACTGCTCCTTGATGTTTAGCCCGGTGGCGAGTGCAGTGACCCGCTCGCGAATCAGTTCACTTACGTGGGCCCGCGACGCAACGAGGTCGAAGCGCCCGAGCTCGTCGACAACGACGTCGGTGCTGTCCTCGAGCCAGCTCCGGCGTGGCGTCACGAACCAAGACTCTACAAGGCATCGCCGAGCCGTTTCCTGTCGGCCGGACTCGCCCCAACTCACTTGGCTATTGGCCATGCCAGTGAACTGCGTTGTCATGACCAAGTCTCCGACACAGATATTGACCTGGCGGTCCTCGCCACACGTCCCCATGGTCCTTGGATATCGCAGAACTGTCGGCCATTCCTGCCCGACGGCAGCCACGCACATGGAGGCCGACGTGCACGCAACGCTTCGACGATGTTCGCTGGTCTCTTCAAGAAGGAGGAAGCACATGACGAAAGCGAACATGACAACGACGGTCCTGGTGAGCGAGGAGGAAAAGGATCCCTTCGATCAGGCCCAGATGGCAGCGGCCGCCTACCTCGCCCGCTACAGCGGACGCACCCTCGAGACCTACCGCTACGACGTGCGGGTGTTCTTCCAGTGGTGCGCCGACGTGGGTCTGGCCGTGCTCGAAGCCACCCGACCCCACATCGAGCTGTGGCGGGCCGACATGGAGCAACGAGGTCTGGCAGCCTCGACGATCGACCGGAGACTGTCCACCATCTGTGGGCTCTACCGATTCGCCCACATCGACGGACGGATCGCCGCCAACCCGGCTCAGTACGTCCGCCGACCCAAGGTCTACCCGAACGAAGGGAGGGGGCTCGACCGGGCCGAACTCGGCACGTTCCTCTTCACCGCTGAGCGCTATGACCGCGACCACACCGCCTTAGCGATGCTGCTCGGCCTCAACGGGCTCCGGGTCAGCGAGGCCTGTGCCACCAATGCCGAGGACCTGGGCTTCGACCGGGGGCACCGGACGCTGCGCATCCTCGGAAAGGGCAACAAGCCGGCCGTGATCCCGTTGGTCCCCCGGGTGGCCCGCACCATCGACCTGGCCATCGGTGAGCGCAGCGAGGGACCGATCCTGCACCGCCACGACGGGTCACGGCTCGACAGGCGCACGGCACACCGCTGGGTGCGTTCCATTGGCAAGAAGGCCGGGCTCGGCGACGTCCACCCCCATATGTTGCGAGGTGCCTTCATCATGGCAGCGCTCGATGCCGGCGTACCGCTTCGTGATGTCCAGATCGCCGCTCGCCACGCCGAACCGAGGACGACGACCATCTACGACCGGCGGCGGTAGAACTTAGATCGCCATGCCGCCTACGTCGAAGTCGCCTTCGTGGCCGGTGGTTAGGGCTGTCTCGAAGCCAGCGTGATACCCTGGTGCTCGGCCAGGGCGGTGGCGATCTCCTCGAGTGAGCGTCCGGTCCGCTCCGTAGCGACTCTGGCGTAGGCCACCAGGGCGTAGAAGGCATAACGCCACATGTCCTCGATACCCCACCCGTAGGCCTCATCGAGCAGGTCCGGGTAGATCCCGGCCCTGATCATGGCTGCGGCAGCCAGCGCGTAATGGCTCTTGTGCTTCTGTGACTTGCCGTGGAACTCGTACTCGGAAAGGTAGCGTTCCCGGATCCCCTCGTACTGGATTGGTTCGGCCTGTGAAACCCCGGACTCGGCGATGGCTCCGGCGGCAAGCTCGAGCAGGACTTCCGCCGGGAAGGTGTTATTGGGCAGATGGAGCTGACCGAGCCGGTCCACGATCGGGTCGTGAACTTCCCCCGTGGCCAGGCCGACCAGGACGAGGCGAACCGCGTCCATGTGATCTTTGTGAGTTGGACCGGTTCGAGGAGGCATGGCGAGCAAGGCTAGACCCACCGATTCAGTCGGGGGAGGAGTCGATCAAATGGCCACGTGCCGGCGTTATAGGGCAGAGGACGGGTCGATGGCCGCAGCAACCCGGTCAGCCAGGTCCACGTCGCACCAGAAGCTCTTTAGCTCGCCGTCAACATGGACGAATACAAGCTGAATGCTTTCACCTCGGCGTCTGGCGGTGATCTCTACGGTCTCGAAGCCATTGAGGTCCAGGCTTACGAACGGCTGGACTTGGTCAGTCTGGAAAACTATTCGCCTTGTCGTGAGGTACAGAACTCCCTCGGAGTCCTCCACTGACTCCGCGTAAGGATTCTCCCGCCATTTTGCTGCGCCCCAGGCTTCGATGACTTCGCCGGGATCTAGCTGCTCCACCATCTCTGGCTGTGGCTCGAACGGCACTCCCTCAGTCTGGTTCAGAATCAGCCATTCGACTACCCCATGGTGCTGAAGGGGCCTGACCTCGTGCCGGCGAAGTGGGGCACCCAGGGCAGGAGCAGCATCCTGGTTGTGTTGATGTGACCAATGCCCGCCGCGGTCTATCCGAGGTGGCGGTGTTGTGGAGTGTCGAAGAGATCGCACTCGCCGATGTGGTCAGACTGGCGCGTGAGGGCCTATTCCGATTGAGCGATCGCGACGAGGTGTTCGAGGTTC
>JBKQRT010000101.1:0-15487 GCA_052143895.1 Acidimicrobiales bacterium | reverse complement strand
CACGAGGTGGGAGTGACGCTCTACGGGTCCGCAGGGGACCGGATCGGGAACGGAGGGAACCGACTCAGGGAGTCCGGGATGGCGGCATTGACGGTGCTGCGTCGCCCTCGGTCCGCTCCGGAAGGAGGAGCACGGCCCCGACAAGGAAGCACACCGCTCCTACGAACGTCCCGAGATTCGACAGTTCGGCGTTCCAGATCTGCCCCGTACTGGGGACGATGTACCCGGCGACCGCGGAGCAGCCGAAGGCGATCGAACCGATGAGATTGAGCCCGGTGATCCACCAGGAGATCCGGCCGGGGGACCACGCCACCCAGCCGCCGCACACCTCGAACCAGGCCAGGCCGCTCGCGACCAGGAAGCACACCGAGCCGACCGCATCTGGCCGCCACACGTGCTGGTGGGCGCTCTCTGCGCTCAGGTTGATCCTCACCGCATTTCCGGTGCTGACGTTGAAGTACAGGGTGCCGATGAGCTGGACCCCGGTCGCCCACCAGTCGATCTGGTGGGGTGCGAAGGTGAATGCCCGCCTCCAGCCCCGCGCCTTCCCCCCGAGCCCGGCGTCGACCGACTCACGGTATTGGAGGAATCCTGCCGAGGTGAAGAAGATGGACCCCACGAAGAAGGTGACGGAGTCCGCCCGGGCGCCCACGGCCTCCGCGTAGCCCGGTGCGGCTCCGAAGGCGAAGAGGGCCGAGCCGACAGCGAACAGGGCGCCGATCCACCATCCCCGGGCAGTGGGGACCCACCAGGTCGGCTCGGAACGACCGGCGGCGGTGTGCTTTCGCTGCCGGCGGGAATCCCAGCGGGCGACGAGACCATCCGGATGCTCGAACTCGATGAACGTGACGAACGGGCCGAACCCGCCGGTCCGACCCGGGACGGAATCCTGACCTTGTGTACCGCGGCCCGGTGGGCGCCCGTCCCCGAGCGATCGGGCTGGCACGTGATCCCCGGACATGGGCTCAGTATCTCCCGTACGTGCGGTGCGGCGTGGGTACCACGCTCTGCGATGATGACCACGAGCGGGACGGCCCGAACGGGAGCGGTCGGAACGATGAACACGCTGATGAAGAGAAGAGATAGAGAAGAAAGGACTGCGATGGAGGGCGGTATCACCGACCGAGATCGAACGACCGTGCTGCGGGCCGCGGTGGCCAGGGTTGGCCGGGACGAGATGAAGGAGGCGTTGATGCGAACCTCCGACCCGTCCTTCCGGCCCCCGAAGGTGGTGGCCAACGCCCTCAATGCGTTGCGGAAGCACAGGGACCCTGTCGGCGTAGTGGGCAATCCCCAGTACCGGGCGGCCCTCCCGTATGTGGCCGCGGCGATCTCCGACGGCTGCCTGAGCAGGACCATCGAAGCGCTGGGTGACAACTCCGAGGATCCCGCCAGGGATGAGCTGCTCAAAGCACTGGATCAGATTCGAGGGCAGTTCTCGGACGTCACCGTGGGCGTGATGCTGGCCTCGGTGGCCGAGGGCGACATGCCGGCGTCCGACCTCTGCTTCGAGATCGCGGCGACCGACGAGCGGTACGGCCTCACCAACTGGTCCGACCTGGATCCCTCCATCTCCGCCGGCCGAGCCGCGGGCGCCGCATCGGATGTCCCTGCTGACGCACCCACGGGCGACGCTCCTACAGGTGCCAAGGCGCGTAGTCGGCAAGGTCCGGCGGCGCCGGGGTCATCGGCGTCCTCTGGCGCCACCCCTGAACAGCGGGAGGCCCGTCGGTTGAAGAAGCAGCGTGATGCCGAGGACCGCAGGCGGGAGCTCGAGGCGAAGCGGCGGGCGGCTGAACAGCTGCGCCGGGCGAGGAAGAAGGAGCGCGCAGCCGCCGCTACCGGCGGCGGGACGCCCGGCCCGGAGCAAGAGGAGACGCCCGGTCCGGAAGGGAAGAAGGCTGACCTGAGAAGCACCGCACCCGAGCTCACCCGTCGCGCCGTCCTGACCCCGCTTCAGGAACAGGAGTTCGACCGGAACGATCCGTGGGTGTCCGGCGTGGTCTTCGTCTGGATTCCGTTCACCTCCGCCGACCCGGCCCAGCCCGATGTCGACGGAAAGTCCCGACGTTGCGTGGTGGTGGCAGGTTCGCCGACCCACCTGCTGGTACGTCCCGGGTACTCGGAGGGGGGCGTGAAGAGCCGTGACTGGAAGTCGGCAGCCCTGCGGCACTGGAAGCAGGCGGGGTTCGACCAGCCCACCTGGCTCGACTCCGAGTCGTTCCGGGTGCCTCGGCAGCCGGAATCGCCCCCGATTGGCTGGCTCGCCCCCGAGGATTGGAACGGGCTCTGGTAGTACCGCGCCCATGATCGTCAATTTTGAGGAGTGTCCTCGGGTCCGGACTGGCCTAAGCTCGATCCTTGTAGTTCCGTTCGGCGGCGGAAGTAGTTGACCGTGCGTCCGGATCGGCTGCTGGACGTGACCAGAGAGATAGTTTCGGTGTGAGTGCGCGCCGGAGGAAGGCTGTTGCCATGATTCGCAGAATTCTGCTCGGAACAGGGGCGCTCGCGTTGGCTCTCGGGGCCACGGTCGGCGTAGGCACTGAGGTTGCCTCGGCAGTGATGCCTCCCCCCGTCACGTTGACCGGGACCATCACATGCGTCGTGCACGGATCGGTCAAGTTCGGTGCTGCACTGACCAATGGCGGGTCGTCGCCGGCGACCGTCACGGTCAAGGCGAAGCTGAGATCCTGCACCGGCGCCGGCGTGTCACAGCAAGGTCTCACCGTCAAGGGCGGGACCTTGCTGGGAACGTCCACCGGCACCTTCCCCTCCAGCTGTTCCGTGTTGACCACGGGCTCCGTCCTCCCGTCGATCAGCGGGGACATCAAGTGGAGCACCAGTGGCGGCAAGGCAGTTCCCTCCACCGTGACGATCACCTCTGAAACCGCCTACTACGATCCGAACGAGAACCCGCCCGGCGGCACCTTCGTGGTGAGCCTTCCGACCTCGATCACCGGCGGCTCCTTCTCCGGGCAGTCGGTGGCCTTCGGCGGTCTGACGTCGAGCGGCTCCGCCTACACGGCCCTTAGTAAGTGCAGCGCCAAGGGCGTGGGAAGCCTCAAAGTCGGCAAGCAAGCCGGTACCGTCACGATCTCCGGAGGCGAACTGTGAACCACATCAGAGCAAGCATCCATCTCCCCAAGCTGGCTCGAATCGCCTTGGTGGCCGCCACGGCCACCTTGCTGGTAGCCGGAGTGCTCGAGACACCTGCCGGCGCAGCCGGCGCCGGACCTCCTTACGCGACGAAGACGGTCGTGACCTCCTCGGTCCCCAAGGTGGTGACGGGGCAGGCGGTCACCTTCACTGCAACCGTGCTGCCACCGAAGAGCGGCCATCCACCCACACCGCAGGGCCAGGTGGTCTTCACGATCACCGGCTCCGATTCGTCGACGATCAACTGTGACGCCGCGAATACCGTTTCCTTGGGCGCGGGTGGTACGGCCGTGTGCTCGGTGAGCGGTGGTCTCCTCGCCGCCGCCTCCCCGTACACGGTGTCGGCCGCGTACACCGACACCGTGGACTCCAACGACGAGCCGAGCTCCGGCACGTTCTCCCAGACGGTCCGTCCGGGCCCGACCACCACCGCCCTGACCTCGTCATCCGATCCGTCGGTGACCGGGCAGGGCGTCACGCTCACCGCGGCCGTGGCGCTTTCGGGCGCTTCGGTCGGCACGCTGACAGGGTCGGTGACCTTCGGCGGCGTGACCTGTGACGCCGGCAACACCGTTCCAGTGAGCGGGGGACTCGCCCAGTGCCCGATCGCGGCTGGTCTGTTGGCCAGCGGTTCGCCTTACATCGTGACCGCCACCTATGGGAACGACCCCAACTTCGCCACCAGCACGAGCAAGGCGCTCAAGCAAACGGTGGGCCTCGGGAGCGCCACCGTGGTGCTCGGCGCCTCTCCGAACACGTGCACGGGCGACCTGTGCACGACCAGTCAGGGTACGGCGCTCACCTTTACCGCCACCGCTTCGGCCAACATCGTCGGAGCCCCGGCGCCGACCGGGTCGATCAGCTTTTCGATCGTGCCGGCTGGCCAGAAAACGTCGGCGAGCTGTGATGGGGGCAATACCGTCCCGCTGAGCGGAGGTCAGGCGAGCTGCTCCATCGCCAACGGACTACCGGCGTCGGTCTACTACACGGTGACCGCCACGCTCAGCGATCCCAATTACTCCGCAGCTACGGCGACCCTGTACGAGAATACGCAGGAAGAGGCGACCAACACGGTCCTGAGCGAGGTCAAGGGTGTCGGTGCCGGTGAGACCTTCAATGTCACGGCGACAGTAACGCCGATCGTGAGCGGTCCCAATGCCCCCACCGGCTACGTGGACATCACCGTGTGCGGTGGCAACTCCAACGGCAGCAGCGGGTGCCAGGGCGGGAACGTCCCGGTCGGGGCGGGAGGCACGGCGACCTTCGAGGTTGGTGGAGGTGAGTTCACAGGCAGCTACTACGAGTACGCCACCTACAGCGGAGACCAGAACTACTACGGAAGCGTGGCCAAGAGGAAGCTGATCCACATCGACCTGTCGCCGACCAGCATTGCTGTCTCCTCCTCGGAGAATGCCTCGGTGGACGGTGATCCGGTCCTGCTGACGGCGTCGCTGACCACCCCGAACGGGAGCGCAGGCTCGACCCTGGTCGGTCCGCCTTCCGGATCGCTGGTCTTCACCATCACCGGTCCGAGCGGGACAGTTTCCTGTGAGGGGGGCAACACTGTTGCGCTCAACAACGGCGAGGGTGATGAGGGAACCGCCACCTGCTACCTCCCGCCGGGCACGCTGACGGACCCGGCCGCACCCGGCAGCACCACCTACACGGTGAACGTCGCCTATACGACCGACGGCAACTACGCCAGCAGCGCCACCAACTTCAAGCAGATCGTGGTGCCGCTGGTCAGCTGACCTCAGGTCACCGATCACGCGCCGAAGGGCGGTGCACCCCGTGGGCTCTCGAGCCGGCAGGGGGCACCGCCCTTCTGCTGTTCACGGGCGGATCGACGCGGCCGCCAGCCATCGGGCCGTCGCTGCGTCTGCCACGGCCACCAGCCACATCGCACGGCGTCGCCCCACGTCGCACGGCGTCGCACCGACTCGCCCCGGTCGTGCGCCGGCTGCCTCGGTCGTACCGGCTGCCTCGGGCGGGCACGAGCCGCCACGGTCCGCCACCTCCGGAGGTCATCGGCTTGACCCATCATTAGAATCATTCTAGGCTTAGAGTTGTTCAGCAGAATAGAACTGTCGCAGACCCACCGGAGGTGACCATGCCGAAGCCCGCCCTGACCACCGAATCCGGAGCGCCCGTACCGGACAACCAGCACAGCCAGACGGCGGGTCCGGGCGGTCCGGTGCTCCTCCAGGACCAGCACCTGCTGGAGAAGCTGGCGCGATTCAACCGTGAGCGGATCCCCGAACGGGTGGTCCATGCCAACGGTTCGGCGGCATACGGGACGTTCGAGGTCACCGCGGACGTCTCCGGGTGGACCCGCGCCGCCTTCCTCGGCGAGATCGGCAAGCGGACCGAGGTCTTCCTGCGCTTCTCGACCGTCGCCGGCGGTCGGGGCTCGGCCGATGCCGTCCGGGACCCCCGGGGCTTTGCCGTCAAGTTCTACACCGAGGACGGGAATTACGACCTCGTGGGGAACAACACGCCGATCTTCTTCATCCGGGATCCCTTGAAGTTCCCCGACTTCATCCATTCGCAAAAGCCGGACCCGTTTACGAACCACCAGGAGCCCGACAACGTGTGGGACTTCTTCTCCCACTCGCCGGAAGCCACCCACATGTTCACCTGGTTGTTCGGAGACCGGGGGATCCCCGCCTCCTACCGGCACATGGACGGCTTCGGATCGCACACCTATCAGTGGGTCAATGGCGATGGTGAGGCGGTGTGGGTCAAGTACCACTTCAAGACCGACCAGGGCATCAGATGCCTCGACACCTCGGAGGGCGCCGAGCTCGCCGGATTGAACCCCGACAGCCATCAGATCGACCTGGTGGATGCCATCGAGCGCAGCGAATTCCCGTCGTGGACACTCAAGGTACAGGTGATGCCGGCCGCCGACGCAGCCTCCTACCGGGTCAATCCGTTCGACCTGACCAAGGTGTGGTCGCAGGCCGACTACCCACTCCACGAGATCGGTCGGCTCACGCTCGACCGCAACGCAGACAACTACTTTGCTGACGTGGAGCAGTCAGGGTTCGACCCCGGCAACTTCGTCCCCGGCATCGGACCCTCACCCGACAAGATGCTGCAGGGGCGTCTGTTCGCTTATGGAGACGCCCACCGGTACCGCCTGGGCATCAATCACACCCGGCTGCCTGTCAACGCACCGCACGCGACCGAGGCGCACAACTATGGACGTGACGGGGTCATGGCTGGCCACGGCAACGGCGGTCGGGCCAAGAACTACGAACCCAACAGCTTCGTCGGCCCGGTCGAGTCCGGTCGGCCCTTCGCCGCGCCGCTCGAGCTGCACGGCGCGACCGGGACCTACGAGTGGGACGAGCGGGAGACCGACGATTTCACCCAGGCCAGCGATCTGTACCGGCTGCAGCCGGCGGCTGCGCAGCAGCGCCTGGTGGACAACCTTGCCGGTGGGCTGGGATCGGTGTCGTCGGGACCCGTCGGTGACGGCATCGTCGAGCGGAGCATCGCCCATTTCCGGGCCGCCGATCCCGAGTTCGGCGAACGGATCATCCGGGGCGTGAAGCAGCGTCGAGGCTGAAGTGACGCCGAGTCTTCCCGACCGTCTGGCCACCAGAGGGTGGCGGATCACTCCGCAGCGCCGCGCCGTGCTGCGTGCCCTGGAGGGCGAGCACGTGCACCTGAGTGCCGACCAGGTGCATGCGGCGGCGCGGCGCGTGGTGCCCGAGGTAAGCCTGGCGACCGTCTACAACACGCTCAACGAACTGATCGCCATGGGCGAGATCAGCGAGATCCGTCTGGCTGACGGGACCGCCCGCTACGACCCGAAGATCGGTCCCGACCACCACCACCTGATCTGCGAGGGCTGCGGGCTCACCTTCGACGTCAACCCCGGGGGTGTCAGCGCACTCTCGCTGCCCCGCTCCCAGCAGTATGGCATGACCGTCGACTCCGTCGAGGTGGTGTTCCGCGGCCGGTGCAGCAACTGCGCCGAGCAGGGGTGAGACCCGGCTCAGCGCCACCTGCTCAGCTCCAGCCGGCTCAGCGCCACGTGCAGCGCCGCCTGCTCAGCGGCCAGGCCCTAACGACGGAGCTGCGTCGGTGACGGCCAGTACGCCGGCGGGGACGCCGGGCGTACCCTCGGCGGACCAGGCGCCACGGATCACCGCGAGGATGTCGTCGCCGATGAGCTCCTCACGTTCGAGGAGCGCGTCGCGAAGTGCCTCCACGATCACACGGTGCTCGTCGAGCATCTGGGTGACCGAGGACTTCGACGCGGCCAGGAGGTCTTCCACCTCGGCGCGCCCACCGTCGTTCGACAGGACCTTTGAGACGATGCCCCCGGCCGGGTACTCCATGGCCGACGAGGACACCAGCGTCGTGCCCATCCCGAGCTGACCGACCATCTGGCACGCGTTGAGGGTGGCTGCCTGGAGGTCCCCGGCCACCCCGGTGGACGCTTCGCCGAAGAAGAGCTCCTCGGCGACCATCCCGCCGAACGCGATATCGATGAGGGCTCTGACCTCGGATTTGGTCTTGGTGAACCGCTCCTCCTCCTCGGAATGGCTGAGCAGGCCGAGGGCGTCCCTCCGCTTGATGATGGTGAGCACCTCGAGCTTGCGGCCCTTGCCGACCAGCCAGGCGACGGTGGCATGGCCGGCCTCGTGGGTGGCGATGGTCCTGCGCTCCGCCTCGGTGTACTCGACGGGCTGGGCCAGTCCGATCTCCTCGGTCATCTTGGCGTGCTGGATGTCGTTCCACGACAGCCTGGTGGCCCCACGCCGGAGGGCCCACACGAGCGCTTCGTCCATGAGGTGTTCGATCATGACCGGCGAATACCCGGCGGTCAGCGCGGCCAGCGTCTCCCGCTTCGTCGCATCGTCCAGCTCGATGTCGTGCGCCTTCTTGCCGAGGTAGTAGTCGATGATGTCCCGCCGGCCGGCCCGGCCGGGGAGGCCGAAGTAGATGTTGCGGTCGAACCGCCCGGGCCTCAGGAGTGCCGGATCCAGGTCGCTCGCCCGATTGGTCGCACCGATGACCAGGATATTGGCCGGAACGTGCGTGGGCTTGGGGATGCGCCGGTGAGACGGCAGCCAGGAGTTGACCGCGTCGACAAGTGCGCCTTTCATCCGGAGTGACGGAGGCGTCTGCTCGAAGGACTGCAGCTGGATGAGCAGTTCGTTGACCACCCCGGGGACGCCCTCCCCGTGACGCTGTCCGGTGCCGCGTGCACCCCCGATGGCGTCGAGCTCCTCGATGAAGCCGATGGCCCCACCCTCGCGGCGCGCGTGACGGCGGAGCACTTTGAAGTACGAGCGGATCTTCCGGTTGGTCTGCCCGTAGAACATCGACTGGAAGGCGGAGGACGACACGAACAGGAAGGGCACGCCCGCCTCGGCGGCCATGGCCTTGGCCATGTAGGTCTTCCCGGTACCGGGAGGGCCCTCGAACAGGATCGCCTTGCGCGGCGACCCACCCATCTGCTCAGCGAAGGTGCGGTGGGCCAGGAACAAATTGAGGGTCTTGGTGACCTCCTCGACGAGTCCCTCCGAGCCGCGGACGTCGTCGAACGATATGTGGAGCTCATCGGGCCGGTAGAGGATGTGGGGCGAGCGGCCGGCCCCGAGCAGCGGAAGGATCATCACCAGGCAGAGGACGACGATGAGCGCGATGGCCGGCAGGAACGGCTCGAGGCCGGCAGGTACGTGCAACCGCGGGAACAGGCCTGACGTCGGGTCGACCAGATCCCGCAGGACGAGCAGCGCGGCGATGGGACCCAGGACGTAGGCGAGTCGCCGCAGCCGGGTGCTGCGGGACCGTTCGCGATGGGCACCGACGTCGGTGGACGCCATGCCGGCCACCCCCTGGTGGCTGAGAGCCACGAGGCGATCACTCGGCTGCTGCTCGCGACGCCTCGGCCGTCGGCCTTCGGTGCCGCCGGGTTCGGTCAGCGCCACCGGAGCAGCGCCGTCGAGGGCGCTCCCCTCCCTGCGCTCCGGAGAATCTTCCTTCAACATGGCCTGCCTCCAGTTGGGCTCCCCTGGGTCAACCGGTCCCACGGACGGGAACAATCGGCCCCACGGAAGGGTAAATGTCTCCGACATGTTCAGCTCGACGGAGTGCCCCTCTGTCGACTACTTCCCCCGTCGGCACGAGACCGAAACGGAGGCCGACTCCGAACTTATACCGTCATGCACCAGTGGCGCCTTGCTGATAGCGGAGGGTGTCGGAACGCCTGCGCAAAGTGGTCGAACACCGCTCAGAATGCCCAACCTCCGACGTGTCGGAACGCCCCTGCTCCGACGCCGACGAGCCGGCGTGCTGCCTACCTCGACGAACCGGAGCTCGTCTGCTGAGGGAACTCCCGGACCTCGAAGTCGGAGAGCACGGTCGGGCAGAGCGACGAGTCGATGAGGGAGCACGACTCCTCGGCGATGTTCACACCGCTCCCGTTCGTCACCGCCGGCATCACCTGGGGGAAGATCACCGCCCCGGTCACCGCGTGGGAGCCGCCGGATCCTTCGAGGCTCCCGGTGACACCGGGGGGATCGGACACCGCGGCGATGTCGGGCGTGGGCATCGAGCTCTGCTCGCCGGCCGGTTTGTTGGCGCTGCAGTTGGCCTCTTCCTCCTGCCACGTGGGCACGGTGAAGAACGGACAGACCAGTGCCACCCCCGGCGCATGACCGGTGTTGTCGAACAGGGCGAACACCCCGACCGATCCGGCGGGCGGCGGACCGAACCCCGACGGGTCCGGGCTGCCGGGCGGGTAGACGACGAGCCCACCGGTCCCCTGGACGGACACCGTCTGTGCGCACGTCCAGCCGGTCGGTCCGACCACCGTGTGGACCCCGTCGGAGTAGAACTCGACCTTACCGACGAGGACCGTCGGGATCGGGGCCAACAGCACGGTGGGCTTCCAGCCGTAGCCGGGGAGCGGAGCCCCGGTGTTGGTGGTGCAGGCGACGACCGGAAAGGCGACGGCCACCTCACCGTTCAGCGGCGCCGTCGTGGTGGGGGAGGTGCTCGTGCTCGTCGACGCGGCACTGGCCCGGGTCGTGGACGTCGACCCCACGATCGAGGCCAGCGAGGAGCCGCAGCCCGAGAGGACCAGGCCCGCGATGACGGCGATCACCGTCGTGACCATCGCGCCGAAGGCGGCTCGATGGCGTCGGAGCCTGCGCTCCGTGGTGGGTCGTCCGGTCGTCATCGGAGAAGACGTTAAGCCAAGCACGGGGCGAGGTGGGGTCTTCTCGGTCACGAGGCCGCGGCCGGCCGGCGTCAGACCAGCCGTGCAGGGAGGCCGATGCGGGCCAGCTTGTCGGGATTGCGGATGAGCCGGATGACTCCGACCCGTCCGGCCTCGATCTCGAAGCAGCTCACGAGGTCGATGTGCCCGTCGAGCGACACCACGGCACCGACGTCTCCGTTCACCCATGCGGGGCGCGCCGACGTCCGGCCGGCGGTGCGGGCGGTCAGATTCACGAGGAACCGGGCGACCCGGTCGGCCCCGACCACGGGCCGCCGGGCGGCGCGCACCGAGGCCCCGCCGTCGGACACACACACCGCGTCCGGCGCCAGGCGGGCGAGTACGGCGTCGATGTCGCCGGCCGCCACCGCCGCCAGGAGCTCCTCCACCACGCGCCGTTCGGTCCGCGTCCGGCCGCCGCGTGGCGGACCAGGGGCCCGTCGCCGAACCCGATGCCGGGCCCGGCTGGCGATCTGGCGGCACGCCACCTCCGATTTGGACACGGCCCCGGCGATGTCGGCGTAGGGCACGGCGAACACGTCGGCCATCAGGAACACCGCCCGCTCCACCGGCGTCAGTTCGTCGAGGACGGCGAGGAAGCCGAGGCGAAGGGAGTCCGCCAGCTCGGCGGCCTCCGCCGGGCCCGAGGAGGTCGTCCCGGTCATGGACACCAGGGGTTCGGGTAGCCAGGGGCCGACATAGGTCTCCCGGCGCCGGCGGGCGGCACGGAGGTGGTCGAGGGCGATCCGGGTGGTCACCGTGGTCAGCCACGCCTCCGGGCGATCCACCTGCCCCGGTTCGAGCGTGCGCCACCGCAGCCACGCGTCCTGGGCCACGTCCTCGGCGTCGGCCAGCGTGCCGAGCATCCGATAGGCCAGCCCGACCAGCCGGGGCCGTTCCCGCTCGAACAGGTCGGTGGGGGCCGAGGGGACTGTGGCCGTCATCCCACCATCTTGGAGGAGTCGACCCCCCGCTGCACGGCCAAACGCCCGGCCGCATACCCGCTGGCCAGCGAGGCGTCGGCCAGCAGTCCGACCGGCCCCACCCAGTCTCCTGCGAGGTAGGCGCCCGGCACGCCGGTGTCGGACACCGCGGGACGGCCGCGGAGCCCCCCGGTGGAGGCCCGCGGGACGGCGCCGGTCACCTGGACGTGGGCGAGGAACCTGGAGGTCACGATGTCAGCGGTGTCCACACCGGCCTCGGCCACCAGCCGCTCGAGCTCGGGCCGGTCCTCTGTAGCGGCGCGGGCGCCGTAGCGGATGGCGGTGACCACCGCCCGGCCCGGGGGCGCCTGCCTGGCCGGAGGCGACTGCACCGTCACGTAGAGAGGCTCGTCGAAGGACAGCAGGTACCCGGGGGTCGGGACCCGGCGGACACCGAGGTCGAGGCATGCGGCGGTCAATGGCGGCCCGAGCTCGCCCCAGCCGGGGTCCGCCGGCAGGAGCTTCCGGACGGCCGACGGCCCGCCGGCAGCCAGCACGACCCGGTGGGCGATCAAGCTGCCCGCCGCCGTGCGGACCTCGACGCCGGAACCGGCTCGGTCGATGCCGACCACCGGCACGCCGGTGCGGACTTCGAGCGAATCGGACAACGCGTCGACGAGCTGGCTCCAACCGCCATGGAGATAGAGGACGCCCCGGGCCGCGATCTGCAGCTGGGCGATGGCGGCATCGGCGCTGAGCTCCTCCGTGTCGGCGGAGTAGGTACTGAGCCGGACGAGCGCCCGCAGCACGGCCTCGGCATCGGGTCGGAGTCGGAGGGATGCGATCCACCGGGCCAGCGGCTCACGGCCGTGTCCCGTGGGATCGATCCGGCCCATCGTGGCCAGCAGCTTGGCCAGCTGCACCTTGCCGACGGGGCCGACCGCGCCTGTTCGGAGCAGCGTTCCCGTGCTCGCCGGCAGTATGCGCCGGCGGCCCGAGACGACGGCCCGGTACCGGGCCAGCGGCGGGGGAGCTCCCTCGGGGGTCACGCCGAGCGACGACAGGACGGCCGATCCGGCGCCCCGTCGGTAGAGCGCATGGGGCCCGAGGTTGAGGACGAATCCCTCACGTTCGGTGGTCCGGGCCCGTCCTCCGGATTGGTGCGCCTCGAGGACCACCACCCGGGCTCCTTCCCGGGACGCGGCAGCAGCAGCCGCCAGTCCGGCCAGCCCCGCCCCGACCACGATCACGTCTGCATCGGTCTCCATACCCTGTTGACGCCGCGGTGGCCAGAAGTGTGACAGTTGCCCCCGCCGCCAGACCCGATGGCTCCTCGAGGACCCTCCCGCCGGACCCTGGGCTCCGAGCGTCGCCCGCCGCCAGGCCTGACTCATTGACGTCCACGTTAAGATATATTCACGTCGTCGGTAATGACCTCGACCACCGGGAGCGCGATGGCCGTCCTGCAGGGTGTCAGATCGGGAAGGGTCGACCGCAGGCTCAGGATCCAGGGCACCGGCGTCGAACTGCCCCCCAACTACAAGTGGGTGGCGCTGTTCATCTCCACGCTCGGGATGCTGATGGCGACCATCGACGGTTCCATCGTGCTCATCGCCCTGCCTGACATCTTCCGGGGTATCGGGCTCGACCCGCTCCAGCCGGGCAACACCTTCTACCTCCTGTGGATGATCCTCGGGTTCCTGGTGGTCACCAGTGTGCTGGTGGTGAGCCTGGGCCGCATGGGGGACATCTACGGTCGGGTGCGCACCTACAACCTGGGGTTCGCGGTGTTCACCCTCTTCTCGCTCATGTTGAGCATCACCTGGACGACCGGCCACGCCGCCGGCATCTACCTCATCACCATGCGGATCTTCCAGGGGGTGGGGGCTGCCATGCTCATGGCGAACTCGGCGGCCATCCTGACCGACGTCTTCCCCGACGACCAGCGGGGCATGGCCCTCGGGGTCAACCAGGCGGCGGCGTTCAGCGGCACCTTCATCGGCCTGGTGCTCGGTGGCGTCCTGGCACCGGTCAACTGGAGGCTCATCTTCCTGGTCTCGGTGCCCATCGGCCTGTTCGCTACCGTCTTCGGCTACCTCAAGCTCCACGAGACGAGCCCGCGACGGCCGGCCAGCATCGACTGGGCCGGGAACGTCACCTTCGCCATCGGGCTGATCCTGGTCATGGTCGGCATCACTTACGGCATCGAGCCCTACGGACACCACCTGATGGGTTGGACCAGCCCGACAGTGCTCGCCTGCATCGCCGTCGGGGTGCTCCTCCTGGTCGCGTTCTGCGTGATCGAGACCAATGTCGACCAGCCCATGTTCCGGCTGCAGCTCTTCAGGATCCGGGCCTTCACGAGTGGCGTGCTCGCCAGCTTCCTCGCCGCCCTGAGCCGTGGAGGCCTGATGTTCATGCTGATCATCTGGCTGCAGGGGATCTGGCTGCCCCTCCACGGCTATGCCTTCAGCGTCACGCCGCTGTGGGCCGGGATCGCCATGCTTCCCCTGACCCTCGGGTTCCTGATTGCCGGGCCGATCTCCGGCATCCTGTCCGACCACTACGGCGCCCGGCCGTTCGCCACCGGGGGCATGCTCGGGGCCGCGCTGTGCTTCGCGTTGCTCGAGGTCCTGCCCGTCGACTTCCCGTACTGGGCGTTCGGCATCCTGCTCCTGCTCACCGGGCTGACCATGGCCTCGTTCGGCTCGCCTAACCGTGCCGGAGTCATGAACAGCCTGCCCGCGCAGCATCGGGGGGCCGGTTCTGGCATGAACACCACCTTCCAGAATTCGGCCCAGGTCCTGTCCATCGGGATCTTCTTCACACTGATGATCGTCGGTCTGACGGCGTCGCTCCCGCAGAACCTGCTGCACGGGCTCCTCGCCCACGGCGTTCCGGGTGGTGTGGCCGATCGCGCCGCCCACTTGCCGCCCGTGTCCACGTTGTTCGCCGCCTTCCTCGGCTACGACCCGGTGCAGCACCTGGTGGGCGCCCAGGCGTTCGCCCAGCTCACCGCGGAGCAGCGGTCGGCACTCTCGGCCCACAGCTTCTTCCCCGGTCTGATCAGCGCGCCGTTCCGCGCCGGGCTCCATGCCGCCCTCGACTTCGCCATCGTCGCCAGCCTGCTGGCGGCGGGAGCCTCCTGGCTCCGCGGGGGGCGCTACGTCTATTCGGAGCCCGGTGAGGCGACCGCAGGTGCCGGGCGGGGCGGCACAGCGGGAGCCGATCGAGACCCCGCCCTGGCGACGGTGCCTGCGGCGGCGGGATCCCGCGCACTCGCCTCCTCGCCGACACGGGCGGAGGCGTGATGAACGCCCGCAGCACGACCACACCGCCGGCGCCCGTCATGCGCATCGGCGAGGTGGCACGATCGACCGGACTGACCACCCGCACGCTGCGGTACTGGGAAGAGCTCGGCCTGATCCGTCCGAGCAGCTATCGCGGGCGGGGGGAGCGGTTGTACTCGCAGACCGATCTGGCCCGGGTGACCCGCATCCGCGATCTCCAGGAGCTGCTGGGATTCTCCCTGGCCGAGGTGCGGGTGGTTCTGGACACGGAGGACGTCGAGGTGCTCGACCGGGTCCGGTCCGAGTACCGCTGGGGCGAAGCGACCCCCGAGCGCCGTCGTCAGCTCCTCGACGACGCCATCGAGGCCAACGACAAGCTGCTCAACCGGCTCGACGACACGCTCAAGCGGATCGGTGCCTTCCGCGAGGAGCGGGCAGAGAAGTCCGTCCGGCTCCAGGAGGCGCGCGCCGAGCTCGATGGTGAGCTCGGGCTCGGCGCCGACAGATGACGGTGCCGGGCCCGACCGTGGTCCGTACGGCGGCGTAGAGTCCGACGTTGGCGGTGCGAGCGGCGGCGCCGGTGGCGCTGGGGGCGCCGGCGGAGCACGCCGGTGAACGGTGCGACAGAACCGGGGCCGTGTCCGGAACCAGACTAGTGCAACCACGATCAGTGCGACCAGGAGGAGCCAACGACCATGAGTGACGCGATCAGGGCCGAGACCGTGCAGATCTACGGTCACGGTGGCGATTCGATCGAGGCCTACCTACCTCGCTCCACACGTCCGCGCTCATCCCACGTGTTCGACGAATTCGACGCCTCGGCCGCGAGCGGTGCTGCGATACTGAGCAACAGTCGCAAGAGCGTGCGTCGGGAG
>JBKQRT010000100.1:0-6103 GCA_052143895.1 Acidimicrobiales bacterium | reverse complement strand
TGATCATCACCGTCAAACTGGTCAAGTGGTCGAAACGGTGGGGGTCACTGGCCATCGCCTAATGGCGCGCGCTCTAAAACGAAAATATGCGACCCTCAGCCGGGCGATGTGGGGCACCCGTATCGGCTGCGATGAGAGCCGCTGTCAGGTTTCGACGGCGAACAACTTCCAGGAACCCGGCACGCCCTTGAGTTCGTGCTCGCCCCGCTCGCCGAACTCGATGCCGGATCCGACCACGAGGTCCTTGACCATCCCGGAGACTAGAACTTCCCCTGGATTCGCCAGCGCCCCCACCCGGGCGGCGATATGAACGGCCAAGCCACCGAGATCCTCCCCTCGGATCTCGCACTCGCCCGTGTGCAAACCGACCCGCAGTTCGATACCGAGTTTCCCGGTGGCTTCGATGATGGCCTCTCCACAGCGGATGGCCCGGGCAGGGCCGTCAAAGGAGGCCACGAAGCCTTCTCCCGTGGTGTTGATCTCCCTCCCCCGAAATCGCCGGAACTGGTTACGCACCGCCTGGTCGTGGGCGTCGAGGAGTGAGCGCCAGCGCTGATCCCCGAGGGACGCGGCCTGGGCGGTGGAGCCGACGATGTCAGTGAAGAGCACCGTGGTGAGGATGCGATCCACCTTGATGACGGGTCGCTCGCCCGTCAAGAACTCGGCGACCTTGTCCGACAGCATGAAGGGGGTGAATCCCACGTCCCTGCCTGGAAGCTCGATGAATTTGGCCCCGTCGATGTGATCGGCAATGTAGCGACCGTGGGTAACCGGGACGAAGGGGTTGTCCCTGACCTGGAGTACCAGGGTTGGGGCCTGGATCAGCGGCAAGGCGTGGCGCACGTCGACGTTCCGCAAGATGTAATCGGTCTGGGCTGCCGCACTTCGAGGAGTTGCCGATGAGCGAAGGACCATCGACCGGAGGCGCACGTTCTCCGGATCTTCGGAGAGACTCGGGCTGGTGATCCGAGCCATATTCGGAGTTCCCCACTCGGTCGACATGCGGGGTGCGTTATCTGCCGAAGTCCGCTTGCCGTCGGCCAACTGCCACCTCAACCAGGCACATGTGGGCGTGTGGATAAAGCCCACCGAGTGGCTCTGACCGGACCCCGATTCTTGAGCCACGCGCTATGCGAGCTGTAGCTGCTGTTGGTTGGTCCAGGCCTCGACGAACTCGACCGGGGTGAGCCAGCCGTGGGCGCTGTGGGGCCTGTTCATGTTGTAGTCGATTCTCCAGTCTTCGAGGAGGACCTGGGCTTCGAGCAGGGTCTCGAAGAGCTGGCCGTTCAGGTGCTCGTCCCGGAGCCTTCCGTTGAACGATTCGATCCAGGCGTTCTGCCACGGTGAGCCGGGGTCGATGAACACGGTGTCGGTTCCGTTGAACCGGCACCAGTCCCGCACGGCATAGGCGATGAACTCGGGGCCGTTGTCGAACCGCACGTAGACGGGAGCTCCTCGGTCGTTGGCCAGGCGGTCGAGACAACGCACGACCCCATCGGCGTCGATCGAGCGGTCAGTGTCGATGGCCAGGCACTCCCTGGTGTACTCGTCGATGACGTTCAAGAGCTTGAGCATCCTCCCGTCGGTGGTCTGGTCGAACTGGAAGTCGAGTGCCCAAACGACGTTGGGCCGGATCGGGCACATCGCCCCGACGACTGCTCCGATGCCCCGGAGGGGCTTCTTGCGCTTCTTGCAGGGCACACGCAGGCCCTCGTCCCGCCACAGGCGGTGGACCCGCTTGTTGTTGACCACCCAGCCGGCCTTCCTCGCCGCGGTGGCAGCCCGTCGCCACCCCCACCGGGGACGACGCCGCGAGAAGTCCCGGAGGAACGCACGCAGCGCCAGTTCCTCGTCGGTGGGGATCGGTGCTGGCAGGCGTTGGGTGGACCGGGGCTGGTCGACAAGACGACAGGCACGGCGCTCGGAGACCCCGAACTGCTCACAGAGGACCACGACGGCCCTCCGGCGGCGGTCCGGGGCTAGAAGTTTCCCCGGTTCAGCTCCTTCAACATGTCGATGTCGAGTGCCTGATCGGCCACGATCCGCTTCAGGCGCTGGTTCTCCTTCTCCAGTTCCTTCAGATGCTTGGCGTCGTTCGCCTTCATCCCGCCGTACTGGTTCCGCCACCGGTGCCAGGTCGACTCGGTGATCTCGAGATGGCGAGCAACCTCCTCGATGGTCTTGCCCTCACCGAGGAGCTTGTCGCCCTCGGCCAGCTTGCGGATGATCTGCTCGGGCGTGTGCCGGCGTCGTTTCATGTTGTGTAGTCCTCCTTCCCCCATGATGGGGATTGGACTCGCACAACGGGTGGATCAGCTCACGGGGACCCGGCCAGTAAGCCCGGATCCTTAGTCGGCAGTTGCGGCTCTCGGTCCCAACTCTCAGGTACCTGCTGGGTCGACGAATTCGCTTCGTGGCTCGGTGACACCGGTGTGACACCCGGTGAACAGCCGAACAACCGCAATCTGCGCCAAGTAGCATCGATGCTGCACAGCCCGACGCGGCGGCCGAGCCGTGTCGGCTGGCGGCAGGAAGTCAGGGTCATGGGTGGATCCCGTTCGATGCATAGGACCGCTGTCGTGGCGGCTGCCGGGCTGGGGCTCGTGTTCGGGTCGGTGTGCCTTCCGGTCACGCCGGCCACGGGCGCCGCCAGCCCAGGTACGACCACTCCCGGTTCCCTGGCCGCAGTTTCATGTCCGACCCTGACTTTCTGCGTCGCGGTGGGCAACCAGGGGGAAGGCTCGGCGAGTGCTTTGGTCGAGCGGTGGGACGGGCAGCGTTGGAAGGTCGAGCACACTCCGTCCACGGGCGCCACCGATACGACGCTCACGGCCGTTTCGTGCTCGTCGCCCATGGCATGCACCGCGGTGGGATACACCCAGTCGGGCCTCGGCCTTGCCTACCCAGGCACCCTGCTGGCGGAACGGTGGAACGGTTCGCGTTGGACCATCCAGTCGATCCCACAGCCAGACGGGAGCGACGTGGGCGCCTATGCCACCGGCGTCTCCTGTCCGGCTGTCGAACGGTGCGTCGCCGTGGGCTTCTACACGGTCGATGACGCGGGTGAGCACACCGTCGCCGCAGACTGGAACGGGTCGTCGTGGTCGCTGCAGTCGTTCCCCGGGTACAGCGCCGAACTGCTTTCGGTGAGCTGCGCCTCGGCGAAGTCCTGCGTCGGTGCCGGTGACTTCGGGGGCCAGACGGCGTCGGAGCGTTGGAACGGCACGTTCTGGGTCTCTCAGCATCCGCCGAACCTGACGACGCCGGAGCCCGGTGACGGTTTGACGGGGATCGGATGCACCGGCACCCCCTCGGTGAACTGCCAGATGGTGGGGGTGGAGAGCACGGGGGACCTGTCCCAGGCCACCTTTGGCGTGGGTTGGGACAGGTCCGCCTGGACCCTCAAGAGCACGCCGAGCCCCGGCGAGGCGGCGTCGCTGTCCGCCGTGACCTGCGCCGACGCCTCAGCCTGCGTTGTCGTCGGAAGCCACCCGATGGGGAGCGCGAACGCCCTACCGCTCATCGGACGCTGGGATGGGACGACGTGGGCGACCCAACGAGGTCCCCCGGTGCGGGGCTCGTTGCACGGGGTATCGTGCACCACCCCAACGGCCTGCACCGCGGTCGGGGTGACGGCTATCCGAGGCGGCGGCCGTCCGCTCGTCGAACGGTGGGAAGGGACCCGCTGGACCCTGCAGGATGCCGGGTGATGGCATGCGAGGACTGACCATCCGCCACGGGCGTCGTCGCCGCTGCGGTAGGGCGCTGGTGGGTTTGGTCGTCGGGCTCGCCACAGTGTTCGTTGGCCCCATGTCGGTGCGGGCGTCGGGCGCCGCCGCTACCCCATCGTTCGTCTCGACCTCCACCTATCTGTCGGGAGTTTCCTGCTGGGCGCCGACCGGCTGCATGGCTGTCGGCAGCTCGACCGATGCGCAGGGAGGCGGCCGCGCCCTCGCCGAGCGCTGGAACGGCCACTCCTGGGCCGTTGTTCCAATCTTGAGTCTCGGCGGCACACACTCGGACGACATCCTCTGGTCGGTCTCGTGCGCCTCGTCCACCCGCTGCAGCGCGGTCGGGAGCGAGAACGGCGTCCCCTTGGCCGAGCAGTGGGACGGCGCCGCGTGGTCACTGGTCCGGGTCCCCCTGCCGGTGAGAAGCCGCAACGCCTCGCTCAATTCGGTCTCCTGTGGTGGGCCTGCCGACTGCACGGCGGTGGGAAACATGCTGGACAACAGCGGTCAGCCACCGGAAACCCTGATCGAGCACTGGGACGGTCTGCAGTGGTCGGTTGTATCCAGCCCGAACGTGACCGGGGCCGCAGTCAGCAACCTCTGGGCGGTGAGCTGTGTGGCGGGATCCGGCTGCACCGCGGTCGGCGACAGCGCCGCCGGTGGCGCGGACACCGAGACGACGCTCGTCGAGCGCGAAGTGCACTCGTCGTGGTCCATCATCCCCAGCCCCGGCGTGGGCGGGGCCGGGACGTCGCTCCAGGCCATCGACTGCGTCACGGGATCCGAGTGCACGGCGGGCGGGTTCACTTACGAAAACGGCACCAACAGCTTCACGGCCACCACCCTGGTCGAGCGGGAGGTCAGCGGCACCTGGAACGTGGTGCCGAGCCCCGATCCGCCCGATACCACCTACGACGGGTTCGGGGGGGTGGCGTGCTTCACCGCCACCCGCTGCCTCGCCGCGGGCAGCGCAGCGTCGGCGACCAGCATCGACACCCTGACGGAGTCGGGCGTCGGATCACAATGGACCATCGTGCCGAGCCCCAACGAGCCGGGACCGCTGAGCGCAATGGGCGCTATCTCCTGTGCTTCCACCCGGAGGTGCATGTCGGTGGGAAACTACCAGCCGGGCAACGGCACTCGGCTGCCGCTCGCAGAGCAGTGGGACGGGACGTCGTGGGTCATCTTGACGACGCCCAATCCCTGACTCGAACGCCTCCAGGTGAGGGCGCCAGGTAAGCGAGCCTGTACTCGCGGCCAAGGTGCCCAGCCGACATGACGCGTGTTCCTCCCGGCAACGCGGACGGAGAACCCGTGAAGGGGGAGGCCGGCAGACCGAGCCCTCCGTCAACCGAGGTTGATCATCGGACCCGCAATGATCGGCGGACGCGGTCGCACCTCCACCGCCTCTGGACCGCGACCCGACGGGGTCGTAGGCTCTGCCGTAGCGCACACAGCGGTAAGCAGACGGGGGAGCCATTGATGCCCAGGTTCGGTCGTCGTAGCATTGTCGCTTTCGCCGGGGCGATCGGCCTCTTCGTGCCTATCGGGGCGCATGCCGCGCCTGCGTCGGCTGCCCCAGCAAACGTCCAGGCCGCCGCCAACACGTTCGCTCCTACCGGTCCCATGAGCGTCCGGCGGACAGGTGCCACGGCTACGCTCCTCGGGGACGGCGATGTGCTCGTAGCGGGCGGGGGAAGTGCTTCGGCGGAGCTGTACCACCCCGGCGTCGGTACCTGGACGATCACGGCGAGCATGTCGACCGCCCGCAGCGACGCCACCGCGACGCTGCTCCAGAACGGCGATGTGCTGGTGGCTGGTGGCTGCTGCGAGGCCGGCCATCCCGACATAGGGCTGAACAGCGCCGAGATCTACGACCCGTCTACCGGTACGTGGGCGCCGACTGGATCGCTCAATGTGGGCCGGGCCGGAGCCACCGCGACACTGCTCCAGAACGGCGACGTGCTGGTCGCCGGTGGCGGCTGTAATGGGCAGGGCTACGGCTGCGACTCCGGAAGCTACCTGGTGAACCTCAAGAGCGCCGAGCTCTACGACCCTTCGACAGGTGTCTGGACCCTCACCGGATCGATGAGCGAGGGACGCCAGTTCCAGACCGCCACCCTCCTCGAGAACGGCGAAGTGCTGGTGACCGGTGGATTCAATAACTGCGACGACGACTTTTGCACCGATCTGAGCAGCGCCGATCTGTATGACCCGGCTATAGGAAAGTGGCTGCCCACCACACGGATGACCGTCCCCCGAGAGCAACAGACCGCCACGTTACTCACCGACGGCGACGTGCTGGTCGCCGGCGGGCTGAACCAAGGAGGCGGGAACGGTTTCGCTTCCACATATGCCAGCGCCGAGGTATA
>JBKQRT010000099.1:0-33413 GCA_052143895.1 Acidimicrobiales bacterium | reverse complement strand
TGGAAGCTGTTCATCGACGCCTTCGCCGAGTTCTACCACGCACCCGTCCTGCACGCGAAGCAGGCCACCGACGAAGAGTCGCGCAAGCTCCAGGGCTACGGTTTCGAGGCGCTCTCGTACGTGATCGACGGACCGCACAGCATGGTGTCGTCGTGGGGGGGCATGTCCCCGCCGAAGGACCCCTCGATGGTGAAGCCGATCGAGAACGTGCTGCGCAGCGGGCTCTTCGGGCCGTGGGACCGGCCCGACATCGCCGGCCTCGACCCGCTGCCCGGGTCGGTCAACCCGGCGCGATCCCCGAACTGGGGCGTGGACTCCTTCGTCCTGTTCCCCAACTTCATGCTGCTGGTGTGGGCCCCGGGCTGGTACCTCACGTACCACTACTGGCCGACCTCCTTCAACACGCACATCTTCGAGGGGACGCTCTTCTTCGTGCCCCCGAAGAACGCCACCGAGCGCCTCCGCCAGGAGCTGGCCGCGGTCACGTTCAAGGAGTACGCACTGCAGGACGGCAACACCCTCGAGGCCACCCAGACGATGATCGAGTCGCGGGCCGTCACCGAGTTCCCGCTGAACGACCAGGAGGTCCTCCTCCGCCACCTGCACAAGACGGCCCGCGGGTACGTCGCTGACTACGAGAAGTCCGGGACGTCGGTCGACGCCCCGGCCGCGCGCTGAGCCAGGAGCCCCGATGACCACCGCCCTGCCCCCCGAATTCGCCGACCTCGAGCGGTTCGCCGACTGGTGCCTGCCGACCGAGGGCGAGCGCTACGCCAAGCGCCTGTCCAGCTCGATGGACGAGATGCAGGCGTTCTACGCCGCCGCCTTCCCGCGGTTCGAGCAGATCCTGGCCTACCTCGACGCGCTCCCGCTCGACGCGCTCCCGGACGACGCCGGCCGGCTGCTGGAGCTGTCCTACTCGCTGGTGAACGTGTCGTTCCCCGTCGAGGTGTGGCGGCAGCCCCGCGTGCCGGACAGCGGTGCGGCCAGCATGGACGCCATCGTCGAGCCGGCCGTCTGAGCCGATCGGTCGCGCCGTTCCCCCCCGGGGCGCGGACGCACACGACCCGGTCGGCTGCGGCCGACCGGGACCCTCCTGCGACGAAAGGAAGCTGACCCGTGCGGATCGGCGTGATGGTGGGCCCCGAACGGAGCCGGTACGCAACCAAGGTCGAGCGGATGCTGGCCGATGCCAGGTGGGCCGAGGAGGCCGGCCTGGCATCGCTGTGGATCCCGCAGATCCCCGACGACTTCGACGCCCTCACGGCGGCGGCGCTCATCGGGACGGCGACCTCCACGATCGAGATCGGGACCGCCGTGGTCCCGATCCAGCCCCGCCATCCCGTCGTCCTCGCCCACCAGGCCCTGTCCACCCAGGCGGTGTGCGGGGGCCGGCTCACCCTGGGGCTCGGCGTGTCGCACCACTGGGTGATCGACGAGATGCTGGGGCTCCCCTACGAGCGCCCGGCCGCCTACATGCGCGACGAGCTCGACGTCCTGGACCAGGCGCTGGCCGGTCCCGGGATGGTCGACGTCGAGAACGAGCGGTTCCGCGTCCACCAGCCGATGGACGTCACCGACATCACCCCGACACCGGTCATGATCGCTGCGCTCGGACCGGTGATGCTGGGCATCGCCGGGAAGCGCACCGACGGGACCATCCTGTGGCTGGCCGACGAGCGGGCCATCGAGACCCACGTCGCCCCCGTGCTCAACGCCGCCGCGGCGGCCGCCAGGCGACCGAGGCCGCGCATCGTGGCCGGCGTGCCCATCTGCCTGTGCGGCGACGACGAGGTGGAGGCGGCGGTGGCCCGCGCCAACCGCGTCCTGTCCGAGTCCGAGGTGTCGCCGAACTACCAGAAGCTCCTCGACCTCGGCGACGCCCGCACCGTCGGCGACATCCTGGCCGCCGGGAGCGAGGACACGATCCGCCGGCGACTGCAGGCGTTCGCCGACGCGGGGGCGACCGACGTCTCCCTGCGGGTCGTGCCCATCGGCGAGTCCCGCGAGGAGAAGCTGGACTCGTCCCGGCGCACCCGCGAGTTCGTGGCATCGTTGGCCGGCTCCGTCTGAACGACCGGTGGTCGCCCGGTCCCTCTGGGAGGAGTTCGCGGCGAGCGAGCCCGGCGCCGACTTTACCCGGATCTTCCCGTTCGTGGCCGGGGACTGAGCGATCCTTCGGGGCGTCCGGATGACGCCGGGGCCACCCGAGGTGCGGCTACGGGGCCACGTCGTCGTGGCGGACGATGTCGCCGCCCTTCATCACGAAGCAGACCGACTCGGTCATCGTGATGTCGCCCAGCGGATCGCCGGGCACGGCGATGATGTCGGCCAGCAGGCCTTCAGCCAGGCGCCCCCGGTCGTCGACGCTGATCAGTTCGGCGGCGACGGTGGTGGCGGCACCGATGGCCTGCGCCGGCGTCATGCCCCGGTCGACCAGGGCGACGAGCTCCTTGGCGTTGCGGCCGTGGGGGATGGCGGGGGCGTCGGAACCGCAGGCGATCCGCGCCTCGCGCCGGATGGCGTTGGCGATGGTCTGCCTCGCCCGGGGGAACACCTCGGCCGCCTTGGCCTGCAGCTCGGGTGCGGCGTGGGACACGTCCATGCCGTCGGCGAGATAGGTGGTGGCCACCAGGAACGTGCCGCGTTCGACCATCAGGTCGATCGTCTCGTCGCTCATCAGCGAGCCGTGCTCGATGCAGTCGATGCCGCACTCGATGGCGGTCCGGACCGCCTCGTCGCCGTGGCAGTGGGCGGCCACCTTGAGGCCGGCGCGGTGGGCCTCGTCGGCGATCGCCCACAGCTCCTCGGTGGAGTACTGGCGGGCGCCGGCGGGGCCGGTGTGCGACATCACCCCTCCCGAGGCGCTGACCTTGATGACCCGGGCGCCGTACTTGATCTGGTAGCGGACGGCCTTGCGGACCTCGGACACCCCGTTGGCGATCCCTTCCTCCACGGTCAGTGGCAGCACGTGGGGGGCGAAGGCCTGGAACATGGTCGGGTCGAGGTGGCCGCCGGTGGGGCTGATGGCGTGCCCGGCCGGGACGATGCGCGGGCCCTCGGTCCACCCCATGTCGATGGCCCTCATCAGGGCGACGTCGAGCAGCAGGCCGCCGGTCTGCACGAAGAGCCCGAGGTTGCGCACGGTCGTGAACCCGGCGCGCAGGGTCCGGCGGGCGTTGGCGGCACCCCGGAGGGTCTTCATCGCCGGGTCCTCCTGGACGGGGACGAGCGGGCTGGCGTGGTTGGGTCCCCCCATCACCAGGTTGACCTCCATGTCCATGAGGCCGGGGAGCATGGTGACGTCGCCGAGGTCGAGCGTCCGGACGTCGGAGGAGACCGACGACGGGGACACGGCGGTGATGCGGCCCTCGTGGACGATCAGGCTGCCCGGCTCGACCAGCCCTTCGCCGGTCCCATCGAGCATCCGGGCGCTGGCCAGGTGGACGGGAGGCTGAGGGGTGCGGGTACGTGCCATGTCGGCTCCTCCGGGGGGTGCTAGCGCCGTTTTCGACCCTGCGCTATGAGGTTTCCTGACGTTGCGATCGACGTTACCGCAGCGACGGGTCGCGATCGGCGGACCCGTGGACGGGCCCGCCGGACGTCCCCTTCATCCCGCATTCCTCCCTGGCCACGGCCCCCGGATGAGGCGAGAATCCGGTTCTCAGACGACTGCTAGGGTGGCGTCGGTGAGGGTAGCGCCTGTCGCCGTGTGTGGTCCGACCGACCGTGTCTGACGTCGACGACGTGGCGCGCCGCCACGCCTTCCACCCCCTCCCGGTCAAGCAGGTGATCGAGGAGACCGACGACACCCGGTCGTTCGTGCTCGACGTCCCGGACGACCTCACGGAGGCGTACCACTACCGTCCGGGGCAGTTCTGCACCTTCCGGGTGCGGATCGGCACGGACGAGCACTTCCGCTGCTACTCCATGTCGAGCGCCCCCGAGACCGACGGCGACCTGGCCGTGACGGTCAAGCGCGTCCCCGGCGGCACGGTCTCCAATTGGTTCAACGACAAGGTGTCCGTCGGCGACCTGGTCGCCACGTCCCCGCCGTCGGGCGCATTCTGCCTGCGGGGCGGTGATCGACCGGTCGTCGGGTTCTGCGGCGGCAGCGGCATCACCCCGGTGATCTCTCTCGCCAAGAGCGCACTGTCCTCGACCGGTCGGCCGGTCCGGCTCCTCTACGCCAGCCGGGAGCCGCACTCGGTCATCTTCGACGACGCACTCCGGAGCCTCGAGACGCAGTCTTCGGGGCGGCTCTCGGTGCGCCGGCACTTCGACTCGGTCAGCGGCTTCCCCGGGCCCGAGGCCATCCTCGATGTCGTCGGCGGGGAGCTCGACGCCGACTTCTACGTGTGCGGCCCGGCCCCGTTCATGGAGCTGGTCGAGGAGACCCTGCTCGGCGCGGGGGTGGCGCCCGGGGCGATCCTGATCGAGCGGTTCGTGACGCCGGAGCCGGGGGAGTCGCCACCCGTCGGGGCCACGGACGCGCCGGTGCCGGCGACGATCGTGCTGCAGCTCAAGGGCCGGCGCCACGAGATCGCCTACCACGCCGGCGACACGGTCCTCGAGACCGCCCGCCGGGCCAGCCTTCCGGCGCCGTACTCCTGCGAGGCCGGCAGCTGTGCCACGTGCATGGCCCTCCTCCACGAGGGAACGGTCACCATGCGGGTGAACAACGCCCTGACGCCGGACGAGGTGGAGGAGGGGTGGGTCCTCACCTGCCAGTCGGTGCCGACGAGCCCGTCGCTCCGGGTCGAGTACGAGCGGCTCTGACCGGGTGACGGGGGCCGCTCAGGCGAGGTAGGTTCTACACCAGCGATAATCGGATTCTCGGAGAGGTGCCATGCTCGACATCAACGACCTCATACTCATCAGCGTCGACGACCACATCATCGAGCCCCCGGACCTCTTCGTCCACCACTTGGCGCCGAAGTACCTGGACCGGGCGCCCAAGCTGGTCCGCAACGACGAGGGCTCCGACGTCTGGACGTTCGGGGAGGTCGTCATGGAGACCGCCGCCCTGAACGCGGTGGCCGGCCGCCCCAAGGAGGAGTACGGCCTCGAGCCGCAGAGCCTCGACGAGGTTCGGCCCGGCTGTTACGACGTCGACGAGCGGGTCCGGGACATGGACGCCGGCGGCGTCCTGGCGTCGATGAACTTCCCGTCCTTCCCGACCTTCACGGCTCGCGTCTTCGCGTCCGAGGACCCGGACCTGTCGCTGGCCCTGGTGCGGGCGTACAACGACTGGCACATCGACGAGTGGTGCGGCGCCCACCCCGGTCGGTTCATCCCGTTGGCCGTGCCGGTCATCTGGGACCCCGGGCAGACCGCCGACGAGATCCGACGCACGGCGGCCAAGGGCTGCCACTCGCTGAGCTTCACCGAGAACCCTGCCGCGCTGGGCTACCCCAGCTTCCACGACGAGTACTGGGACCCGGTGTGGCGGGCGTGCTGCGACACCGGCACCGTGCTCTCCATCCACCTCGGGTCCTCGGGCCGCCTGTCGATCCCGGCGGTCGACTCCCCGCCCGACGTGATGATCACCCTGCAGCCGATGAACATCCAGTCGGCCGCGGCCGACCTGCTGTGGTCCCGGGTGCTGAAGAGCTTCCCCCAGCTCCGGGTGGCGCTGTCCGAGGGCGGGACGGGATGGATCCCCTACTTCCTCGACCGGGTCGACCGGACCTTCGAGATGCATCGTGCATGGACGCTCCAGGACTTCGGGGGGCGCCTGCCGTCGGAGGTGTTCCGGGAGCACTTCCTCACCTGCTTCATCAGTGACCCGGTGGGAGTCGAGCTCCGGGACCGGATTGGCGTCGACAACATGGCGTGGGAGGCGGACTACCCGCACAGCGACTCCATGTGGCCGACCGCGCCCGAGGAGCTGCACGCCGTGTTCACGGCCTATGCCGTCTCCGACGACGACATCCGGAAGATGACGCACGAGAACGCCATGCGGTGGTACTCCTTCGACCCCTTCGCCAACATGCCCAAGGAGGAGTCGACGGTGGCCGCCCTTCGGAAGCGGGCCGCGGGCCACGACGTGACGGTCATGTCCCGCAGCACCCGGGTGCGCACGCCGGACGAGAAGCTCGAGGGCTTCCGCAAGCGGGCGCGCCGGGCGGTGGCCGCCCAGCAGCACTGACGGCGCCGCGGTGTCAGGGGACGTCCGGCCCCTACCGGGCGCGAAGCGCCCCGTTCGACGCCGCGTTCGCACGCATCCAGTCGCCCAGCGCAGCTCCGGCGTCGAGCACGTGGGCCTCGGCGATGGCGCGGGCCGAGGTGGCGTCGCCGAGGCCGATGGCGTCGAGGAGCGCGGCGTGGTCGGCACGGCTCCGTCGCTCCGCCTCCGGGAAGAGGTCGAAGTAGCTGCCGGGGACCACGCGCACCGCCTGTCGGAGGTACGTCAACAGGCGGGGCGAGCACGCTGCGAGGTTGACGGCCCGGTGGAACCGCCGGTTGGCGTCGACCACGTTCCGGTCCCCGGTGACAGCATCGGCCAGTCGGTGCAGCTCGTCCAGCTGGGGCCCAGTGATCCGGGACGTCGCCCACTCGGCGGCCTTGCCGGCCAGGGCGGCCAGGACGGCGAAGTTGTCGACGGCGTCCTCGGGCGTGATCCCGATCACGGTGATGCCGCTCCGGGGGGTGACGGCCACCAGCCCCTCGTAGGACAGTTCCAGGAGCGCCTCGCGCACCGGGGTCCGGCTGATGCCGAACTCCTCGGTGATCTCGTCGAGGTCGAGCCGGTCACCGGGCCGGAGCCGTCCGGTCAGCACGCGGTCCCGCAGCTCCCGGGCGGCGCGGGAGCGGACGGTCCCGCCGATCGGCTTGAAATCTGACATATCACATTCTATATTTCAACAGCAGCCCGCGGTCAACGACCAGTCAACGAGAGCAATGGTGATTCCGGTGAAACAGATGGCGCTGGTGGGGTTCATGCAGGCGGGGAACGCGACGGTCTACGCAGGTTCGTGGCGTCATCCAGCCACCGAGCACGGGTTCCTGAACGCCAGCTACTACGAGAAGCTCGGGCGCACCCTCGAAGAGGGCTGCTTCGACATGATGTTCTTCGACGACCGCCTGGCCATGCCCGGCATCTACGGGGGCTCGGTGGCCGAGGCGGTCCGCCACGGTGCCCGCCCGGTCAAGCTCGACCTGAGCATCGTGCTGGGCGTGATCGCCGGCGCCACCCGCTCGATCGGCCTGGGCGCCACCTACTCGACCACGTACTACTCCCCGTTTCACGTGGCCCGCACTTTCGCCACCCTGGACCACCTCACCGGCGGCCGGGCGGCCTGGAACGTGGTGACCTCGGTGAACGACAGCGAGGCGCAGAACTACGGCGTCGACCAGGTGCTGGCCCACGACGCCCGCTACGACCGGGCCGACGAGTTCCTCGAGGCCACCACGGGGCTGTGGGACTCCTGGGAGGACGACGCCCTGATCCTCGACCGGGCCAACGGCATCTTCGCCGACCCCGACAAGGTCCACGAGCTCAACTACGACGGCGACTGGTTCAAGGTGCGCGGGCCCCTGACGGTGCCGCGCTCGCCGCAGGGGCGGCCGGTGCTGCTCCAGGCCGGCTCGTCCGGGCGCGGGCGGGACTTCGCCGCCCGGTGGGCCGAGGTCATCTTCACCGGCGATCCCAGCATCGAGGTGGCCCGGGCCCACTTCAAGGACCAGAAGGAGCGCATCGCCCAGGACGGACGCGATCCCGACTCGGTGAAGATGCTGCCGATGGCCTACACGGTGCTGGGGGAGTCGACGGCCCAGGCGCAGGAGCGGGAGCAGATGTTCCTGAACGACTTCGTCGACCCGATGGCCTCGCTGACCCTGCTGTCCGAGCTGATGAACTACGACTTCTCCGGCCTGGCGCTCGACACGCCGATCACCGACGAACTCATCGAGTCGGTCTCCGGCATCCGTGGACTGGTCCAGAACCTCCGGGCCCACATCGGGGGGACGATCACGCTGGCCGACCTGGCCGGGCACCGGGCCACGCTGCTGCAGGGCCCACGCTTCGTCGGCACCGGGGCGGAGGTCGCCGACCAGATGGAGGAGTGGTTCAACACCGACGCCTGTGACGGGTTCGTCATCGCCGCCACCCACAGCCCCGGCGCCTACGAGGACGTCGTGCGGCTGGTCGTGCCCGAGCTCCAGCGGCGCGGCGTGTTCCGGGACCGGTACGCCGGCGCCACCCTCCGGGAGAACCTCGCGCTCGCCAGGCCCGAGTGCGTTGCCCATGGCTGACGAGTCGGGCCCGCTGGTCGGGCTCCGGGTCGTCGACGCCGCCACCCTGGTGGCCGGGCCGATGGTGGCCACCATGCTCGGTGAGTTCGGCGCCGAGGTCGTCAAGGTCGAACAGCCCGGTGCCGGCGACCCCCTGCGGAACTGGGGACCAGCAAAGGCCGGCATCGGCCTCGTGTGGAAGAGCGTCAGCCGCAACAAGCGCTGTGTCACCCTGGACCTCCGTCAGCACGACGGCCAGGAGCTGTTCCACCAGCTGCTCGACGTGACCGACGTGCTCGTCGTCGGCAACCGCCCGAGTGCCCTGCTCCGGTGGGGCCTCGACTACGAGTCGGTCCATGCGCGCCACCCGCAGCTCGTGATGCTTCACGTCAGCGGCTACGGCCGGGGCGGGCCGTCGAGCGACCGGCCGGGGTTCGGCACGCTGGCCGAGGCCATGAGCGGCTTCGCCCAGGTGACCGGGCAGCCCGACGGACCCCCGACCCTCCCCCCGTTCATGTTGGCCGACGGGGTCGCCGCCCAGGCGGCGACCTGGGCGGTGATGATGGCCCTCTACCACCGCGACGTCCGCGGGGGGACGGGCCAGCTGGTCGACGTCACCCTGGTCGAGCCCCTCGCCCGCCTCATCGAGTCGTCGACCCTCGCCTTCGACCAGTTGGGGACCGTCGCCGGACGGGTGGGCAACCACCTGGCGGCCAGTGCGCCCCGCAACGCCTACGTGACCGCCGACGGCAAGTGGCTGGCCATCTCCAGCGCCTCGGCCAACATCGTCGTGCGGGTCTTCCGCTCCATCGGCCGCCCCGACCTGGCCGAGGACCCCGACTACGTGGACCCGGTCCGCCGCCAGGCGCGGGGGACCGAGATCGACACCATGGTGGCCGAATGGATCGCGGAGCGCACCCTCGACGACGCCATGCGGGTGTTCCTCGACGCCGACGTGGCCGCGGCCCCCGTCTACGACGCCGGGCAGCTCCTCGCCGACGAGCACCTGCGGTCCCGGGGGACCTTTCCCCGGGTCGACGACCCCGACCTCGGGCCGATACGGGTCCAGGCGCCGCTGGCCCAGCTTTCGGAGACCCCCGGGCGGATCGACCACCTCGGACAGGACCTGGGAGCCGAGAACGACGCCGTCTACGGTGAACTCCTCGGCCTCGCGCCCGACCGCATCGCCGCCCTGCGGGCGGCCGGCGTCATCTGACCGCATCCACTGACGGAGGCACCCGTGTACGAACCCCGAGCCCGACGTTCCGAGCTGGCCACCCCGGCAAGCAGCGAGCGCATGTGTGCGAAGGCGCCGACCTCCGGCGCCGATCTCGTGTTCCTGGACCTGGAGGACGCCTGCGCGCCGTTGGTCAAGGAGTCGGCGCGGGCCATCGCCGTCAACGCCCTGGTCAACCAGGACTGGGGTCGGGTGGTGCGGGCGGTCCGCGTCAACGGCCTCGAGACCCCGTGGTGCTACGGGGATGTGGTCGAGGTGGTCACCGGCGCCCGGGACGCCCTGGACGTGATCATCGTGCCGAAGGCGCGGACGGCCCGGGACGTGTGGTGGTTCGACGTCCTGCTCACCCAGCTCGAGACCGAGCTCGGCCTGACCAAGCGCATCGGACTCGAGGTGCTGATCGAGGAGGCCGAGGGTCTGTCCAACGCCGCCGAGATCGCCCGGTCGAGCGACCGCCTCGAAGCCATCATCTTCGGTGCCGGCGACCTGTCCGCCTCCCTGCGCGCCCGGGTGGACGGGAACTTCGACCCGGTGGGTGAGTACCCCGGGGAGTTCTGGCATCATGCGAGGGTGCAGATCCTGGCCGCCGCCCGCGCCGCGGGCATCGACGCCATCGACGCGCCGTACCCGGCCTACCAGGACCCGGAGGGCTATCGTCGGTCAGCCGGGCACGCCAGCCTCCTGGGATACGACGGGAAATGGGCCATCCATCCCAGCCAGATCCCCATCGCCAACGCCGTCTTCGCCCCAACCGAGGCGGAGGTCCGAGACGCCGAGGAGTCCATCGCGATCTACCGTGCATCGGAGGCCGAGGGCGTCGGAGCCATCGGACGGGGCGGCCGACTCATGGATGCCGCGCACATGAGGTTGGCCGCCAACGTCCTGCACAAGGCCGCCCTCGTCGCCTCCGAGCGGTCAGGGTCGTGACCGGTCCCGTGACGCCGGAGCCCACCTGCCGGGTCGTCCAGTGGGCGACGGGCAATATCGGCACCCACGCGTTGCGGGCCGTCATCGAGCATCCCCGGCTCGACCTGGTGGGGGTCCGGGTGACCAACCCCGAAAAGGTGGGACAGGACGCCGGAGCGTTGTCCGGCCTCGAACCGACGGGCGTCACGGCCACCGATGACCTCGACGAGGTCCTCGCACTCCGACCGGACTGCGTGCTCTACATGCAGCAGGGGTATGACGTCGACGTGCTCTGCACGCTCCTCGGGTCGGGGGCCAACATCGTGGCCACCACCGGCGGATTCCACCACCCCGGGAGCATGGACCCCGCCGTGCGCGAGCGCATCGAGGCCGCCTGTGCGAGCGGGAACGCTTCGATCCACAGCACGGGGAGCAGCCCGGGATTCATCTCCGAGGCGGTCCCCATCGTCCTGACCTCGCTCCAGCGCCGCCTGGACAGGCTGCGCATCGCCGAGTTCGCCGACCTGTCGAGCCGCAACTCACCAGTGCTCCTCTTCGACCTGATGGGCTACGGCCGGGACCCCTCCACCTTCGACCCACTGCGCTGGTCGCACGGCGCCGAGGCATTCGGGCCCTCGCTCCGGCTCATCGGTGACGCGCTCGGGATGCCGCTCGAGTCGGTCGAGTCCACCGGGGACGTCGCCACGGCCGTCCGGGACATCGAGATCGCCGCCGGGACCATCCCGGCCGAGACGGTCGCCGCTCAACGGATGAACGTCGTGGGTAGGCACAAGGGTGAGGAGCTGATCAGCTTCAGCGCCACGTGGTACTGCTCGACCGAGATCGACGCGGCGTGGGACCTGCGATCGGGGGGATGGCGGGTGACCGTCGAGGGGGACTGCCCCCTCGACATGGAGCTCCGGCTGGCGGTCCCGCTCGAGCTGATGGCGGAGACGACGCCGGGGTACACGGCGAACCGCGCCGTCAACGCGGTGTCCGTCATCTGCGAGGCGGCGCCGGGCATCCGGACCACGGTCGATCTCCCGCAGGTCGTGGCCGACCTCGGTGGGGAAGGATGAGAGCATGAGCGACGAAGGTGTACTCGACCCCTGGGTGGTCGACTGGATGGCCGAGAACCCGGAACGGTCGAAACCCTTCGACGACCTGGCGCCGGAGCTCCTCGAGCTGGCCCGCGGCGACTACGGACCGCAATTGACTCAGGAGATCGCACACGTCGACGACGAGCAGGTCGGTGACGTCCCCATCCGGATCTACCGGGGCGAGGGCGAGCCGACGGGACTGGTCGTGTACTTCCACGGCGGCGGGTACGTCATCGGGAGCATCGGGTTGATGGACGGTGTCGCCCGCGAGATCGCGCACGCATCCGGCGCTGTCGTGGTGTCGGTGGACTACCGTCTCGCCCCGGAGGACCCGTACCCGGCGGGGCTCGACGACTGCGTGTCGGTCACCCGGTGGGCGCTGGCCAACAGCGGGCGGTTCGGACTGCCGCCGTCGGCCGTAGCCGTGGCCGGCGAGAGCGCCGGCGGCAACATGGCCGCCACGGTGTCACTCCGGCTGCGGGATGCCGGGGGTGTGGCGCCGGTGGGACAGGTGCTGATCTACCCCGGGGTCTCCGGTTCGAAGCTCCACTCGTCCCGGGAGGAGTTCAGCGGGCTCGTCATCAGCCTCGAGGCCGGCGAGGCCTACTGGGCGGCATACAGCGGCGGCCGCGACCTGGACGACGACCCGTACGCCGCCCCGCTCTTCGCCCCGTCGCTCGCCGGCCTGCCGCCGGCACTGGTCATCCTGGGAGGGTGCGACATGCTCCGGGACGAGGGGCGTGCCTACGCCGAACGTCTCCGGGCCGACGGGGTCGAGGTGGAGGAGGTCTGCTATCCGGGCCAGCCCCACGGCTTCGTCAACTTCGGGTTCCCGGCGGCCGCCCCCGCCTTCGAGCGCACCGGCGAGTGGCTCCGGCGCACGCTCCGGCGGGCCCGGGCGGCGGACTGAGCTACGCCCCGTCGCGCTGGAGCAGGAGGACCCCCGACGGCGTCCCCCCTCCGGTGGTCACGACGGCCGTCGTGGCGTCGGCCACCTGGCGCCCGTCGGCCTCGTGCCGGAGCTGTCTGACCGCCTCGTAGATGAACCCGAACCCGTGGGTCCGGCCCTCGCTGAGCTGGCCGCCGTGGGTGTTGACCGGGAGCTCGCCGTCGAGGGCGATCCTCCGACCCTCGTCGAGCCAGTCCTGGGCCTCGCCGAAGGGGCAGAACCCGAGCGCCTCGAGCCACGAGACGGCGTTGAACGTGAAGCCGTCGTAGACGAGGGCGAGGTCGACGTCGGCCGGACGGAGGCTGGTCCGGGTCCAGAGGTGGGCGGCCTGGCCGAGCACCTGGGGCTCGTGGGTGATGGTCCCCTGGTCCCACGAGACGCGCTCGAGGATCTGGGTGCCGACGGCCTCGACCCGGATGGCCGTGCCGGGCAGGTCCCCGGCCACGGAGGCGTCGGACACCACGACGGCGATCGAGCCGTCGCAGGGCACGTCGCAGTCGTACAGGCCGAACGGGGTGGTGATGGGACGGGCCGCCATGTAGTCGTCCATCGTCATCGGCTCCCGGTAGATGGCCGCCGGGTTGCGCCCGGCGTTGGTCCGGCCGTTGACGGCGATGGTCCCGAGCAGCTCCCGGGTGGCGCCGTAGCGGTGCAGGTACTGGTTGGCATTGACGGCGATCCAGTTGGCTGCCGACAGCGCACCGAACGGCGAGCGCCACTGCTGGGCCCCCGAGGCGCGCCCGCCGCCGGGTGGCCGGAAGCCGAGGGTGGCGAACGTCGACTCCCACACGGTGCGGAAGCACAGAACGTGCCGGCACAGCCCGCTCGAGATGGCGAGCATGGCGGCGATCAGCGCACCGCCCGGCCCCGGGATGTCGCCCCCGCCGTTGATCCAGGTGGGATGGAAGCGCAGCGCCTCCTCGACGGCGGCCACGCCGCCCTCGCTCATCCCCATGCCGGCGGCGCCCGGGTAGGTCGACAGCCCGTCGATGTCCGAGAGCTCCAGGCCGGCGTCGGCCACGGCGGCGAGGCAGGCGTCGACGGTCAGGGAGAGCGGGTCGACCAGGAGCCGGCGCCCGAGCGCCGAGCGCCCCACGCCGGACAGCACGGCCTTGTGCTCGAACCGGTCGTCCCCGAGCGGGGCCCGGGGCACGGGGAGCTTCGGGGTGACGTCGGGCTCGGGCGTCGTGGTCGCCCCGGTCGGCTCGAAGAGGGGGAGCCACACATCCTCGTGCTGCTCGAAGCGGACCTGCACCTCGAGGCCCACCCGGACGTCACCGATGTCGCACCCGGTGATGTTGGTGGTCAACCGGACCCCCGGGTCCTCGGCGAGGGCCACCACGGCGATGACGTAGGGCGGTGGGAGGTCCGGGTGCCACTGGTGCTGGTTGACGGTGTACCCGACGACCGTGGCCCGTCCCGAGACCTCCGTCGGGGACGAGGACCGGCGCCGGCACACCGGACACACGGGGACGGGAGGGTGCACCAGCGTGCCGCACTCGGTGCAGCCCTGGATGCGCAGCGTCCCGTCGGCGCCGGACGTCCAGAACCAGCCGGTCCACGGGGTGAGCTCGGGCAGCGGCCTCATCGGCGGGTCGTCACGGGCACGGCCTCAGACGAGCTCGGGCCGCGTCCCGGGGCGCTCGTCCCCGAGGGGGAGCTCCACCTCGTCCACCCGGATCGGGACGCCGTTGACCAGCACGTGGCGGAGGCCGGTGGGCTCCTCGCAGGTCAGTCGCTCGCCGCCCGCCGGAAAGTCCCGCACCCGCTTCATCGGGCCGGGCGACACGGTGGCCAGGTCGAAGACGCAGACGTCGGCCCAGTAGCCCTCGCGCAGGTAGCCCCGGCGATCGAACCCGAAGATGTCCGCCGGCTCGCCGCTGAGCTTGCGCACGGCGTGCTCGACGGACAGGACCTGGCGGTCGCGGACCCACGTGCCGAGCAGGTCCGTCGGGAGCGGCGCATCGCACAGCTGGCCCACGTGGGCCCCGGCGTCGGACAGCCCGAGGACCATCTGCTCGTGGGCCAGGAGGTTGCCGACGCTGGCCGGCTCGTCGTTGGCGATGTAGATGCGGAACCGGGTGGCCAGGTCCTCCTCGACGGCGAGCTCGCAGATGACGTCGAGCGGGTCGCAGCCACGCTCGCGGGCGATGGCGTCGACGCGCCGGCCTTCCAGCTCGGGGTGGCGGTCCGACTCGGAGACCTCGCACGTCTCCCACCGGGGCCGCATCGGCTGCTCGGCCAGATCGGCCGAGGCGCGGGCCCGCCACTCGGGGTCCGAGTAGGCGGCGATCCGGGCATCGGGGTCCTGGTCGATCAGCGCGGCGACCACCGGGCTCACGTTGAGGCTGAACGGGCTGTGCATCGTGAACTGCATGGTGAGGGGCCGCGGTGTCACCTGGGGCCACACCTGGAGGCCCTTGGCCACGGCCTCGTTCTGCAGGTCGAGCTGGGGCTGGTTTCGTCCGTCGGTGAGGGCGAACATGGGGTACGTGAAGGGCCGCCCGATGCGGGGCTGCAGCTCGTACATGTCGGCGTAGGTGCACTGGTCGCCGGCCGTGGCCAGCACCACCCCCTTGCCCGTGCTGCCCGCCGCCATGAAGAGCGCCTCGACCTCGTCGCGCTCGGCGAAGCGGCTCGGCACGGGCAGGCCGTTCATCCCCCGGTGGGTGTAGGCGAAGCTGGTCGAGAACCCGGCCGCCCCGGCCTCGATCGCCTCCACCACGATCTGGCACATCCGCTCGATCTCCTCGGGGGTGGCGGCCCGCTCGTAGGCGGCGTCGCCCATCACGAAGAGGCGCACCGCGCTGTGCCCGACGTAGCAGGCGAAGTTGAGCAGCGTGCCCCGCGACCGGACGAGCTCCAGGTACTCGGGGTAGGTCTGGAACTCCCACACGATGCCCTCCGTGAGCGAGGCCGCGTCCATGTCCTCGACGTTCTCGAGCGTCTGGACGATCACCTGGTGGTGCTCGGGCCGGGTGGGGGCGATGGTGAAGCCGCAGTTGCCGGCGACCACCGTGGTCACGCCCTGGTACGACGAGGGCCGCAGTGCCGGGTCCCAGAACACCTGGGCGTCGTAGTGGGTGTGGATGTCGATGAAGCCCGGGGCGACGACGCTGCCCGTGGCGTCGAGCTCCCGGGCACCGTGCAGGTCCGGCCCGATCGCCTCGATCCGCCCGTCGGTGACGGCGACGTCGGCCACGCGGCCGGGGTCACCGGTCCCGTCGACGACCGTCCCACCTCGGATCACCAATTCAGCCGGCATCTGCACCTCCTTGTCCCTGGGCCTGTGCCAGGAGTAGTTGTGTCTGTGCGAATGGCGGTCCGGCGGCGGTGCCACCATCCACCGGGACGACGATCCCGGCGATCTGGGCCGCCCGCTCGCTGGCCAGGAAGAGCACGGCGTTGGCCACATCGGCCGACGTACCCTGACGCTGCAGGGGCTGGCTGAACCGGATGGTCGGTCCGAGGTCGTAGTTGGTGATCCCCGTGCTGATGTGTCCGGGGGCGACGCAGTTGACCCGGATGCCGTACTCGGCCAGGTCGGCGGCGGCCGAGCGGCTGAATTGGATGATCGCCGCCTTCGACGTCCGGTAGACGATGGGGAACGACCCGCCAGTCAGGGCGCCCATCGAGGTCGTGTTGATGATCGAGCCACCGCCCTGCTCGGCCATGTGGAGCCCTGCGGACCGGCAGCCGTACATGACCCCGAAGAGGTTCACCGCCATGACCCGTTGCAGATCGCGCAGGTCGTTCTGCAGCAGGCGCCGGAACGAGCTCGACACGCCGGCATTGTTGAACATGACGTGGAGGCCGCCGAAGTGGCCGACGGCGAACGCCACCAGCGCCTCGACGTCGTCCGGGTCGGCCACGTCGGTCCGCCGGAAGGCGGCCGACGGGCCGAGGTCCTCGGCCAGGTCCTCGCCCCGCTCGGCGTCCACATCGGCGATGACGACCTTCGCGCCCTGTTCCACGAAGAGCTCCACCGTGGCGCGGCCGATCCCCCCCGATCCGCCGGTGACGATCGCCACCTTGCCGGCGAGCTCCTGGTCCATCGACTCGTGCCTCCCTGTCGGCCTGCGTGGCCACCCCGCCGGCGCCCGGTGGTGATGAGGGTCCTCGACCCTGCGGTGCAGGTGGCCGTCCGGTCCCCCCGACGGCGGTAGCTGCAAACACTATTCTCTCCGGCGGTCCGCCGCAGCCCGATCAGACCTGTTCAGAAAGCCGAGGCCAGCGACACGAATTCCCCGGGTCGCCGGTCGCAGGGTCCGGTGACTGCCCTCGGGCACGGCATCAGGACGATTGCGCCGGATACGGCACTCTCCTACCATGCAAACCATGTCATCAACCACCCGAGGTCTGGAGCAGCTGTGACCGAGATCGACATCGATGCCATCGACTACTTCCGCACGAAGGACCTCTACGACGACCCGTACCCCTACTTCGAGAAGGTCCGCGAGCGGTGCCCCGTCACGCAGGAGCCCTTCCAGCACGTCTTCATGATCACGGGGTACGACGAGGCCATCGTCGCCTACCACGACCAGGCGACGTTCTCGAACTGCAACTCGGCCATCGGCCCCTTCGCCAAGTTCCCGGTCCCGCTCGAGGGCGACGACATCACCGAGATCATCGAGACCTACCGTGACGAGCTCCCCTTCGGCGACCAGCTACCCGCCTTCGACCCGCCGAAGCACACGGCCCAGCGCGGGCTGCTGATGCGACTCATCACGCCGAAGCGGCTGAAGGAGAACGAGGAGTTCATGCAGGTGCTGGCCGACCGCCAGATCGACACCTTCCACGCCGCGGGCGAGTGCGAGTACATGAGCCAGTACGCGGGCCCGTACACGCTCCTCGTCGTCGCCGACCTCCTCGGCGTGCCCGAGGAGGACCACGCGGAGTTCCTCGAGAGGCTCATGCGCAAGGAGCACCTCTCGCTCGAGCACAGCCCGTTGTCGTACCTGTGGGACCAGTTCACGACCTACATCGAGGACTGTCGCCGCGAGCCCCGCGACGACGTGCTGACCGGCCTGGCCCTGGCCACCTTCCCCGACGGGTCCCTGCCCCCGGTGGAGGACGTGATGAAGATCGCCTCCAACCTGTTCGCGGCCGGTCAGGAGACGACGGCCCGGCTGCTCAGCTCGGCGCTCAAGACCATCGGCGACCGCCCCGAGATCCAGCAGCAGCTCCGCGACGACCGTGAGCTCGTCCCGGTGTTCATCGAGGAGATGCTGCGGCTCGAGAGCCCGATCAAGGGGACGTTCCGCCTGGCCAAGGTGCCGAGCACCATCGCCGGGACCGAGATCCCGGCCGGGTCGACGGTCATGGTCCTCCCCTCCGCGGCCAACCGCGACCCGCGGGAGTTCGAGGTGCCCGACGAGCTGCGGCTCGATCGGAAGAACGTGCGCCAGCACATCGCCTTCGGCCACGGCATCCACACCTGCGCCGGCGCCCCGCTGGCCCGGGCCGAGGCCGTCGTCTCCCTCCAGCGGCTGTTCGACCGGACGGAGGACATCCGGATCTCGGAGGCCCACCACGGCCCGCCGGGCGACCGCCACTGGCAGTACTCGCCGACGTGGATGCTCCGCGGCCTGGACGAGCTGTACCTCGAGTTCACGCCCATCGGGTGAACACTCCCCACGGGCAGGGTCCCGAGCGCGGACCCGCCCCACGACACAGGACCGGTAACCGATGAACGTCCCGGCTGCGCCACCGAGCTCCATCGACCCCCTCGACCTCGTCGAGCCCAGCCGCTTCGCGCAGAACGGGTACCCGCATGAGGTGTGGGCGACGCTGCGGGCCGAGGCACCGGTGGTGTTCCTCGAGCCCGAGGGCTACGTTTCCTTCTGGGCCGTCACCAAGCACGCCGACATCACCGACATCGCGGCCCAACCGGAGCGGTTCTCCAATGCGCACGGCCTCATCCTCGGCCATCCGGGCGCACCGGCCCCGCCGTCGGAGATGGTGGTCATGCTCGACCCCCCGCGACATGGGCCCCTGCGCCGGGTGGCCATGCCCCGGTTCACCCCCCGGGCCATCCGGTCGCGCCACGACGAGATCGACCGCATCGCCGTGAAGGTGCTGGACGATCTCGCCGCCTCGAACGACGAGGAGTTCGACTTCGTCGAGCGGGTCGCCGCTCCGCTCCCGATCGGGGTGATCTCCTGGATCCTCGGCGTGCCCGGCGACGACTGGAAGCTCCTGTTCCAGTGGACCAACGAGGTGATCGGCAAGGACGACCCCGAGTTCCGCCGACCGGGGGAGACCCCGGGCCAGACGATCCGCCGGGCCCGCGGTGAGCTCCACGCCTACCTGGAGGACCTCATCGCCAAGCGCCGGCTCGAGCCCGGCGACGACATCGTCAGCCAGCTCATCGCCGCCGAGATCGACGGCCAGCCGCTCACCCCGGTCCAGCTCCTCAACTACTGCGAGCTGATGGTGGAGGCCGGCAACGAGACCACGCGCAACGCCATCAGCGGCGGACTCCTCGCCTTTTCGGAGCACCCGGACGAGTGGGAGCGCCTGAAGCGCGAGCCCGAGCTGCTCCCGACCGCCGTAGAGGAGATCCTCCGGTGGGTGAGCCCGATCATCCACTTCCTCCGCACCGCCACCGAGGACTGTGAGATCCGCGGGGAGAAGATCGCCGCCGGCGACAAGGTGGCCCTCTTCTACGCCTCGGCCAACCGCGACGAGGACGTGTTCGACGAGCCGTTCGAGTTCCGGATCGACCGCCAGCCGAACCACCACCTCGCCTTCGGGTCCGGGGCCCACTTCTGCATGGGGGCCAACCTGGCCCGGGTCGAGCTCGAGACGCTCTTCCGGCACCTGCTCACCCGACTCGAGTGGTTCGAGCTGACCGCACCGGCCGAGCGGCTCAACTCGGCGGTCAACGGCGGCATCAAGCACCTGTCGCTGCGCTGCCGCCTCACCTAGAGCGCCGGGGCCGCGCCGGCGTCACAGGTCCTCACCGACGAGACACCAGGGGGAGAGCAGTTCCGTGGACGAAATGAAGTTCGGCATCGCCTTCGCCAACATCGGCCCGAACATCGAGCCGGACCGGGCGTGCGAGCTCGCCTGGTCCGCGGAGGAGGCCGGGTTCGAGTCGATCTGGACGGCAGACCACATCGTGGTGCCCGCTGGCTACCAGTCGACCTACCCCTACGATCCGTCGGGGCGGCTCCCGTCCGGCGAGGACGCACCCTTCCCCGAATCGCTCATCTGGCTCGCCTACGTGGCCCGGGCGACCTCGACCATCCGGCTCGCCACCGGCATCCTGATCCTCCCCGAGCGCAACCCCGTGGTCCTGGCCAAGGAGCTCGCCACGCTCGACTACCTCTCGTCCGGCCGGGTGACCCTCGGGGTCGGCATCGGCTGGCTGAAGGAGGAGTTCGAGGCGATCGGCGTCCCCTACGAGCGCCGTGGGGAGCGGTTGGAGGAGAGCGTGGGGGCCATGCGGGCCCTGTGGACCCAGGAGTGCGCCGCCTTCGAGGGGACGACGGTCCGGTTCAAGGACGTCTACCTCCGGCCCCAGCCCCGGGCGGGGACGATCCCCATCCACATCGGCGGGCACACCGAGATCGCCGCCCGACGGGCGGGCCGCATCGGCGACGGGTTCTTCCCCTTCGGCGTCGACCGGGGCCAGCTCCCGGGCCTCCTCGGGACCATGCGGGCGACCGCCGAGGAGGCGGGCCGGGATCTTTCGTCCATCGAGGTGACCGTGAGCAGCTTCGCCACCGCGGACGACGCGGCGGCGCTCGCCGACGTGGCCGAGCTCGTCGACCTGGGAGCGACCCGGGTGGTCATCCCCGCCGCCCTGTTCCCGGGCGACACCGCGGGCGCGCTGGCGCACTACGGCGAGCACGTGATCGGCCGCTTGTAGATTGGGCGCCGACAGCGTAACGGCAGGAGATGCGGCACGGGCCAGCCGCACGACGAGGAGGCCACCATGGCACTGAAGGACGACACGACCGCACCCATCCGCCACGCCGACCACTTCTACATCGGCGGCGAGTGGGTGGCGCCGAGCTCGGACGCCACCATCGACGTGATCGACTCGGGGACCGAGGAGCACTTCTTCAGTGTCGCCGAGGCCCGGGAGGAGGACATGGACCATGCCGTGTCCGCAGCCCGCCTGGCGTTCGACGAGGGACCCTGGCCGCGGATGACGCACGTCCAGCGTGCGGAGTACCTGCGGGCGCTCGGTGCCGGCCTGGCGGCACGGGCCGACGAGATCGGGCAGATCTGGCCGCGCGAGTCCGGGGTGCTCCACCGGGTCGCCAGCTACGCGGGACCGGGAGCGGCCCGCACCTTCGGCTTCTACGCGGGTCTGGCCGACACGTTCGAATGGGAGCGAGACGCGGAGCCCAGCCAGCCGGGGTTCGGCCTGCTGGTGCGCGAGCCCGTCGGCGTGGTGGGCGCCATCATCCCGTGGAACGGTCCGATGGCCCTGATCAGCTACAAGATCGCCCCGGCCCTCATCGCCGGGTGCACGGTGGTCCTCAAGTCATCGCCCGAGGCTCCGGGCGAGGGCTACCTGGTGGCCGAGGTCGCCGAGGAGATCGGACTGCCGCCGGGGGTCCTCAACGTGGTCACCGCCGACCGCGACGTGTCCGAGCTTCTGGTGCGCGACCCGCGCGTCGACAAGATCACCTTCACCGGCTCGACGGTGGCCGGCCGTCGGATCGCCTCGCTGTGCGGCGAGCGGATCGCCCGGGTCACCCTCGAGCTTGGGGGCAAGTCCGCCGCCGTCGTCCTCGACGATGCCGACCTCGACGCCACGGCGGCCACGCTCGCCCAGGCCGAGTGCATGATGACCGGCCAGGTGTGCTCCTCGCTGACCCGGATCGTCGTGTCCCAGCAGCGCCACGATCAGCTGGTGGAGGCCCTCGCCGGCGCCTTCTCCCAGGTGAAGGTGGGCAACCAGTTCGACCCCGAGTCGCAGATGGGGCCCCTGGCGGTCAGTCGCCAGCGCGACCGGGTCCTCGGCTACATCGAGAAGGGGGTGGCCGAGGGAGCCACGCTGGCCACCGGTGGGGGGCGCCCGGCCCATCTCGACAAGGGCTGGTTCGTGGAGCCGACGGTCTTCGGCAATGTCGACAACTCGTCGACGATCGCCAGGGACGAGATCTTCGGGCCCGTCCTCAGCGTCATCCCGGCGAAGGACGAGCGTGACGCCGTGGCCATCGCCAACGACACCATCTACGGGCTCAACGCCTCGGTGTTCACCACCGACGTGGGCCGGGCCCGCGAGGTGGCCGGCCAGCTGCGCGCCGGCACCGTCGGGCACAACTCGTTCCGCACCGACTTCGGCATCGCCTTCGGCGGCTTCAAACAGTCGGGGATCGGTCGGGAGGGCGGGACCGAGGGCCTGCTGCCGTTCCTCGAGACGAAGACGGTCATCCTGGAGGAGCGCCCGTCCTCCCGTCCCGCGTGACGACGACGCGGAAGGACGCCCATGGAGGCTGAGCCCGGGAACGGCGAGGCCGTCTCCTTCAACCACATCGGGGTCTGCGTCAGCGACCTCGACCGGTCCCGCCGGTTCTACGAGGACGTCCTGGGGTTCCGCCACTGGTGGGAGCTCGACGTCCCCGACGAGGCGTCGGGACCGCTGATGCAGATCCCTCCGCCGGTCGGTTCCAAGGCCGTCTATCTGGTCAACGGCACGTTCGTGCTGGAGCTGATCTACTACGCCGACGCCGGGGTCCACCCGGCCCCGCGGCGGGTGATGAACGACCTGGGGCTCACCCACCTCTCCGTGGCCGTCGCCGACATGGCCGCGTCGCTGGCCAAGGTCCGCCCCGCCGGGGGCGAGATCCTCGAGGACACCGACATGGGGGGCCGGGCCATCATGATCCGGGACCCCGACGGCCAGCTCATCGAGCTGACCACCTTCGGCTTCCGGGCCATGTGGCCGCCCTGGCCCGACCAGGTCGCACCTCCCCCGTAGGGCCTCGGCGCTCCAGATGCGCTGGCGTCAGGCGGGCACGTCCATGCCGAGGAGCCCGTACATGTTGGCGCCCATGATCTTGCGCACGTCGTCCTCGGGGTAGAGGGCGGACACCTCTTCGGCCCATTCGAACGGCTCGGCCAGCCCCTCGGGGTGCGGGTAGTCCGATCCGAAGAGGATGTGGTCCGGCGTCATGACGTCGATGAGCGCCTCGAGCGAGTCCTCCCAGAACGGGTTGATGTAGATGTTCCGGAGGAAGACGTCCCTCGGGTGCTCGGCGAAGGCCTTCGGCATCTTGCCGTACGTCTTCTCCATCGCCTTGAGGCAGTGCAGTGCCCAGCTCCCGCCGTTCTCCACGCTCAGCAGGCGCACCCTGGGGAAGCGGCTCAGCATCCCGTGGCAGATCGCCGACGTGACGGCGTCGTTGATGGGCCGGCCCGTGTTGACGGCGTCGCTGAAGGGACGGGGGGCGAAGGGCATCATGGCCCGGTCCTCCCCCTCCCACTCGTTGGCGTGGCGCTGGTAGCCGGAGTCGGATGCGTGCATGGCGACCAGGACGCCGGACTCCTCGGCCCTGCGCCAGAACTCGTCGAAGGCTGGGAGGAACGGGGACCGGGTGCCCCGGGTGCCGGCGACCGCTCCGGGCCGCAGCAGCACGACCTTGGCCCCCTGCTCGAGAACCCAGTCGAGCTCGGCGATCCCGCGCTCGGGGATGCATGGGTTGACCACCGGCGTGGTGAAGATCCGCTGCTTGTAGTCGAAGGGCCACTCGTCGAACAGCCACTGGTTGTAGGCGTGGATGACCGTGCAGGTCGCCTCGGGGTCGTCGAGGAGGTTGACCTCGACGAGGCTGGCCAGGGTGGGGAACATGAGAGCGGCGTCGATGCCGAGCTCGTCGAGCAACTTGAGCCGGGGCTCGGCGGACCGGAACGCGTCGATGGAGCGCATCGGCGTGCCGGCCATCTCACGCAGTGTCTTCCCTTTGGGGTTCTTGCCGGCGAAGTAGTCGGCGAACGATCCCGGCGGGGCCACCACCTCGAAGGTGGGGTTGGGGATCGACTCGTAGATGTGGTTGTTGACCGCGACCTTGGTGCGCCCGTCGATCTCCACGTACTTGACGAAGCCCTCGTACTCCTTCGGGAGGTAGCGGGTGAGCGCGTCGCCGGTCTCGTACAGGTGGTTGTCGGCGTCGAAAATCGGACCTTCATACGTGGACATGAACCCTCGATTCCTTGGGGCGGGTGCCGGGCAATCTGGCGGGCGGAGGGGGCCAGGTCATACCTAGAACTCCTCGGCCCGGATCGCCCGTGTAGGGCAGTTCTTCGCAGCGAGACGGACGTTCTCCTCATTGCCGAGGAGATCACCGGTGACGATGGCCACTCCGGCGTCGTCGAGATCGAAGATGCCGGGCGCCCAGTACAGGCAGTTTCCCGACCCCATGCAGGCCTCCCGATCGATGATCTCGATGCCGGAAACGCCGTTCTCGCCTTGAGCGATCATGCTTCGACGATAGCATCTGGCCGCCTCCGGGGGCGGGCGAGAGGGGCTTCGGGGCGGGTCTCCCGGGCCCCCGAGGGTCAGCGGCCGGATCTCGGGAGCCCGAGGCCCCGCTCGGCGATGATCGACCGCTGCATTTCGCTCGTCCCCCCGTAGATGGTGGTCACCGCCGCGTGCCGGAAGAGGTGTTCGACCCAGCCGTCGACAGGGGCCCCGTCCTCGCCGCGCTGCACCACGCCCTCGGCGCCGAGCATGTCGACCAGCTCGGCGGCGTCGGCGGTCATCGACTCGGCGTAGAACAGCTTGTGCATCGAGCCCTCGACCCCGGGGAGCCCACCGGTGGTCGCCACGAAGGAGGTGCGGTAGGCCAGGAGCCGGGCGACCTCGTTGTTCGTGCGCATGGTGGCGAGACGCTCGCGCACGAAGGGGTCGTCGATGACCCGGCTCCCGTCGGGCCGCCGGGTCTCCTTCGCCCACGTCACGGCCTGCTCCCACACTCGGTCGGCCTCGCTGAGGCCGAAACCCCCGCGCTCGAAGGTGAGGGCGACGGTCATGACGTCCCAACCCCGGTCGACCTCGCCGATCCGGTAGTGGTCGCTGACGCGGACGTCGGTGTAGAAGGTGGCGTTCGTGCGCTCGCCGCCGACGGTGTGGACCGGGTGGATCTCGATCCCCGGCGAGTCCAGGGGCACGAGGAACATGGTCAGCCCCTTGTGCTTCGGGACGTCGTGGTTGGTGCGGGCCAGGAGGAAGACGTAGTCCGCCACGTGGGCGAGCGTGGTGAACATCTTCTGCCCGTTGATGACCCATTCGTCACCGTCGCGTTCGGCCGTGGTCTTGATGGAGGCCACGTCCGAGCCGGAGTCGGGCTCGCTGTAGCCGAGCGACATGCAGATCTCGCCGGCCAGGGCGCGCGGGAGGAAATCGGCCTTCTGCTCGTCGGTCGCCACACGGCGGATCGTCTGGCACACGATGACGGACAGGCCCATGCCGTCGGTCGGGGCGCCGGCCAGCCGGAGCTCGTCGCGCAGGGCGGTCATCTCGAAGGGATCCCGCTCCTGTCCGCCGTACTCGGCCGGCCAGGTCGCGGCGAGCCAGCCCTGTTGGCCGATGGCCCGGTGGAACTCCTTGTCGTGGTTGGTGCCCGTGCGGTGGGCGCGCTCGATCGTCTCCTCGTCGAGGTGCTCGTCGAGGAAGGCGCGCACCTCCGCCCGGAAGGCATCGCTCTTGGGCCCGAGGCGGAAGTCCATCACGGGGCCTCGACCGGACCGAAGAGGGCGTCGGCCAGGTGGGCGGTGCCGCGCCGCGGGTCGCCGAGGGCGAGCGGCCACGCCTGCGCCCTGCGGTAGTACAGCTGGATGTCGTACTCGAGGGTGAAGCCGTAGCCCCCGTGCACGTGCAGCGCCACGTTGCTGGCCCGGCGTGCCGCCCGGGTGGCGAACAGAAAGGCCATCGATGCCAGCGGGGCGAACTGCCCCTCGTCGTCGGTCTGGGCCCACGCCGCCTCACGGGCGAGGAGCCGTGCGCCGTCCACCAGGGTGGCCGCATCGGCCAGGTCGCGGGCGATCGACTGGTACGACCCGATCGGCGCACCGAACTGGACACGGTTCTCGGCGTACTCGACCCCGATGGCCAGGGCCGCCTCGCCCAGGCCGACCAGCGCAGCGCTCATGAGGGTGCGCCACTCGTCGATGGCCTGCCCGTAGGCCGCCCGGGCGAGCTCCCCGGTGGCCAGCACCGACCGGCCGGGACCGCGGAGCGACCGGTCGGCCAGGGAGGACGACCCGAGGTTGGCCCGGGCGACGCCATCGCCGTCGCCCTCCACGAGGACCAGCTCGCCGGCGTCCATTGCGACGACCGCATGGGCGACCGGACCGGAGGGGACCAGCGTCGTGGTCCCGTCGACCGCGGGCCGGAGTGCGACCGTGCTGACCGTCGCCGGCTCGGCGATGAGCAGGTCGAGGCACTGGCTCCCCGGGTCGCCGGACGAGGCAAGAACCCGGCACGCCACAGCGCTCTCGATGAACGGTACCGGGGCCAGGAAGCCGCCGATCTGCTCGCAGACGAGCTCCAGGTCCAGGAGGGACGCACCTCCTCCACCCAGCTTCTCGGGCACGCCGATCGCGGGGCTGGCCATCTCGCAGAATGCGGTCCAGAGGTCCGCATCGAAGCCGCCCGGCTCACTGGCCCGCACGACATCTGAGGGGCAGTGGTCGGCGAGGAAGGAGCGAACGGCCGAAACGACCTCGTGTTGTTCGTCTGTAAGGTTCAGGTCCATGGTCGAGATCCACCGTGCGTCGGATAGTTGGGTGGAGAGTACCTGATCCCCCGCGCGGAACGCCCATCCTGGTGGGCGGCAGGACAGGGTGAGGAGAGAGCAACCGATGAGTGACGCGATCGAGCCGTTCGCCATCCGGACGGACGACTCGGACCTGGAGGAACTCCGGACCCGCCTCGCCCGTACCCGCTTCCCGGAGCAGATCGCGGGGACCGAGTGGGACGCGGGGATCCCGATCGTCTACCTGCGCGAGCTGGTCGGGTACTGGATGGACACCTACGACTGGCGTCGGGAGGAGGACCACCTGAACCAGTTCGCTCACTTCCGCACCCGGATCGACGGGCAGTCGATCCACTTCATCCACGCCCGGTCGCCTCACCCAGCCGCCTTCCCCCTGCTCCTCACCCACGGCTGGCCGGGCTCGGTCGTCGAGTTCCTGGACGTGATCCCACGCCTTGTCGACCCCCCGGCCTACGGCGGGCGGGCGGAGGACGCATTCGAAGTGGTGGTCCCGTCGCTCCCGGGCTACGGATTCTCCGAACCGCCCCGCACCCGAGGCTGGGACGTGCGGCGCATCGCCGAAGCGTTCGTCGAGCTCATGGCCCGACTCGGCCACGGGCGCTACGGGGCACAGGGCGGCGATTGGGGGGCCCAGGTGACGACCCGGATCGGCGCCCTCGACCCGGAGCACTGCGCTGCCATCCACCTCAACATGCCGATCGGCGTCCGGCCGTCGGAGCCCGGCCCGCTGACCGAGGAGGAGCAGGCCGACCTTGCCGAGATGGGACGTTTCACCCGCGAGGAAGCCGCCTACGCCAACGAGCAGGGGACCAAGCCGCAGACGCTGGGCGTCGGCCTGGACGACTCACCTGCCGGGCTGCTCGCGTGGATCGTCGAGAAGTTCCGGGCCTGGAGCGACTGCGACGGGCACCCCGAGAACTGCTTCACCCGGGACCAGCTCCTCACCAACGTGATGCTCTACTGGTTGACGAAGACCGCGACGTCGTCGGCCCAGCTCTACTGGGAGACGAACCGGAGCGGCGTGCTGACCGACAAGCTGCCGTTCATCGAGGTGCCGACCGGGGTGGCGCGGTACCCGAAGGAAGTGCTGCGCTGGCCGCGGTCATGGGTGGAGGAGCAGTACAACGTCACCCGTTGGGAGGCCATGCCTCGGGGTGGCCACTTTGCCGCCATGGAGCAGCCGGTGCTGTTCGCCGACGACCTGCAGGAGTTCTTCCGGACCGTGCGCTGAGCGGTGCCGGACATGCCGGCACCAGCCCTCCCGGCTCAACTCTTCGGTTTGCGCAGCTGCTCGAGACTTGCCCTCGTCCGGTCGTCCTGCCAGTGCTCGAGCACCTGGCGGTCGAGCGCCCGGCACCCGTCGTCGTCGAGCACCGAGAGTGCGTCACGCCGAGTCGATGCCTTGGCCAGTGCGTAGGCCGGGGCGTCGAGCCCGGCCAGCTTGCCGGCCAGGGCCGAGGCCTCGACCTGCAGCTCGGCCGGCACCACTACCCGGTGGGCGAGTCCACGGCGGCACGCCTCGTCGGCGTCGAGCAACTCCGCGTCGAGCATCAGTTGCTCCGCCCCTGCGCCACAGGCGTGGCGGAGGAGCTCCACTGCGAAGACGGGGAACGACACACCCACCTTCAGCTCCGTGGCCCCGATCCGTGCGCCCTCCACGATCAGGCGCTTGTCGCAGGCGCAGGCCAGGATGCACCCCCCGGCGATCGCCGGACCGTTGATGGCCGCGACCGTGGGCTTCGGGAACCGGAACAGCCGGACGAGAGCGTCGTTCAGTGCGCCCAGGAGCACCCCGGTCCGGCTCGTGTCGCTGTCCAGGACCTCAGCCACGTTCAGCCCGGCAGAGAAGATCGAGCCCTGACCGGTGACCACCAGGGCACGGACGTCGGGGTCCTGCTCGCAGCGGTCGACGCAGGAGGCGATCTCGCCGAGTGTCTCCACGTCCAGCGCGTTCACCTTGTCGCTGGCGAGAGTCAAGACGGCGATGCCATCGGCCTCGGCGACCTTGATCCTCGCGAACAGGCTGGTAGTGGTCATCGTCCGTTCCTCCCTGATGGGCCCGCTCGCGCAGGCGCCCGGTGGTGCCTCGTGCCTGGAGGCTATGGCCTCGTCGCGCCAAACGGTCAAGCTACCCGACAATCGACGGGGCGAGTCCGCTAGCCGCCGCCGAGGTCGACGCTGATGAACCGGTCAGCGGAGCGCCACGTGCCGTCGACCTTGGCGAAGCGGTCGACGTACTGACCCGAGAGGACGACGCTGATCCGATTGCCGGGATCGGCCTGTAGGACGGACCAGTAGCACCGCGACGAGGCGCTCGTGGCACCCGGCTCGATGAGCACGGTCAGATTGGTGAGGAGGTGCCTCGTCCGGGCTCCGTCTCCTGAGGCCTGCAGTTCCTCGTGGACCGGACGGACCTCGGCTGCGCCTCGACGGATCACATCGCTCGCGTCCGATCGCCAGGTCGCATGCTCGAACAGCGCGGCGACGGCGTCGATGTCGCCGTCGTCCACCAGGAACGCATACGAGTGCACGAGCGCGGTGATCGCCGCCTCATCCGACATCTTGCACCTCGCGGCACCGCCGGGAGGTTCCCGTCATGCCGGTGTCATCCCGCGCCTGCACGGTCGGTCGGTCCGCCCTCCGCATACCTGATGAACTCCAGGAGGTTGCCGTCCGGGTCACGCACGCACACGCTCGACCCGGTGGTCCGACGGCCACCCTGACGCTCCGCTGGACCCTCGATGACCAGCGCGCCGACGCGGTCGAGCAGTGCCTGCAGTGCGTCCGCCGATCCCTCCCACACGAGGCAGAGGTCGCCGCACGGCGGGACGGCTGCGGGCGCCCGGAGGTCGACCTCCCCGCGCCAGAACTCCAGCCGGTGGAAGTTGACCATCTGGTTCCCGACGTACACCTGGAGCAGGTACGGGGTCTCGGCGACTTCGAGTCCGAGCGAGCGGTAGAACGCGAGCATGGCCGGCGCGTCCTGCATCGGGAGCGCGACGTGATCGAAGCCCACGATGCCACCGGCCGCGGTGTGGCCGGTCGGCTCAACCGGCATGCTCGAAGCGGTAGAGCTTCTTGCAGTTGAGCGCGGTGATCTTCCGGCGGTCCTCGACCGGCAGTGCGCCGAGGTCCTCCTCGATGGCACGCTGCGATTCGGGGAACGTGCTGTCAGTGTGGGGGTAGTCCGAGGCCCACATGCACGACTCGGCACCGAGATAGGGGATGAACTGGGCCGCCAGCTTCTCCTCCTCGAACGTGGCGATCACCTGGCGGCGGAACAGCTCCGAGGGCGGGACGCTGGGTGCGTAGTCGATCTGGTCCCGGAGGTTCTCCCACTCCATGTCCATCCGGGTCAGGAAGTACGGGAGCCAGCCGACCCCGGACTCCGCCAGTACGAGTCGGAAGCCCGGGTGGCGCTCGAGCGCCCCGGAGAACACCATGATGGCGAGCATCTCGTCGAGCTGGAGGGGCAGCACGGTGGCGAAGGCCGCGGACTTCCACGACCCCATCTGGTAGCTGAGCCGGTCCGACGACCCACCCTTGATGTGGAAGCTGAGGGGCAGGCCGGTGGCATCGGCGGCCGCCCACAGCCGGTCCCAGTCCGGATCGCCGGGATCGAAGTCGAACACGTCGATGAGCGCGCCACGGTGGCCGATGGCGGCGCACCGCTCGAGCTCGGCCACCGCCGCCTCGGGGGAGTGACTGGGCAGGAACGGGAGGGCGCACAGCCGGTCCGGGGCCGCGGCGTTGAACTCTCCGATGGCCCAGTCGTTCCAGGCCGCGTAGCAGATGTCCTGGAGATCGGGTTCGGGGATCGACAACGTGAGCGGGACGGGCCCGTAGATGACGGAGGCCCAGACCCCGTCACGGTCCATGTCCTCGAGTCGCAGCTTCGTGGTACTGGCCCGGAAGCCGTCGTCCTCGAGGCCGGCGCGCCCGATGGCGCTGAGGTTCTTCAAGGGCTTCCCGCTGGCGCCCACCACGCGGTCGTTGCAGACCCAGGTGGACTGGCCGTCGCGGTCGACCACCCGCGGGGCCCGCTCGACCACGTCCTTCGGCACCCGGGACTCCCAGAGTGCGACCGGCACGGCCCGCAGGTCCAGGTGATCGTCACAGGAGTAGATCATGTCGTCCATTCGGTCTCCCTCATCTGGTTGGGTAACTCGGTCACGTGGATGGTGCGGGCCCTGTCCGGGCCGCCAGGCAGGCGTCGGGTGGTCTCGGAAACCCGGCCGAGCAGCTTCGTGAGCGCCCGGTACGCCATGTTGCCAGACGGCCATTGCGCCACGACCTTGCCGGTGTCCGCGGTGAAGTAGTTGCGGCTGAGCGTCCACGAGGTGCCGGTCATCCTGGACTGCAGCCATCGGTTCCACAGGGCCTCGGACACAGTGGTGACCTCGATGGCACTGACCCGCTCACGCCTCATGCGCCTCACCGCTCGCACGGCGTACTCGGCCTGGGCCTCGAGCATCGACACGAGCTCGCCCCCGTTGGTTCCGGGGCCGTACAGCAGGAAGAGATTGGGGAACTCCGGGACCGTGATGCCCAGGAACGCCCGCGGCTCTCCCGCCCAGCGGGCGTGGAGGCTGGCATCCCCTCGCCCCACGATCTCCACTCGGGCCAGGTACTCCGCGGCCCGGAAGCCGGTCGCCAGGACGATGACATCGACGGACCGCTCCACCCCGTCCGAGTCCACGATGCCGGTGGCGGAGACCCGCGCCACCGCCCGGGTGACCAGCTCCACGTTCGGTCCCTTGAGCGCGGGGTAGAACGTGGTGGCCAGGATCGGACGCTTCCCGGGGAAGGGGTAGCCCGGGGTGGCCGCGTCGCGTAGATCGGGACGGTCGGCGAACCTGCGGGCGATGTAGTCGCAGCAGGCCAGTTCGCGCTTCTCGTTGAGCGTGGTGCTCGGCCGGAACAGGGCCCCGCCCCACAGGTTCCGCTCCATCGACCAACGCTGACGCATGCGGTCCACGGTGCGCCGCCCGGGACGTGCGAGCGTCGCCCGCTCCGCCTCGGTGAGGTCCCGCTCGCCCTTGGGCAGGACCCACCCCGGCTCCCGCTGGAAGACGTAGACCTTCTGCGCGATCGGCTGGATCGCCGGAACGACCTGGGCCGCCGTGGAGCCGGTGCCGACCACCGCCACGACCTCGCCGGTCAGGTCCTGGTCGTGGTCCCAACGGGCGGTGTGGAAGCTCGGGCCCCCGAAGTCCTCGAGCCCCGGCCAGTCCGGATATCGGGGGACGTTGAGGAACCCGACCGCGCTGATCACGACGTGGCACTCGTCGACGACGCCCGCATCGAGGTGGACCCCCCAGACGTGGCGGCTCTCGTCCCAGTGCGCCGATCGGACGGTGACGCCCAACTCCAGATGCGGGGACAGTCCGAACTGGTCGACCGTCTCGTCGAGGTAGGCCTGCAGCTCCGCCTGTCCGGCGTGGGTCCGGATCCAGTCGTGGGGCTTGAACGAGTAGCGGTAGAGGTTCGAGTCCACGTCGACCTCGGCCCCGGGGTAGGTGTTGTCCCACCAAGTGCCCCCGACCCCGGGTGACGACTCGTAGATCGTGAAGGTGTCGATGCCGGCCTGCTTCAGCTTCACGCCGGCCGCGATCCCGCCGAATCCGGCGCCGATCACCACGACCCGGGGCGTGCCCGCAGGACCGAACAGCCCTTGGGCGGTCGGCCGGGCCGGTGCCTCCTTCGTGCGGCTCACCGCGTGGTGGGTGGCGGCGGGGCGGTCATCGCAGGTCGTGCGCTCCGGTCGCGACAGCTGCGGGCCTAGTCGAAGACGACGACGCCACGGATGTTCACCCCGTCGAGCATGTCCCGGTAGCCCTGGTTGATCTGGTCGAGCCGGTACGTCCGGGTGACCAGCTCGTCCAGTTTGAGGCGCCCGGCCTGGTAGAGCGCCAACAGGTTGGGGATGTCGAAGCGCGGGTTGGCGGCACCGAAAACGACCCCCCGCACCTCCTTCTGCCACATCGCCAGCTCGAACAGATTGATACTGCACTCCGTCTGCGTCTGTGGGGCGACGCCGGTGACCACACACGTGCCGTTCTTGCCCGTGAGCGCGAGCGCAGGACCCATGAGGTCCCCGTACATCACGCTCGGCACGAGGATCACCGCGTCGGCCAACTGGCCCCGCGTCAGGTCGATGACGAGGGGGAGCGCCTCTTCCATCGATCCGGCCGTGTGGGTGGCGCCGAAGTCGAGGGCCGACTTCTGCTTGAACTCCACGGGATCGACGGCGACTACGTACTTCGCCCCGGCCATGTGGGCACCCTGCACCGCATTCATCCCGACCCCTCCGACGCCGACCACGACGACGGTGTCGCCCGGCTCGACCTCGGCCCGGTACACGGCCGAGCCCCAGCCGGTGGTGACACCGCACGACACGAGGGCCACCGCCGGCAGGGGGAGCTCCGGGTCCACCTTCACCAGCGACGACTCGTGGACGACGCCGTACTCCGCGAAGGTCCCCAACTTGGACATGACATTGAGTGGTCGTCCCTCGTAATGGTACCGGTGCGTCCCGTCGGACATCTGGCCGGGGGAGAAGGTCTCCGCACCGAGGTCGCAGAGGTTCGTGTGCCCGGTGATGCACATCTTGCACCTGCCGCAGATCGGGAAGAAGCTGGCGGCCACGTGGTCACCCGCCTCGAGGCCGAGGACGCCCGGACCGACCGCCTCGACGACGCCGGCCCCCTCGTGGCCCCCCACCAAGGGGAACAGCCTCGGATCAGGCCCCTCATCTGGGTTCCTCGGCGCGCCGATGTCATTGGTCCGGAGGTGCTGGTCGGAGTGGCACAGACCGGCAGCTGCCCATTTGACCAGGACCTCGTGGTCCCTGGGCGGGTCCAGGTCGATCTCCAGTATCTGCCAGTCCTGCTCCCGACCCCAGAGCACTGCTGCTTGCGATTTCATCGTCTCGGAACTCCTTGCACGGTTGCGGACACGCGGTCGGCGACGCCGTCCACCGGACGGGCCGCGCTTTATGACACCGATGCTGGCAGTCGGGGGAGGCGAGTACGAGTCCGTGCTCACGTCCCCCGACGGTGCCGTCGGCATGCTGGTCCCGATTCTTGCTGATGGCCGGGCCGTCCGCCCGGGGTCCTGTTAGGAGCTGGCGGCCGTCGACGTGTGCGGGAGGTCCGTGCCGCAGGTCGGGGTCGGGGAGGTCAGCGCGAACTCGGTCTTCTCGGCCTTCATGATCCATGCGCACGTCTGGGGCGGGTTGTGCCCGA
>JBKQRT010000098.1:0-4642 GCA_052143895.1 Acidimicrobiales bacterium | reverse complement strand
GGTGCCTCCCTCAAGTCAACCGAGTGCCAGGTCGCCGGCCGAGGATGTGACTGGCCCCGATGTTTGGGGACTTTCGGCACTGATCCGACGACGGGCAAAGGCGTATGATTAGCGGGAGCATTGGGGGAGTTCGATGCAGCGGCTCAGTGGTGCTGACGCCAGTTTCGGGTACGGCGAGACGCCAAGTTCGCAGATGTACGCGGGGACGCCGTCCATGCTTGACCCCTTGGCCGCCCCCGGTGCATCGCTCGACCTCGGTGAGCGATATGTCTTCTTCGCCGACCGCCTCGTCGACTACAGACACCCACACCGCTTGGCGATCGGCCAAGGCCTGCAGCCGCAGACGTCTCTCGACAAGGTCGCCCTGCACACCAAGCTGGATCTCGACTCCCGAAAGGCTGGGCTTTCCGGGGCCCAGGGGTCCTGAGGGGGAGCACTGTGCCGCCCGCTCGCAGACGCTTTTCATGGCGCATCGTGGCAGCCACGGCCGTCGTCATCGTGCTCGGCGGCACCAGCTTCGTGGCCCTCCGATACTTGTTTCGCGAACACCCTGGGCCCAAGTCCCTCAACTCTGTCGTGAAGGCGTTCAAAGAGAAGGGATCGATCACCACCGGCAGGAACCTGACGTATGATCCCCCAGCCCAGGGCGTGTACACACTCCACGGCCAAGGAGCGGAACGGATCGTGTTTCCGCCGAACTCACAGAGCGACGGGACGGTCATCCCCGCGTCGGTCACGTACATCGCCAACAGCTGTTGGCTATGGCATGTCGACTACAACGTCGCCCACTGGGAGGAATATGACTTCTGCCCCCATGCCACGAAGTTGCTGCTCGCTGCTGACCGCAACTCCCAATCGTGGGACTTCGGTACCCTCAAGACAAACAATCTGGCGCGATTCACATGTGCGTCTGTAGCCGTGGTCCTCCCCGAAGATCCCAAACCCGGTCAGACGCTGGAGTGGTCCTGCGCAGGCACCAACACGTCCGTGTCCGGGCGTACCTTCGAGCGAGTAGCCGTACGCATCGTCGGGATTGACAACTTGCGGATTGGGGGCGCGATCGTCCCCACCGTCCATGAGCTCCAGCAGGTCACGCTCACGGGCGGACAGAGCGGCACGGTCAGAGAGGACTGGTGGTTTACGGTCAGATCTGGCCTCCCCGTGCGCATGGAGCGGCACATCACCGTCCTAAGTGGCTCGCCGCTCGGAACTGTCACGTACGACGAGGCCGGCTCCTGGCAGATGGCCTCCCTGCGGCCCCGAACCTGAACGCGCGGAGCTGAAGGGCACCAAGACCTCGATCGCGTCGCTCAATCCTGGCCGGGGCACCTCGTTGCAGTGCCGGCGCGCTCGCACCCTGACCACGGTCACGGGATGCTATTTCGTCAGGAGCGAGCGACGGTCTTGCCGCCTGTGGGTGCCAATAACCTCATCCGTGCCGTTGACCAGCGACTCTCTCAGGGTGTCAAGTCGTAAGATCGGCAGAGGCGGGCGAGGCCAAGCTGATCTGGACTTGTACACCGGGTGAGCGAACCATCACGCTCAGTGATTTGCTGAATCGCTAGAGAATGTGACCCCGCGGTTTGGATAGCCCCTCGGCCATCGGCTCGCAGCTGTAGACGAACTGGGTCTCAAACCGCGGTGTGGCTGAACTGGCGAACGAGCGAATTTCGCGGCCTCGTCACCTCGGAACAAAGACCCAGTTCAGGGTGCTTATGAGGTTTTTGGCACCCAGTGAGGCCCGACAAGGCAGATGTGAGCTGAGGTCGGCTCCTCTTGGACATGCTCCGCGGTCGCGTCTTGCACCAGTAGTGGAAGGGCCGTAGACAATGGGCGTGCAAGCTGATCACCCTCCGGGGTCGGGCGAAACCGTCCGGCCGGACTGGTTCAGTGCGGGGCCCTGCCAGGCCAGGCCGCCACTGCACGGCGCACCGTCCGGCGGCCAGAGGAGGATCGATCGATGGTCAGAGACCTACGCTGTGGGGTGGGCGCACGCGCCCTGGTCGGCCGGATCGCACTCGCGGCCGCCGCCGTCCTGTGTCTCGTCGGCGTGTCGACGACCACCACTGCCGGAGCCGTGACGGTCACGCCCACGCCCGGCGACTGGCCCAGCTACCTGTTCGGGACGGCACACAGCTCCTACAACCCGCAGGCCACCGCCATCACCCCGACCGACACCGGCAACCTGCAGCCGGTCTGGCAGTGGATGCCGCCGGCGCCGACGAATGGCGGGACAGCGGACCTCCTTGCCAGTCCGACGGTGGTCCACGGGATCGTGTTCATCGGCGACAAGGACGGCGAGTTCTACGCCTACGACGAGACGACCAGGGCACTGCTCTGGTCCGACTTCCTGGGCCTCGACACGGCCAAGGGTAGCTGCGGCACCGGGGACAGCCTGGGCATCATCTCGACCGCCACCGTCGCCCCCGACCCGACCACGGGCAAGGAGACCGTGTACGTGAACGCCCCCGACGGCCATCTCTACGCCATCGACGCCTCCACCGGGGCCGTGCTGTGGAAGGGTCTGGTCGACACGCCGTCTACCACCGTCAACGACTACTACGCCTGGGGCTCCCCGGCCGTGGCCAACGGCAAGGTCTACATCGGTATCTCGTCGGACTGCGACAGCCCACTCGTGCCCGGAGGTCTGGTCTCCTTCGACCAGGAGACGGGGGCCACCATCGCCACCTGGAACTCCCTCCCGCGCGGCGACCTGGGCGGCAGCATCTGGAGCAGCCCGGCCATCATGCCCGACGGGTCGGTCATCGTGACCACCGGGAACGGGTACGCCTCCTCCGGGCAGCCCCTCTACGACGAGTCGATCATCCGGCTCGACGGCACCGCCCTCACCGTGCTCGACGCCTGGCAGGTCCCCCCCTCCCAGCAGGTCTTCGACTCGGACTTCGGCGCGTCGCCCACCCTGTTCACGGCCACCCTCAACGGCGTGGCCACCCCCATGGTGGGTGCCTGCAATAAGAACGGCCTCTACTACGCCTTCGCCCAGGACCATCTGAGTGCCGGTCCCGTGTGGCAGTACCAGATGACCGTGCCCTATCCGGGAGGTGCCGAGGAGTGCGACGCCGGGGCCATCTGGGACGGGACCAACCTCATCGAGGCCGGAGGTGCCCCGACGACCATCAACGGGGTGACCTACATGGGGTCGGTGCGCTCGCTGAACCCCGCCACCGGGCAGCCACTTTGGCAGACCGGGCTCACCGGGACGATCGTGGGTAGCCCGTCCGAGGACGGGGCCGGGGTGGTCGCCGCCCCCACGTACCAGAGCAGTGACGGCCAGCTCGGCGTGTACTTGCTGAACGCGTCCAGTGGCGCCATCATCGGCTTCATCCCGACGCCGCACTCCCCGCTGTTCGGCCAGGCGGTCTTCGCCGGCAACGACCTCCTTCTCGGGGCCGGGCCGGCTTTCGGGCTGACTGACTACGAGATCACCAAGCCGGGTCCGCCCATCACCAAGGTCTCGCCGGCCACCGTCGCACCCGGAGCTAGCACCGCGCTGACGCTGACCGGGAGCGGCTTCACCGGCAAGCCGAAGATCTTCCTGCCGGGAGGGTACGTCGTGACCAAGGGCGTGAAGGTCGTCTCGTCGACCAAGCTGGCGTTCACCGCCACCGTGGAGTCCGGCGCCGCCCTCGGAGCGAGGGGCATCACCGTCATCGAGCCGGGAACGCCCCACACCGCCGACACCTGCGCCGCCTGCGTGACCGTCGGAGCACCACCCACCCCGCCGACGGTCGCCTCATTGACGCCGTCCACCGTGACCGCAGGTAAGGCGAATCAGGCGGTCACCCTGGTCGGTACCGGGTTCGAGTCCGGAGTCACGGTGACCTCGCATGGCGGCATCACCGTCAAGGCAACCTTCGTCAGCGCCACCGACCTCGGCCTCAAGGTGTCGGTGACCGGTTCGGTGGCCGCCGGGTCCTACAACCTGCTGGTAACCAACCCCGACGGGGGGAAGGTGACCTGCACCGACTGCTTGGCCGTCACCGGCTGACCGGCTGACCGGCTGACCGAGCGGTTGACCGGTTCAGCCCGGGACGGGCTGCCCGAACCGGCGGAGCGAGACTCCCAGTCCGTCCAGCACCTCGAGGTTGGGAACGGAGGGCGCCGGGTGGGCGAGCCCGAGGAGTGAGTCGGCCCGGAAGGGGAGCGGCTCGCCGAGCCGCTCGGCCAGCCGGAGGCCGGCGCGCACCGGCCGCTAGTCGACGGCCACCATCCGGCAGCGCCGCCCCTTCATCCGGGCCAGGGCCTCGATGACCTGACGGACCGGCACCGGCTCCGGGTCGGCGATGCCGAGCAGGGCCAACCCGACCCGCTTGGGACCGGAGTCAATCAGGGCCGGGACCGCCGAGGCAGGCTCTGTTGCATTGACGAATCGTCGGACGCGGGCCAGCCAGCTCCGGTGAGATCCGCTGTTCAGATGACCACTGCGATTTCGTCGAACGCTGCGGTTACGGTCAGCCCTCGGAGCGCCTCGACCCCGAGTTCGTAGTGGCCTCGCCGCAGGTTCTAGATGAAGGCGTGACCTCATATGACGACGCTGGCGGTCCGGTCCCGTTTCAACTCGCGCATCGGTCGAAGCCTGGCCTTCAGGCGTCCGTGATCGGCTTCCACCCGGTTGTTGGCG
>JBKQRT010000097.1:0-26119 GCA_052143895.1 Acidimicrobiales bacterium | reverse complement strand
CGGTGAACGTGCTCGAGCTCAACCTGGCCCTGGACCGACTCCGATGAGCGCGTGGGGATGGGCCCAGCTGGCCTTCGTGGGCGTGGTGACGGTGATCACCGCGCCACTGCTCGGTCGCTACCTGGCGGCGACCTTCCGGGGTGGGCCGGCACCCGGTGACCGGGTGTTCCTCCCGGTCGAACGGAGCGTGTACCGGACCATCGGGATCAATCCGGACATCCCCTCGACCTGGAGAAGCTACGCGCTGGCGGTGCTGGCATTCGGGCTCGTGTCCACGCTCTTCCTCTACGCCCTTCTCCGACTGCAGGGGATCCTCCCGTTCAATCCGACGCACACCGAGGGGATGTCCCCCCTCCTGTCGTTCAACACGGCCATCAGTTTCGTCACCGGAACCAACTGGCAGGTATACGAAGGCGAGAGCCAGGCGAGCGAGCTGGCCCAGATGGCAGGGCTGGTGGTAGCCCAGTTCACCGCGGCTGCCGTCGGTCTGGCGGTGGCCCTGGCCGTCGTCCGGGGCATTGCCGGCCACGCCCGTACGGTCGGCAACTTCTGGTCGGACATCACGAGAAGCCTGGTGCGCGTGTTCGTGCCGCTGTCATTGCTGGCCGCACTGGTGATGATCAGCCAGGGTGCCGTGCAGAACTTCAGTGGATTCCGTATCGCCAGCACCCTGGCCGGTCACACGCAAAAGATCCCCGGCGGCCCCGTTGCCTCGATGGAGGCCATCAAGCTGCTCGGGACCAACGGCGGCAGCTTCTACGGCGTCGGTGGGGCCCATCCCTTCGAGAACCCCACCGGCTTCACCAACCTGTTCGACCTCCTGGTGGTGATCGTCCTGCCGTTCTCCATCGCCCTGATGTTCGGACGCCTCATCGGGAACAAGCGGCAGGGACTGGCCATCGTGACCGTCATGGCGCTCCTCTTCGTCGGGCACACCCTGATCTCGATGGAGGCAGAGGCACACGGCAACGTCCTGCTTCCCGCCCACGTATCGCAGGTGGCGAGCGGCGTCAACCCCGGCGGCAACATGGAAGGGAAGGAGACCCGGTTCGGGCCGGACGGATCGGCGCTCATGACGTCGGGGACCATGGGGACGACGGCGGGCGCCACCGACTCGTCGCTCGACAGCTACACGGCGGTCGGTGGTGCGGGGGCTCTGATCGGCATCGTGCTCGGCGAAATGAGTCCCGGTGGTGACGGAGGGGGCCTCTACACGATGCTCGTGTTCGTGCTCCTGGCCGTGTTCGTGGCGGGCCTGATGGTCGGTCGGACTCCGGAGTTCCTCGGCAAGAAGATCCGCGCGCCACAGATGAAACTGGTCATTGCCTATGTACTGTCCACCCCCATCATCATCCTGTTGTTCGGCAGCATCTCCCTGGTGATCGGGCCCGGAACGAGCTCCATTCTCAACCCAGGCTTCCACGGCCTGACCGAGGTCACCTACGCCTTCGCCTCAGCGACGCTCAACAACGGATCCGCCTTTGCCGGACTGGCGGCCAACACGCCGTGGTACAACACCATGCTCGGCCTGGCCATGCTGGCCGGCCGATTCGTCCCGATCGTCCTCGTGCTCGCCGTGGCCGGGTCACTGGCCGGCGCCCGTCCCCACGCGACGACCAGAGCGACGTTGGACACGACCGGACCGACGTTCATGGCTTTCCTGCTCGGGGTCATCGTGATCGTCGGCGGTTTGATCTACCTTCCCATGTTGATCCTCGGTCCGATCGGCGAACGCATCGTCGGTTGAACGGGCGCACGGGGTCCTGCCGGTTGCTCCAGCCTCGAGTCGGACTGGCGCCGATTCGGACGGCCTCTGGGTGCAACAGCCGGTGGCGCTGGCTGTCGGACGGTGGTAACTGTGGGGCATGCCGCTCCGAGGTGAGTACCAACCCAGCTCCGCCGAGTGGGTCCGCACGCAGGTCGAGCAGTACGAGAGCTCAGGGGGGACCGAGGGGACGACCCTCCGGGGGATGCCGGTCATCATCCTGACCAGCCGCGGCGCCAGCTCGGGCAAGATCCGCAAGACTCCCCTGATGCGGGTGGAGCACGACGGGCGGTACGCCGTCGTGGCATCGCAGGGCGGAGCACCCACCCATCCGCAGTGGTACTTCAACCTCGTCGCCGATCCGCGCGTCGAGCTGCAGGACGGACCCCGGCGCACCGACATGGTGGCCCGCCAGGTCACCGGTGACGAGAAGGCGGCATGGTGGGAGCGCGCCGTCGCCGCCTACCCCGACTACGCCGACTACCAGCGGAAGACCGACCGGGAGATCCCCGTGTTCGTCCTCGAACCGGCACCTCCGACCGACTGAGCGGCTGCCGAGGGCGGACCCGCACGGGTGCCCCGATCGTCCCGTCTTGCCGGGGGACGGGTGTTTCGGCCATGCTTCCCCGGTTCCGTCGCCACGCCGGCGGGTGGTCCGGGCCGTGGGCCGGGGTGCCCGGCGAACGACACCCTCGGCGTGGGGCGCGCGACACCGACCACAGACTCTGGCATCGACTGCCGGAAATCAGCCACAGGAGGACATCATGGGAATGCTCGACGGCAAGGTGGCCATCGTCACCGGCGCGGGACGCGGCATCGGGCGAGAGGAAGCCCTGCTGCTCGCCTCCGAGGGAGCCAAGGTCATCGTCAACGACGTCGGGGCCTCGCTGCAGGGCGAGGGTGGGGACAAGCACCCGGCCGAGGAGGTCGTCGAGCTGATCAAGGCCGGGGGCAGTGACGGTGCGGTCAACGCCTCCGACGTGAGCTCGTGGGAGGGGGCCAAATCCCTCGTCGACCAGGCGGTGGACACCTTCGGCCAACTCGACATCCTGGTCAACAACGCGGGCATCCTTCGGGACAAGATGTGCTTCAACATGGAGGAGTCGGACTGGGACGACGTCATCCGGGTGCACCTGAAGGGCCACTTCGCTCCCTCCCACCATGCCGCCGTCTACTGGCGGGCCCGGGCCAAGGCCGGCGAGGACGTCTCCGGTCGGATCATCAACACCGCATCCGAGGCGGGACTCTTCGGGAATGCCGGACAGGCCAACTACTCGGCTGCCAAGGCGGGCATCGCCTCGATGACCTGGGTGCTGGCACGCGAGCTCGGCCGCTACGGGATCACCGTCAACTCCATCTCGCCCCGGGCCCGCACCCGGATGACCGAGAACCTCTTTGGTGACATGTTCAAGGCCGAGGACGGCTTCGACAAGTTCGATCCCCGCAACGTGGCCCAGCTCGTCGCCTTCCTCGCCTCGGAGGATGCGGCCGACATCAGCGGGCAGAACTTCGTCGTCTACGGCGGCGACATCTGGGCGATGGGCGGGTTCCACCCGATCGGGGAGATCCACCGTGAGTCGATGTGGACGCCGGCCGAGCTGGCCGCTGCGAAGGGCGAGCTGTTCAAGGGCATCTCGTCGGGCGTGCCGCCCTTCAGCCTGGCCTAGCGGTCGCCCTGGCACGCAGCCCGCAGCCCGCACCCGGTGCTGCGGTGCTGCCGGTACGAGCGGGTCGTCCGGTGGCGGGTCAGGAGCGGGAGGCCACCACCGCTGTCGCGGCGCCGACGACCTTCTCCTCGCCGTCTGCGTTGACGAGGCGGACGTCGAGATCGACCAGGTGATCGTCGCCTACGATCCGTGTGCCGGTGACGACGATCTTCGTGCTGAGCTCCTCGTCGGGCCAGGTCTGCTTGGCGAACCGCACCTGGTACCGCCGGATGTTGCCGACGCCCACGTACTCGGAGATCGCCGATCCGAGCAGCCCCATGGAGAACATCCCGTGGCCGAACACGCTCGGCTGCCCGGCCGCCTTCGCCGCCACCTCGTCGTGGTGCATCGGATTGAAGTCGCCGGAGGCGCCGGCATAGACGACGAGGTCGGTGCGCGTGAGGACGTGGCGCTTCACCGGCGCCTCGTCCCCTTCGGCCACGTCCTCGGCGTACAGCACCTGCTCACCCATTGTTCCGACCTCCGTCCCGGGACGTGACGTCCCCTGCCGTCAACGCGTCAACCCGTCAACACTGCCACACACTCAACGGCCCGGCTCGGGGTCCCGCGGAAGGCCGAGCAGGCGCTCACCGATCACGTTGCGCTGGACCTCGCTGGTGCCACCAGCGATGGTCAGGCACTTGCTCTGCAGTACCCCGTGGGCCGACACGGTGGCGTCCCCCTCGGTCGCCGCACCGTCCGGGCCGCACAGGTCGAGCCCGAACTCGTGGACCCGCTGCTCGAACTCGGCGCCGAGCAGCTTGCGAACGCTCGACTCCGAGCCCGGTTGGAGTCCGCCGACCGAACGGAGGGTGGCCCGCATGCCCAGCTGGGCGAGCGACTGCGCCTCGGCCAGCAGGTGGCCGAGGCGGTCGAGGGTGACCGGGTCGTGGAGTTCGGGGCGGGCGGTGACCCGGCCCAGCACGCCTTCGAGGGCACCGCCGAAGGCGGAGTCCGAGGAGAGCGACACGCGTTCGTTGGCCAGCGTGGTCCGGGCGAGCTTCCACCCCCCGCCGACCTCGCCGACCACGCAGTCGTCGGGCACGAAGCACCCGTCGAAGAACACCTCGTTGAACAGGGCGGCGCCGGTGATCTCCCGCAGTGGTCGCACCTCGATGCCCGGCGACCTCATGTCCACGAGGAAGTAGGTGATGCCCCGGTGCTTGGGCGCGTCGGGATCGGTGCGGGCCAGGCAGATCCCCATGTCCGCCCGGGCAGCCACCGAGGTCCACACCTTCTGTCCCTCGAGCGACCACCCGCCCTCGACACGGTTGGCCCGGGTACTGAGTGCCGCCAGGTCGGATCCGGCGCCCGGTTCGCTGAACAGCTGGCACCAGAGCAGCTCGCCCCGGAGCGTCGGTGCCACCCACCGCTCGGCATGCTCCGGGGTGCCGTGGGCCATGATGGTGGGAAGTGCCCAGGCGGCCACCGCCAGGTTGGGGCGCCGGATCCCGGCGTCGGCACAGATCTGGTCGATCACCAACTGCTCGACAGGGCCGGCGTCCCGGCCCCATGGCGAGGGCCAGTGCGGCGCCAGCAGGCCCTCGTCCGCCAGCTCCCGCCGCTGCTCGGCGGGGTCCTCGAGGGCGGCGATGGCCGCCACGATCGGTGTGAGCCGCTCGCGGAGCACCTCCGCCTCGGGGGGCAGCTCGAGGGTCAGCCGCCGACGCCATCCGGCGAGCGCGAGGCGCGAGGCCTCGGCCCGCAGCGGGGCGGTGCCGCCGGCCAGCTGGCGCAGCGTGGTGGCCCGGCGGAGGTGGATGTGGGCGTCGTGCTCCCAGGTGAAGCCCATGCCCCCGAGGACCTGGATCGCCCCGTTGGCGGCCTGCACGTACCCGTCCAGCGCCACCGTGGCGGCCAGCTGTACCGCCAGGTGCCCGCGGTCGCCGGTCGCTCCCGGGCCGACGGCGGGCGCCTCGCCGGTCGCTGGACGGCCGTACCCGTCGTCCACCTCGGTGGCCGCATCCCACGTCGACGCCACTCCCTGCTCGACGGTGACGAGCAAGTCCGCCAGGCGGTGCTTCACGCCCTGGAACTGGCCGATCGGCCGCCCGAACTGATGACGGGTGCGGGCGTGCTCGGCGGCCGTCTCGAGGCACCACCGGGCCCCGCCGACGGCTTCGGCCGACGCCACCACGAGTGCCAGGTCACGGACCCGCTCGGCTGTCGCGTCCGCCAGGACGCGCCCGGGCGGCACCGTGGCGCCGCCCACCGCCCACCGCGCCGAGGGCCGGGAGGGGTCGAAGCTCGCCAGCGGTTCGACGTCAGCGGCGTCGTCCCGCTCGAGCAGGACCCACGTCACCCCGCCCCCGACCGCCACCGGCGCCAGCACCAGCGACACCACGGCGCCGCTGGGGATCGGCCAGAGCCGACCGTCCACGCGCAGCGCGCCGTCCGCTCCCTGTCGGCCGGACAGACCGGGACGGGCCTCGGCCGCCCCGTCGGACCGGCCGGTGGGGACGACCAGCGAGGCCGGGGTGGTGCCGTCGGCCAGTCCGACGAGCAGCTCCTTGGCCTGGGACGGTGTCGCGCAGTCGGCCACCACGGCGCCCACCACCGCGGTCGAGGACCACGGGCCCGGCGCGGCCGCCCGGCCCAGCTCCTCGGCCACCACGGCCAGCTCGACCATCCCGGCCCCCTGGCCACCGAACTCCTCGGGGAGATGGATGCCCAGCGTGCCCTGGGCGGCCAGGTCGTCCCAGAAGGGAGGGAGCGCGTCGACCTCGGCGTCGAGGGCGGCGCGGATCACCGTCGGTGGACAGTGCGACTCGGCCCAGCGCCGCAGCGACAGCCGCAGCTCCTCGTGCTCGTCGCGGATCCCGATGGCCACGGTCAGACCCCGGCGGCGTGGGGCGGCCGTGCGGACGTGCTCACGGAGATCGAGGTCACAGCAGAGTTTCTAGCAGCTCGCCGCAGCAAACAAGAACCGGTTCTCGTCGGACGGCCGCGCCTACCAGCCCCGGAACACCGGGGCCCGGCGCTCGGCGAACGCGGCCAGACCCTCGCGGCAGTCCTCGGTCCTGGTCACCAGCTCCTGGATGGCGGCCTCGTCCCAGAGGGCGGTGGCCCGGTCCGACTCGAGGGACCGGTTGGTCAGGTACTTGGCGGCGCCGATGGCCGTGGTCGGCCCGTCCGCCAAGCGGGCGGCCCACTCGTCGGCCAGGTCCTGCAGCCGGGCCCGGGGGACGACACGGTTGACCAGGCCCAGGCGCTCGGCGTCGACGGCCGAGAGGTCGTCCCCGAAGAAGAACAGCTCCTTCGCCCGCTGGGGACCGACCAGCCGGGTCAGCAGGTAGGCCCCCCCGGCGTCCGGGGCGATCCCCCGGCGGACGAACACCTCGATGAACGTGGCCTCCTCGGCCGCCAGCACGAGGTCGCAGGCGAGCGCCAGGTGCATGCCGCCACCGGCGGCCGTGGCGTTGACGGCGGCGATGACCGGCTTCTCGCAGTCGAGCACGGCCGACACCAGGCGCTGCCACCCGGTCCGGATGAGGCGGGCGGCCTCGCCGACGGCGCGGGCGGGCGCGCCCTCGGGGCGGGGCGGGCCCGGTGGTTGCGAGCGGAGGTCCGCCCCGGTGCAGAATCCCTTCTCCCCCGCGCCGGTGAGCACCACCGCCCGGACGGCCAGGTCGGCCGAGGCCTCCTCCAGCCAGGCGATGACCTGGTCCCGCATCTCGGGGGTCAGGGCGTTGCCGGCCTCGGGGTGGTTGAGGGTGATCCGGGCGACACCACGTTCGACGCGGCGGAGCACGGGCCGGGACTGCGGGTCGCGTGGGTCGCCGTCCCCCTGGTCGCTGGCGGGAGCGGCCATCAGGCCCGGTGGATGATGTTCATCCGGGACGTGCACACGGGCTCGCCGGTGGCCCGGTCGCTCCATGCCGTCTCCACCACCACGAAGGTCATCGTCCTGCCCTTCGACTCCTTCTGGTACGCGTCGACGACGGTGCCCTCCCCCACCAGCACGTCGCCGGCGAACACCGGGCGCTGGTAGGTGAATTCCTGCTCGCCGTGGAGGATCAGCCCACCGTTGGCCATCAACGGTCCGAGCACCTCGGCCATCGGGTTGCCACGCGGTGCGTCCTCGGGCTGCAGCTCGGGGTAGGCCCCGAAGTTGTCCATGACGAAGGGGTAGGTCGGTGGCGCGGGGATCCCGGCGAGCCCGGCATCGGCGGCGGCGCGCGGGTCGCGGTAGATCGGGCTCTGCTCCTTGACGGCGGTGGCGAATAGCGCCAGCTGCCCCCGCTCCACCGTGACCACGGTGGTGCCGGTCGGCTTGCCGATGATCGTGCTCAGGATGTCGTCTGCCACCTGGGGCTCCTTCCCAGTCTTCATGCCGGTCGCCGGACGGTGCAGGGCGGGGGGCACCGCCGGGTGGGCGCTCGGTGCCCGCTGCGCACCGTAGCGCGCACGGCCAGGGTCCGGCGGTCCCGGCCACCGGTGCGGTCGGTCAGGCGGGAGGGCGGGCGGCCACCGGTGCATCCTGCAGGAGCGTCCGGAGCGCGGCCCGGTCGAGCTTGCCGAGCACGCTGACCGGCAACTCGTCGACGAACCCGACGAACTCGGGCACCTTGTAGGTGGCCAGGCGGGTGGCGCAGTGACCGACGAGCGCCCCGGCCGCGACCGGCTCGGACACAACGACCACCGCACCCACGCGTTCTCCCAGCTCGGGATCGGGCACGCCGACCACGGCCACGTCGACCACCGAGGGGTGGGTCCGGAGGACCTCTTCCACCTCGACCGGTCCGAACTTCTCGCCCCCTCGGTTGATGGTGTCGGACAGTCGACCCGACGGGTAGAGGTAGCCCGCGTCGTCTTGCCAGCCGGTGTCGCCGGTGTGCAGCCATTCGTCGGTCGTGTTCTGACCGGCGCGCACCAACAGCTCGCCCGGCGTGCCGGGTGCCACTGGCTGCCCCGTCACCGGGTCGACGACCTTGACCTCGACACCGGGAAGCGGCCTGCCCACCGAGTCGAGCCTGTCGCCACGCCGGTGGTCGTCCGGCGTGAGGGCCGCGTAGGCGCCGAGCGTTTCGGTCTGGCCGAACGTGTTCGAAAAGTCGACCTGGGGCAGGGCTGCCACCGCCCGGCGGATCAGGTCCACGGGTGCGGCGGCCGCCCCGTAGCTCACCGCCCGCAGCGAGCTCAGGTCGGTGCTGGCGAACCGCGGGTGGTCGAGGATGCGCCGGAGCATGGTCGGCACCACGAACGTCTGGGCCACCCGGTGCCGTTCCACGAGCGACAGCCACGAGCCGGCGTCGAACCTGGGCAGGACGACCAGCTGCTTCCCCTGGGACAGCGAGACGAACAGGCCGAGAGTGCCGGCGATGTGGAAGATGGGGGCCGACATCATGTCGACCACCTGGGCGCCGTCCGGTTCGATGGACTTGGCGTAGAAGGCCAGACGGTCGGCGATGGCACGATGACTGATGGGGATGGGCTTCGGCAGCCCGGTGGTCCCGCTCGTGAACAGCACCAGGGCGGCGTCCTCCTCCGCGCCGACGGTGGCAGGAACGGCTCCCGGGCCGGCGTCGACCGCGTCCACCTCCCGCTGGCCGAGCACCGGCCCGTCGACCGCTCGCCGGAGGCCGTCGGCGAACGGGTCCCCGGCCACGCCGACCCGGGCGCCCACCAATTCGACCAGCCGGGACAGCTCGCCGGGCGTGAGATAGGCGTTCATCTGGGCCGACGCCGCACCCAGGCGGGCGGACGCCAGGATGGTCGCAACCGACAGCGCACTTCCGAGGTTCACCAGGGCCACCCGGTCGCCCGGGCCGACCCCGGCCGCAGCCAGGGCGACGGTCGCTCTCGTGATGAGGCGCTCGAGCTGTTCGTAGGTGGTCTGGACGCCGTCCACCACCAGTGCGGTCCGCGACGGGACCGCACCGAGTGCCGCGTCCGTGGCGTGGCCGGCGTTCACCACGGTCGACCGCTCCTCGACCCCGCCACCCGGTCGTCGCCCATGGTCCCGACACTACCGAACCGTCCCCGTCGGTGGCAGCGGCGCGCACGGGGACCGTGGGAGGCCGACCGACCCGCGGATCGGAGGATCAGCCCGGACCACCCTGGCTGGGAACCCGCTCGTGCACCAGTCGCTCGGCCGCCTCAGGTGGCACCTGGTCCTGCACCGCCTCGATGAGCCGGGGGGAGCGCGACCGCAGGGACAGCAGCTCGGCGTAGCGCTCGTCCTCTCCCTTGAGACCGGAGATGAGCGGCGACTGGGCGATGGAGGCGGCGCCGATGAACATGACCAGCAGCGACACCGCCTCGAGGGGCCCGAATGCCCCGGAGGTTCGCAGGTTGTCGCCGAACAGCCCGATGCCGAGGGCCATGCTGGCCAGGGGATCGACCAGCACGAGGGAGGTCTGGGAGGCGGCGATGGGTCCGGCGTGGAAGGCGTTCTGCGCCAGGAACACCGAGATCAGTCCGCACACGACCAGGCCGTAGGTCTGCCAGTGCACGAACATCTGCGTCCAGTCGCTGCCGGCGACGTAGTCGCCCACCGCCTTGATGAGCGAGGCGGTGAAGGCAAAACCGACGGCGCCGGCGGCGCCGAACATGGCCGCCCGCCACCAGCGTGGGCCGCGGGTCCCGAGCGCCACTGTCACCACGACCACCCCGGCGCACGCCGAGCCGGCCACGATCCAACCCGTCGTCGAGGGCACCTGGTTCCCGCCACCCGGCTGGGCGAACACGAGGAAGCCGGCCAGCCCACCGGCGGCGGCCAGGCAGGCCAGCCACTCGCGCGCACCGATCCGGAAGCGGAACCACGTGGCCAGGATGATGACGAGCAGCAGGAGCTCCGTGGTGAGGATCGGCTGGACCTGGCTCAGGTCGCCGAGGTGGAGGGCCACCGCCTGGAAGACGAACGACGCCACCATGAAGGCGAACCCGAGCAGCCACACCCCGCGTCTGAGGGCGTGGGTGATGAGGCTGAGCCGGAGCGTCGTCTCCTCACCAGCATCCTCCACCCCCATGCGCTGGAGAATGCTGGTGAGCGCGTTGGCCAGTGCCGCCGTCAGCGCCAGGAGGTAGACCACCCCCTAGCCACCGCCGCCGGGTAGCGTGCCGGTGGTGGCGCCAGCCACCGCCGACGCCGCACACTTGCTGGGACTGCATTGCTCGGGCACCGGCAGACGTGCCTCCCTGTGTGGGGGATGTCCTTCCCGGCCATTGTAGAGGCAACCGTTCCGGGCGCGATCCACTCGTCGGCGGGACCATGCATGGCGAGGACCTTGCGTGGCGAGGACCATGCCCCGCCCGTCCCGGCTGGTCAGGCTTCGATGAATTCCCCGGCGAATCGGCGGATGCCCTCCAGTGCGTCGGAGGTCCGGTGCCACGGCTTGACGAACAGCCGGTCGATCCCGGCAGCCGCGTGCCGTTCGACGTCGGCCGGGACGGTGATCTCGGCACCGAGCGTCACCTCCGTGCGCCCCGCCCGGCCCGCCGCGGCCCGCAGCTCGGCGAGCCGGGCGACCGTGGCCGGAATCTCGTCCAGCGTGTGGTTCATCGGCACCCAGCCGTCGCCCACCGTCGCCGCCCGCCGCAGCGCCGCCGGGCCGTCCCCACCGATGTGCAGTCGCGGCCACGGCACCTGCACGGGCTTCGGCTCGAACATGACCGGCGCGAAGTCGAAGAACCTCCCGTGGTGCTCGACCACCTCATCAGACCACAGCCGCCGACAGATCTCGATCGATTCGTCGACCCGGGCTCCCCGGGTGTCGAAGTCGAGTCCCACGGCCTGCCACTCCGAACGGAGCCAGCTGGCACCGATGCCGAAGTCGAGCCGGCCCCTCGAGACGATGTCCAGGGAGGCCACGGCCCTGGCGGTCGAGAACGGATGCCGGAGCCCGATGTTGTAGACCTGGGTCCCGAACCGGATGCGCTCGGTGCGGGCGGCCAGGAACGCCAGGTAGACGAGCGGGTCGTACACCGGGATCCCGGGCGGGATGGGCGGATGGTCCGCGCCGGCGTGCGGGCTCCCCCCCATGTCCACGGGGAGCACGAGGTGCTCAGGCATCCACACCGAGTCGTACCCGAGGCGGTCCGCCTCCTCGGTGACCGATGTCCACGCCGTCGGGTTGAGTTGTCCGAGGGACAGCGCGAATTTCACCGTTCACCTGCCTCTCGAGTCGTCCCCGGGCGCCCACCGGGGCCCGCACACGGCCACACTAACGGCGCCCGCTGCCGGGTGGGCGGTCCGCACCCCCGCGTCGGCCCGCGCCCCGCTACAGCCGGGCGTCGACGGGCAGCGAGCCGACGGACGGATCGCCGGCGAACGCCCGGATCATGCCCTCCTGCCCGAAGGAGGCGACCAGGCGACCTTGTTCGGTGAAGACCTGTCCCCGGACGTAGGACATCCCGCCGCCCACATGGACGCTCTCGTGGTGGTAGAGGAGCCAGCCGTCCCAGGCGACCGGCTCGTGGAACGTCACGGTGATGCTCATCACCGCCGTGGAGACGGTGCGGTGCGCCATGGACGTGCCGAAGCCCGGGTGGGCCCGCATGGTCGCCGAGATGGACAGATGGCCGGTGAAGTGCGATAGCAGCGCCCTGGCCAGGTCGGTACGACTTGGAACCGGCTCGTAGTGCACCCACGCGTCGAGCACCGGGGGGCCGACCTCGTCGGGGCGGTTCGGGTCGACGACACCGACCAGTGCCAGCCGGCGACCGGCCATCGGCATGTCGAACGACGTGGCGTCGTCAGGGCGGCCCACGTCCGGGGCGGCTGCCCCGTGCCGGATCACGTCCTCCTGCTCGACATCGAGCAGGAGGCTGACCGAGGCGCACCGCCGCTCGGCCTGTCCGACCGTGACGACGGCGGCGGCGACGGTGCGCCCCTCGTGGGTGACGTCGACCGCGAACCAGACCGGGCGCTCGTCGTCCACCGCCCGGGCGAACACCGCATGCGCCGAGCGCACCGCGTGACGAGGGAGCGCCTTCGACCCGGCCACGATCGCCTGACCCAGGAGCTGGCTGCCGTCGACCACACGACGGTCGCCGCCGTCACTGGTGCCCACGAACCGGTGCGCCCCCTCGTCGACCACGTCGAAGACACTCAGCATGCGGGCCACGCTCGACCCCTCGCCGGCCGCCCCTGTCTCGCGCGTCAACGACCCGACACCGGAGGATTGGCGACCCCGACGCGGAGGTCCACTGCGTCCTGGAAGAAGGCGAGATGGCCGGCCAGGCGGGCCACCTGTGGATACGGGTCGTCGTAGGACCAGACGAGGACGTCCGCGCCGTCATTTCGATACCGCCGGTAGGTGGCGGTGCCCTTGTACGGGCACCGGCTGGTGCGGTCGTCCCCGATGAAGAGGTCGAGCCGCACGTCGCCGGGGGGGAAGTAGAACACCAGGCCGTGGTCCTGCTCGTCGACCAGGAGGCACCCGGTGCTGTCGGCGAGCACCACCCCGCGGACGGACACGGTCACCCGGTTGCGGCGGGCGAGGATGTCGACCCGGTAGTCGGGGCGCTCCTCGTAACCCGACTGATCCACCGCACCACCTCCCGGTCACCCGTCGCACGTCGCCCGTCGACGCCGATCATCGTAGTGTTCGTGGCCACAGGACCCCACGGCGGGAGCGGGTGCGGACCGGGAGGGAGCAGCCGAGATGATCATCGTGATGGGCACGATCGAGGTGGCCGCGGCCGACCGCGAGCGCTACCTCGAGGGCAAGCGGGCCCAGGTGGCGGCCACGCTCGCCGAGGAGGGGTGCATCGGCTACGCCTTCGCGGCCGACGCCGGCGACCCCGGCAAGGTGCACGTGATCGAGCGGTGGGAGCGCATGGCCGACCTCGAGGCCCACGTGGCCGCCCTGCGTTCTGCCGACCCCGGTTCGTCGGCGCCACCGGTCCCTTCCCGGGTGGCCGACATGGCCGTGTACGAGGCGGCGCCCGTCCGGCCGCCGTGGGCGTGAGCGGTCGCGGGGACCGGTGGCCCCTCCGTTCGGTGCCGGTCGAGCTCGAGCGACGGTGGCTGGCCGAGGGGCACTGGGACGACCAGACCCTGGGCGTGGCCCTGGACCGGGCTCTCGAGCGCCACGCCGACCAGGTCTTCCGGATCCACTCCACCTCGCGCCCGTGGTCCGGAACCTTCGGGGAGGTGCGCGAGCGGGCGGGACGGCTGGCGACGGCGCTCCACGGGCGCGGCGTCCGTCCGGGCGACCCGGTCGCCTTCCAGTTGCCGAACTGGGTCGAGGCGGCCGTCACCTTCTACGCCACCGCCCTCCTCGGCGCGGTGGTGGTGCCGATCGTCCACTTCTACGGCCCGAAGGAGGTCGCCTACATCATACGGCGCACCGGGGTCGGGGTACTGGTGACCGCCGCCCGCTTCGGCCGCACCGACTACCTGGCCGGCCTCGACCGCATGGGTGACGCACTCGGCTCCCTCCACACCATCGCCGTCGTCGGCGGGGCCGACGGGCACGGTGCCGCCGACCTGCTCCCGTTCGACAAGCTCGAGGACCACGACGGGCTCCGGGTGCCGACCGCCGTCGACCCGTCGTCGCCGGCGCTCATCGCCTACACCTCGGGCACCACGGCCGACCCGAAGGGCGTCATCCACTCCCACCGGACGATCGGGTCCGAGGTCCGCCAGCTCGGCGCCATGAACGCCGCCGGGGGGAACCCGACGCTCACCGGCGCACCGGTCGGCCACGCCATGGGCATGCTCGGCGCCCTGCTCATCCCGGTCGTCAAGGGGGACCCCGTCCACCTGGTCGACCAGTGGGACCCCGGGCGCCTGCTCGCCATCATGACCGAGGAGCGCCTGGCCTGCGGCTCGGGTGCCACCTACTTCCTCACCAGCCTGCTCGACCACCCGGACTGCACCCAGGCCCACGTCGAGCTCATGCACTACGTGGGCCTGGGGGGCGCCGCCGTCCCCGCCGCGGTCGCGGAACGGGCCTCCCGGCTGGGCATCTCCATCGTGCGCATGTACGGGTCGACCGAGCACCCGTCGATCACCGGTTCGCGCCACAGCGACCCCGCGGACCGTCGTCTCACCACCGACGGCCGGCCGCTCGACGGCGTGGAGATCCGGCTGTTGGACGAGGACGGGAGACCGGTCGACCCCGGACGGCCGGGGGAGATCTGGTCGAGGGGCCCCGACTGCTGCATGGGGTACACGGACCCGGCCCTGACCGTCGCCTCGTTCGACGACGAGGGTTGGTACCGCACCGAGGACATCGGCGTGCTCGACGACGACGGCTATCTCACCATCACGGACCGCAAGAAGGACGTGATCATCCGCGGTGGTGAGAACGTCAGCGCCGCGGAGGTGGAGGGGCTGCTGTCCGAGATGGACGGGGTGGCCGAGGTGGCGGTGGTGGCGGCTCCCCATCCGCGCCTGGGAGAACAGGTCTGCGCCTTCATCCGGATCGTGCCGGGAGCGGGGGTGCCCGACCTGTCCGACGTGCAGCGCTGCCTGCAGGGGGCAGGGCTGGCCCGCCAGAAGTGGCCGGAGCAGCTCCGGATCGTCGAGGAGCTGCCCCGGACACCGTCGGGCAAGGTCAAGAAGGAGGTGCTGCGCCGGCAGCTCCGCGACGGCAGACCACCGCCGGACGCCGGACCGGCCTGATCCCGTTCAGGGGACCTCGAGCGCCGGCACCACCTCGGCCATGAACCGGTGCAGCGTCTCGTCGCCCGGATAGTCGCGCAGCCACAGGATGAAGCCGCGGCAGCCGGCGTCGACGAAGGCCTGGGCCTTCTCCGCCACCTGCTCGACGGTCCCGACCAGGTTGTCGGCGAGGTAGCGATCGGTCGGCGTGCCTCCCCACAGGTCGCCACCCTCCTCGGAGTCGCACCAGGACGCGGCCTCCGCCTCGGTGTCGAAGAGGCGGCAGTCCGGACCGTGGGTGCGGACGATGTCGCCGAACGGGCGTCCCACCTCCTCGCAGTACTTCGCCAACAGGTCCGACTTTCGACGGAAGCCGTCGATGCCGACCTGCCAGTTGGTCAGGTCGGCGCGCCGGGCGGCGATGCGCAGGTTGATCTGCTCTCCGCCCCCGCCCACCAGCACGGGCGGCAGCTGCTGCACCGGTTTCGGGTCGCAGTAGGCGCCGTCGAGCCGCAGGTGGGCGCCCTCGAAGGTGACCGTCTCCTCCGACCACAGGCGCCGGACCGCCTCGAGGGTCTCGTCGAGGACTGCCAGGCGCTCGCGGTCGGGGCGGTACTCGTAGCCGTAGGAGCAGTACTCCTCGTGGAACCACCCGGCTCCCAGCCCGAGGATGAGCCGGCCCCCGGAGTAGACGTCGACGCAGGCCGCTTCCTTGGCCAGAAGCCCGACGTTGCGATAGGACGCGCAGGTGACCAGCTGGCCGAGCCCGACCCGGGACGTCCGCTGCGACAGGGCGGCGAGCATGGTGTAGGCCTCGAACACGTGGGTCGGCTCGCGTCGGGGAACCGTCTCGACGTGGTCGTAGACCCAGAGGTGGTCGTACCCCAACGCCTCGGCCTGCTCGGCCAGCGCCACCGAGCGGGCCCAGGCGTCGGTGGCGTCCCAGCCCCGGTACTCGAGCTTCCAGCCCTGGGGGACGAAGACGCCGATCTGCAGGCCGCCGTCGTCGCTCACGAGGCGAATTCCCACCACTGCACCTCGCACATCATCGGCAGGAGGTACCCGACGTACGTCGAGTGGATCTTCACGACGCCCTGGTCGTCGGTGCGCAGGTCGATCAGGTCAACCTTGTCGTCGCGCTCCCGGAAGGCGGCCGCCCGGTCCCGGACCCCCACCAGCTCCTCCATCGACCCCACGGCGAACCCGAAATGGTCGAGGCGCGGGCAGTGCATCGGCTGGTCGTCGGCGATCAGGAAGAGGAACTGGTCCCAGTGCACGCAGGACAGGATGAGCCGGCGACGGTCCTCGGTCATGACCTCCAGCTCCTCGAACCCGAAGACCTCGCTCCAGAACCGGCAGATCTGGGCGCGGTGGTGCTCGTCGAGAAGGTCGGCAGACAGGCTCATGGCCACGTGGTTGAGGCGTGGCGTGCCCGACGGATAGTAGGGATGGGTCATCGGTCCCCCCGGTCTCCGGCACCGGCGCCCGCGGCGCCGTCGACCAGCCAGGGCGCGACCATGACCTTGCCGGCGTGCCGTCCCTCGGCGAGGCCGACCAGGGCGTCGGACAGCCCGTGGAGCGGCACGTCGTCCGCTTCGATGAGCAGGTCGGTCGGGAACCGGTCGGAGGCCAGGAGGTCGAGGGCCCGCTCGAAGCCGTCCTGGTCGTAGACGAAGGACCCCACCACGTGCAGCTCGTTGAGGATGAACCGGTTGGGGTCGAATGCCGGCTGGTCGAGACCGGCCCCGACCAGGACGAGCGTGCCACCCCGGCGCAGCTGGTGGAACCCGGCCTCCATGGCCGACTTCTTGCCCGAGCACTCGAGGACCACGTGGGCGGCGCGGGCGGCGATGCGCTCGGGCTCCCAGGTCGGGAAGACCTCGAGCTCGTCGGGGGTCATCACCTCGGCGCCGAGGTCGCGGGCGAGCCTCCGGCGCCGCTCCCCGGGCTCGACGGCGAGGATCGGTCCGATGCCTCGTGCCGCCAGGGCAGCGATGGCCAGGGCCCCGATGGGACCCGCCCCGATGACCATCACCGTGTCGCCCGGTACTGCACCCGAGCGGGTGATCCCGTGGAGTGCGACCGCCAGGGGCTCGGCCAGCGCCGCCTGGCGCATAGTCAGCCCCGCTGGCAGCTCCAGCAGCGCCGCCGCCGGCACCAGCACGTACCGGGCGAAGGCGCCGTCGCGACCGTCGACCACCGAGCCCTGCCGGTTCTCGCACTGCGACGGCTTCCCCTCGAGGCACCGGCGGCACCGCAGGCACTTGGGCGAGGTCCCGCCCACCACCTGTTGGCCGATCTCCCAGCCCACCACCTCGTCGCCCAGGGCGGCGATGGTGCCGGCGAACTCGTGGCCGGCCACCAGTCCTTCCTGGCCCCAGCCTTCGAGCAGCATGTGGATGTCCGAACCGCAGATCCCGCAGTGGTCGACCTCGACCAGCACCTCGTCGGGGCCGGGCCGCGGCACCGGCCGTTCCTCCACCACCACCGTGCCGGGGCGTCGCAGCACGGCGACCGGCATCACCTCGGGCAGATCGGTCATAGCGCACTCCCCCGGTTGCACCGCAGCACCGGGCATCCGCTGCCCGGCCTGGGTCCACGCGGCCATCACTCTAGATCGTCGAGCGGGATCCTGCCGCCCCTCGGGGCCAGGCCGCGCCCGTCACCTACAGTGCACTCATGAGCCGAAGCGCACGCCCAGGCGGCGTGTCCGCCGACACGGTCGTGCTCCCGGACACCGGGGCCATGGCCCAGGCGGCAGCCGCCGAGGCTGCCGCCGTCCTGCAGGGCGTCGTGGAGCGACAGGGTGTCGCCCGCGCCATGTTCGCCACCGGCAACTCGCAGCTCGCCTTCGTGGACGCGCTGGTGGTGCCGGAACGGGGTGTGCCCTGGGGCAGTGTCGTCGTCTTCCACATGGACGAGTACGTGGGCGTCGGGCCCGACCACCCCGCCAGCTTCCGGCGCTGGATCCACGAGCGGATCGTCGAGCCGGCACGACCGCTCGCCACGCACTACCTCGACGGGCTCGCCCCCCCGGAGGAGGAGTGCGCCCGGTACGGGGCCCTGCTGCGGGAAGGCCCGCTCGACCTGTGCTGTCTCGGCATCGGTGAGAACGGCCATCTGGCCTTCAACGACCCCCACGTGGCCGACTTCCGCGACGACCGGGACGTGAAGGTGGTCGAGCTCGACGCCGCGTGCCGACGCCAACAGGTCGGCGAGGGGCACTTCGCCACCGACGCGGACGTGCCCGATCTGGCCATGACCGTCACCATCCCCGCCCTGCTGCGTGCCGCACGTGTCCTGGCGGTGGTGCCCGAGGCACGCAAGGCAGCGGCCGTGCAGGCCTCGCTGGAAGGGCCGGTGAGCACGGCGTGCCCGGCCTCCATCCTCCAGCGGACACCACAGGCCACGGTGTTCCTCGACGCCGACTCGGCCCGCCTGCTGCGCACCGGCGGCTGACCGGATCGTCCCCGGGCCAGCCCGCTCTCCACGCCCGGTTCCTACGACGTGGCGGACCCCGGTGCGCCCAGGCAGTGGTCCAGGAACGGGTAGGCGCCCGACCCGTCCCACCGGTGCTCACCCTCGACGACGTCGTGCACCAGCCGGTCGGAGGCCCCGAACCGCTCGTAGACGCGGCGAACCCGGTCCACCGTCCCGACCGATGCGTCCAGCGGGAACAGCGGGTCGTCCCGGCCCGTCTCAACGTAGAGCGGGCGGGGGGCCACCAGCGCCGCCACGTCGGCGTGCTCCATCTGTCCTAGCATGCGGGGGAGGACCTGGGAGCCGCACATGTTCCACGGAACCTTGTGCGCCTCGCCCCACGAGGCGAGGTAGCCGCTAACGACGGCGGCCGCCACCCGGTGGTCGCACGCCGCCAGGAACAGGCTGAGCGTGCCCCCGTAGGAGAACCCGAGCACGGCCATCCGGTCCGGGTCGACGAGCGGGTGCTCCTCCAGCACGTCGAGCGAGCGCGACAGGTCCCACAGGTTCTGGGTGAGCGGGCTCCAGCCCGCCATCAGCTGATGGACCAGGTTGGTGTCGCAGGCGTAGTGGTCCGGAGGGTTCCAGTCGAGGCGCTCGCCGAAGCAGCGGAGGTCGGGAGCGAGCACCACGTAGCCCCGACGGGCCAGCTCGGCTGCGTACCCGCTGCCCCGCACGGCTCCAGGCTCCGACTCGCACACCTGGGACTTGCCGGGCCCGTGTCCGTGGACGGCCAGGACGGCCGGTCCGGCCGACCGGCGCCCGACGGGGACGAGCAGGAACGCCGGCACCGACATGGCGCCCTCGGTGTCGAACACGACGCGGGACCTCCGGAACCCGTCGCAGGCCACCTCCTCGGTCACCTCGGTGTCGAGCGGTACCCGGTCGGGCCACGGTGACAGCGCCTCCTGCAGGCGCTCCTCGAACCGGGCCCGCCACGGCTCGAACCCGGACAGGTCGTCGGACGGCAGGGGGTCGACCGGTCGGGTGTCCATCAGGCGACGCACCACCTGGTACCACGGTGAGAGGTTGCGGTGCCTGGAATCCTCGGGTGTCACGTTCAGCCGTCCTCTCGTCCCAGGGCCGTTCACGCCACGGGGCCGGGCCCTGGACCCCACGTTGCCACATCGACGGGCGCGGCCCCCGTGGACACGCGGGAGCGGGGTCCGGTTGAGCGGGCCGCCAGCGTGGTGCACACTGGTCCCCATGGCCGTCGCCACCGATCTCGACATTCGGCCGCTGTCACCCATCATCGGGGCGGAGGTCCACGGGCTCGACCTGTCCCGCCCGCTCGGCCCGCGGGTGGTGGCCGATGTGCGGGAGGCCCTCAAGACCCACCACGTGCTCTTCTTCGGTGACCAGGAGCTCTCGCTGGCCGGCCAGGCGGACTTCGCCCGCCAGTTCGGTGAGGTGACCGAGGGCCACCCGGTGCTGCCGGCCATCGAGGGGAGCACCGAGGTGCTGGCCATCGACGGACGCGACGACCGGGCCAGCTGGTGGCACACCGACGTCACCTTCCTCCAGGCCCCGGCGGCGGCGTCCGTGCTCTACATGGTCACCGTCCCCGAGGTCGGCGGGGACACCGTGTGGTCGAGCCTCGAGGATGCCTACGACCGGTTGGCGCCGGCCGTCCGGGCGCTGTGCGACACCCTCACCGCCGTCCACTTCGACCCGTGGTTCGCCGCCGACGTCGACACCCGCGGCGGGTACGAATGGCACGGCGAGCACTTCGAGAAGCTCGTGCCCGCCCTCCACCCCGTCGTGCGGACCCACCCCGAGAACGGCCGCAACGGGCTCTTCGTCAATCCCCAGTTCACCCAGACCATCCTCGGTCTGTCGAAGAACGAGAGCAGCGCCATCCTGGAGATGCTCTATCGCCACTGCCAGCAGCCCGAGCTCACCTGCCGGTTCCGGTGGCGCCCGGGCTCGGTGGCGTTCTGGGACAACCGCTGCACCCTCCACTACGCCATCGACGACTACGGCGACGCCCCGCGCATCGGCCACCGGGTGACCCTGCAGGGCGACGTCCCCTACGGCCCCGCCATGCCGCGACGCTGAACCGGGGCGACGGCGGTCCTACCCGGGGCCCGGAGGAGCTCCGGGAGGGCCGTGCGGGGCCGGTGACCCGGACGCGGCCAGTGCCTCCTCGCTGGCGCCGAGGTAGGCGGTCAACGCCCGCGGATCGCGGCTGACCTCCTCGGGGGTCCCCGACGACACCACCGTGCCCGTCTCCATCATCACCACGTAGGTGCACAGGGCGAACACGAGCGGCACGTCGTGCTCGACCAGCACGATGGTGGTGTCGGCCAGCTCGTGCAGGCGCCGCAGCAGAGGGACGAACGCCTCGGCCTCCCGCTGGGCGATGCCGGCGGTCGGCTCGTCGAGCAGGAGGAGGCGCGGTCGGGCCAGCACGATCGAGGCCAGGTCCACCACCCGCCGAGTGCCGGTCGAGAGCTGGGAGACCTGGTGGCGGCGGAAGCGGTCGATGCCGAACGACCGGATCACCCCGTCCACCTCGGTCCGCTTCGACCGCTCGGACCGCCGGGCCCACGGCAACTGGAGGGTGGACGCCAGCACGCCGACCGGCCGGGCGGCGTCGAGGGTCAACAGCAGCACGTCCTCCACGGTCAGCTCGGGGAAGAGGCGGCAGTCCTGGAACGACCGCACGATCCCGAGGGCGGCGCGCTCCTCGGGCAGGTACTCGACGAGGCTCTCACCGTCCAGGCGCACCGACCCCTCGCGTGGGGTCACCAGGCCGGAGACGACATCGAGCATGGTCGTCTTCCCCGACCCGTTGGCGCCGATCAGACCGACGATGGCGCCGGGTTCGGCGGACAGGTCGGCGCCGGCCACGGCACGTACGCCCCCGAAGTCCACGACCACCCCGCTGAGCTCGAGCCGCGCCGGTCCGCGGGCATCGGCCCGTCCGGCCGGACCCGTCATCCGGCCACCTCACCCACCACCGGCTCGGCCGGTCCGATCATCGGGCCCCCCTCGCGGCCCGCACCCATCCGCTCGATGCCGAGCGTCACCACGTCGCCGAGGCGATGGAGCAGTTCGGCGAGGCCTCCGGGCAGGTAGAGGATGAAGACGAGGAGGCCCAGCCCGCTGGTGAGGAACTGGATGGTGGACGTCGTCCCGAACAGCGCCGGCAGCCCCACCAGGTAGATGGCACCCAGCACGGCGCCTTCGATCGAGCCGAGGCCGCCGATCACCACCATCGAGACCACGAGGATCGAGTAGGTCGGATCGAACGTGGAGCTCGAGAACCGCTCGGTGGCGAAGGCCAGGCAGACACCCGCGTACCCGGCGATGAAGCCGGACAGGGCGAAGGCCAGGAGCTTGCTGCGGGCCAGCGGGATGCCCGTCGTGCCCGCACCGGTCTCGTTGTCGCGGACCGCCATCAAGCGACGGGCCACGCCCCGATCGCGCCAGACGCGGACCGCCAGGATCGACAGGGCGAGAACCGCCAGCGAGAACCAGGCGAAGGCACGCTCCGAACCCAGGTCGATCCCGAAGAGGCTCGGCCTGGCGATGAGGGTCGACTGCGGATTCGGCAGTCCGGTGCAGACGCGCCGGTTCACCAGCGGGACGGTCCAGCACGGCGTGCCCAACACCGACCCCATGAGCCAGAGGCTGAAGGCGAGGGTGCTGACGGCCAGGTAGAGGCCCCGCACACGCAGTGCCGGCAACCCGATCAGCACGGCGATGACGGCGGTGACCGCGCCGGCGAAGGGCATGAGCAGCACGAGCGGCACGCTCGAGCCCAGATGCGCCGCCATCAGGGCGCCGCAGGCCACCAGCCCGAACTGCCCCAGCGAGACCTGTCCCGCCCAGCCGGTGAGCACCGTGAGGGACAGGGCGATGACCGCGTAGATGGAGATCTGGGAGAGGAGGTAGGTGCGCCCGGTGTCGAGGACCAGCGGCAAGAGCGCGGCGGCGACCGCCGCCGTGGCGACGCCCACCGCACCGACCCGGCGGCGGAGCGGCCCGTCTTCCCGCAGCTGAGTCCGCGGCCCCTCGAGCCAGGAGGAGCGGTCCTCGCTGCGCCCGCCGGTCTGCAGGGCGGCGATCCGTACGAGCAGGACGACCATGACGAGGGCGAACAGGACCAGGTCCACCTGGGCGGTGCTGGCCAGGTTCCACACCAGCACCTCCTGCACGACGCCCACCCCGATGGCGGCCACGAACGCCACCGTGAGGCTGGTCATGGCCCCCACCATGGCGGCAGTGAGGGCCAGCAGCAGGAGCTCGGGGCTGAGCACCTCGGTCAGGGAGGAGGTCTGACCCGGCGACGTGAGCACGGCCGTGAAGGCGGAGAGGACGCCGGCGATCGTCCAGGCCACCGTCGACGTGCGTCGGACCCACACCCCCGAGAGCCGGGCCGAGTCCCCGTTCTCGGCCATGGCCCGCATGGCCAGTCCCCAGGTGGACCACTTGACGAACAGGGCCAGGCCGAGGGCCACGATCGGCGCCACCACCAGGGTCATCACCTGCCCGGGGCCGAAGAGGTAGGTACCGATGTGGAAGGTGACGTCGAACGGCACGGGAAACGCCTTGTACAGGTTCTTCGGCCGGATGAAAGGCAGCGCGGTGAAGACGAAGAGGACCTGGCTCAGCCCGATGGTGGCCACCATCACCAGGACCCGCGGTCGGTTGAAGAGGCGCCGCAGCAGCAGCTCGCTCAGCGCCCCGACCGCCGCCGCCAGCCCGATGGACAGCACCAGCGCAAACCAGTAGTTGAACCCGAAATCGTAGAAGCACTTGACCAGGAACACGGCCGCCACCACGCCGAGCTGGCCCTGGGCGAAGTTGAGGACCCGGTTGGTCCGGTAGATGAGGACCAGCCCCATGGCCAGGAGCCCGTAGCCCAGACCGGTGATGATCCCCTGGACGATGACGAAGCCGGGAATCGACACCGCTGGCCCGCTAGCCCAGCCCGTCCGCGGCCGCGCCCAGGAACACCGGGCGCAGCAGATCGGTCCGTTCGAGGAGGTCGGCGGTCGCACCGTCGAACCGGACCTCTCCCCGTTCGAGGAAGACCGCACGCGTGGCCAGGCTCATGGCCCGGTTGACGCTCTGCTCCACCAGGACCACCGTGGTGCCCCGGTCGTTCACGTCCCGGACGATGGCCATCAGCCGGTCGACCGCCATCGGGGCGAGCCCCAGAGCCAGTTCGTCGATCATGAGCAGACGGGGCCGGGTCATCATCACCCGAGCCAGGGCGAGCATCTGCTGCTCGCCACCGGACAGGGCACCGGCGGGTTGGTGGAGCCGGGAACCGAGCTCGGGGAAGCGCCCGATCGCCTCGTCCATGGCGGACCGGACCCTCGACCCCTGCCCGCGGAGCGAGTGCGCGCCCACCAGCAGGTTGTCGCGGACGGTGAGGCCCGGGAACGTCATCTTCCCCCCGACCAGGAGAGCCACCTCCCGGTCGATGATCTGCTCGGGCTCGAGGAACGTGCAGTTGACGCCGAAGATCCTGATGACGCCCCGGTGCGGGTGCTCCAGCCCGGCGACCGTCCGCAGGAGCGTGGACTTGCCGGCGCCGTTGGTCCCGAGCAGGGCCAGGATCTCGCCGTCGGCCACCTCGAGGTTGACGTCGAAGAGCACCTGGTTCGAGCCGTAGTAGACGTCGAGGTTGTGGATCTGCAGTGCGGGCACGGCGCCCCCGGCCTGCCGACGCTGGCCCTCGGCGTGGCGCTCGAGGACGTCCTCGATGACCAGGGTGATGTCGCGCCGCACGTGCCGGGAGCCGAGGAGGAGCAGGAGGCCGCCGACGGCGCACACGGGACCGATGAGGGTGAGCGCCACGGTGGGCCCGTGGAGGTACCCGACGGCGTCGCTGATGGCACCGAGGAGGACCGCACCGGTGAAGCCGCCGAACACCAGCGCGTAGACCCCGAACATGGCGAAGCAGATGGTGCGCATCTCGGGCGGGGCGGTGGCGGCCAGCGTGAGGAAGATGCAGATGGCGAGCGGCGACACCGCTGCGTTGGCCAGGAACTGCAGCGTCACCACCATCCACAGCTGCGGCATGTAGAGCGACGCCACGTAGAACGCACCGTAGGCCGTGATGCAGATCCCGGCGATGGCCAACGGGCGCTGCGGGGCGCGCCGGAAGTAGCGGTCGCCGAGCACGTAGGCCAGCGGGAGGCCGAGGAAGGCGGCCAGGCCGATGATGGAGTAGACGTCGCTCCGCGAGGCGGTGTCGAGGCCCCACCGCCGGAAGAAGTAGAGATTGCCGAAGAGCGGGGCGGCGGTGCCGGCGAACCCCAGGATGGCCACCGCCACGAGCTCGTAGTAGATCGAGCGGATGCGCAGCAGCCGGGTGACCGCCGGGCCGAGGAGGACACGGGGCGCGTCGCTCTGCTGCGAATGGATGTCCATGCCCGAGGCCTTGAGGATGTAGCTCGACTCGTTGGCCCCCTTGTCCGGTTCCCGGAGCGTGAAGAGTGCGAACCCGATGGGGATGCCGGCCAGGGCGATGAGCAGGCCCCACCGCCAGTTGTGGGCGACGGTGACGACGTAGCCGAAGATGAGGATGCCGATCGTCTGGGAAAGCGGATCCGACAGGTTGTGCCAGCTGAACACCCGACCCCTGCCCTCGGTCGGGTAGGCGTCGGACAGGTACGAGTTGTGGACGGTGTTGTTGACACCGAACCCGACCGACGCCACCAGGTAGAGGAAAGTGAAGGCCCAGACGCTGGACGCCACGGCCATGAGCGGGGCGAACACCGAGAACACGATGAGCGCCACTCCGGCGACCACCTTGCGGCTCCCCCGGTCGGCCCACAGCGCCAGGGGGACGGCCCAGAGCAGCTGGGCCACCGAGGCCACGAAGACCACCGCCCCGAGGGCGGCGTCGTGGATGTGGAACGAGCGCTCGAGGTTGGTACCGATGATCGTGATGCCGTTGCCGAAACTGCCCGGCACCATGGCCGCCGCCGTCAGGAGGACCAGTGGGGCATAGCCGTACTGGTGGAGGATGCCGGTGAGCGCCGGCGGCTTCCCCTCGCCCGTGCCCGGCATCATCTCCAGGTCGGCGACGATCTCGGGCGTGCCCGCCTTGGCGACGACTTCCCGCAGCAGTTCGTCCGGGACGGCGAAGTCGAACTGCACCTGGTCGGTCATCGACGTGTCACCCTATCCGGGTCCCGGCTCCCGGACATGGGTCGGGTCGGCGTCACCCGGATCAGGCACGGTGTACGACCGTGGCCACGGTGAGCGGACCCTGGGGCAGCACGCAGAGCCGCGGGTCCGGGCGACGGCCGAGGGCGCCCGCCACCGCTGCCTCGAGGTCGTCGACGGGGACCATCCCGGCGGCCGACAGGACGTCGTCGGGGACCCCCGACGTGTGCACCCAGACCTCGACGCGGGCCAGGACGCGGCCCAGTACCTGTGCCTGCCAGGTGTCGAGCCCGGTCGGCCCGCGGGCCCCGGCCAGCGCGGCGGGCGTGTGCCCCTCGGCCAGGACGCGGGCGAAGGCACCCCCGGCCGGCACGCCGTCGACGCAGGCGGCGGCGAGGACGATCACCCCGCCGTCGCCCACCACCCGTTCGGCTGCCGCCAGGCCCTTGACCGCCTGGTAGAGGTTGCGGTCGAGCGGGTGGC
>JBKQRT010000096.1:0-18499 GCA_052143895.1 Acidimicrobiales bacterium | reverse complement strand
GTTGGCCATGGCCACCGAACCGAGGGGGTACTGCGGCGTCGCCGTCTTGGGGAGCTCGTCGGCGAACTGGTAGCCGGGGCCGCCGGCGCCGGTACCGGTGGGGTCGCCGGTCTGGTCGACGAACCCCGGGATGACCCGATGGAAGACGACGCAGTCGTAGAAGTGCTGATTGGCGAGGAAGAGGAAATTGTTGACGGTCTTCGGCGCCTGCTGGGGGTCCAGCTGGATGGTGAAGGGCCCGATGTCGGTGGTCACGGTGACCGTATAGGTCTTCGACGGGTCGACGGTCGTCGGCGGATACGACGGGTAGGACGGCTTGTTGAGGGTGGCGCTGAAATTGGTGGGGCAGTCCGCCGACGTGGTGACGGCGCTCGGCGACTTGTCCCCCGAGCCGCCGGCCGGCGCCGGGTGGGTCGTGGTCGTGGTCGTGGAGGCCACCGTCGTCGAGGTGGCCGCGGCCGCCTTGGACTTGGAGGGCTTGAAGATCACGTAGGAGATCCCGACCACGACGGCGGCAACCACCACGACGGTGATGACGCGCCGGAGGTTCTGCCTGCGCTTCTGGGCCTTCTGTTCGGCCTCCAGCCGGGCTTGCCGTCCGGCCTTCTGGCGTTGACGCTTGTCGGTGGGCACGGGGTCCAGGATAGCCGCTCTTGTCATGGGCCTGGGTGTCGCGGCCCCGGGCCCGGGCGGCCCGGTGGGGTGGCCCCTGTAGCCTTGCCTCCCATGCCTCTGGTAGTGCAGAAGTTCGGGGGTACCTCGGTCGCCGACGCCGACCGGATCCGGGCCGTCGCCGACCACGTGGCCCGCACCCGTCGCGCCGGCAACGACGTCGTCGTGGTGGTCAGCGCTATGGGGAAGACCACCGACGAGCTGATCCGGCTGGCGTCGGACGTGAGCACCGTGCAGCCCATCCGCGAGGTCGACATGCTGCTGAGTGCCGGCGAGCGCATCTCGATGTCCCTGCTCTGCATGGCCCTGGCCGGCCTCGGCGTCGAGGCCACCTCGTACACGGGGAGCCAGGCCGGCATCATCACCGACGCCGTCCACACCCGGGCCAAGATCCTGGAGATCCGGGCGGAGCGGCTGCAGGCCACCCTGGCCGGGGGCGGCGTGCCGGTGGTCGCCGGCTTCCAGGGGGTGTCGGTGGAGCGGGACGTGACCACGCTCGGGCGCGGTGGGTCGGACACCACGGCGGTGGCGCTGGGCGCCGTGCTCGGCGCGGACGTCTGCGAGATCTACACCGACGTCCCGGGGGTGTTCAGCGCCGACCCACGGATCGTGCCCGAGGCGCGCAAGCTGCCCCGGGTCAGCTTCGAGGAGATGCTGGAGATCGCCGCCAGCGGCGGCCGGGTGCTGGCCCTGCGGTCGGTGGAGTTCGCCCGCAACCATGGCGTCCCGATGCACGTGCGCTCGAGCTTCACGTGGGAACCGGGCACCTGGATCAACGAGGAGGATGCAAGCATGGAACAAGCCGTGGTCACCGCGGTCACCCTGGACGTGTCGGAAGCCAAGGTCACCGTCACCGGCGTGCCCGACCGCCCGGGGCTGGCGGCCCGGCTGTTCCGAGTCCTGGCCGACCGGAACGTGAACGTGGACATGATCGTGCAGAACACCTCGCTGCACGGCACGACCGACATCTCGTTCACCGTGCCGGGCGACGACCTGGCGGTGAGCACGGAGGTGTGCGAGGAGCTCCTCCCCGAGCTCGGGGCCAGCGGGGTCAACAGCGACGCCGACGTGGCCCGGGTCTCGCTGGTGGGCGCCGGCATGAAGACCCATCCGGGGGTGACGGCGCTGACCTTCGAGACCCTCGCCGCCACCGGCATCAACATCGAGATGATCTCCACCTCGTCGATCCGCATCTCGTGCATGGTGCGCGCCGGCGCCGCCGAGGACGCGGTCCGGGCCCTCCACGCCGCCTTCGACCTCGCCCAGCCGTAGGCGCCCCGCGACCCGGCGGCGGAGCCGTGGCCGTCAGCACCCGTAGGATGGGCGGTATGCGCGTGGCCGTGGTGGGAGCAACCGGACAGGTCGGTACCGTGATGCGGATGGTGCTCGAGGAGCGGTCCTTCCCGCTCGACGAGCTGCGGTTGTTCGCCACCTCCCGGTCGGCCGGCCGCCGGCTCCCCTTCCGGGGCGGCGAGGTGGTCGTCGAGGACGCGGCCACCGCCGACGTCTCCGGCCTGGACATCGCCCTCTTCTCCAGTGGGGCAGCGGCCTCCCGCGAGCTAGCCCCGCGGTTCGCCGCCGCCGGTGCCATCGTCATCGACAACTCGTCGGCGTGGCGGATGGACCCCCAGGTCCCGCTGGTGGTGCCCGAGGTCAACGCCGGCACCCTCGCCTCCATACCGCGCGGCATCGTGGCCAACCCCAACTGCACGACCATGGTGGCGATGCCCGTCCTCAAGCCGCTCCACGACGCCGCCGGCCTCCGCCGGCTGGTCGTCTCCACCTACCAGGCGGTCTCCGGCGCCGGGCTGGCCGGGGTGGCCGAGCTCGACGACCAGCTGCACAAGACGGTGGACGGTGCCGTCGCCCTCACCTTCGACGGGACGGCGGTGGACTACCCGCCGGCCTCCACCTTCCCCGACGTCATCGCCCACAACGTGGTGCCGGTGGCCGGCTCCCTGGTGGGGGACGGCTCCGGCGAGACCAGCGAGGAGCAGAAGTTCCGGGACGAGTCCCGCAAGATCCTGGACGTCCCCGCGCTCCCGGTCTCCTGCACCTGCGTCCGGGTGCCGGTGTTCACCGGTCATTCGCTGGCCATCATGGCCGAGTTCGGTGAGGACCTGCCCCCGGGGCGGGCCGCCGAGCTGCTGGCCGCGGCACCCGGGGTCGAGCTGACCGATCTGCCGACGCCGCTGCGTGCCGCGGGCAGGGATCCGTCGCTGGTCGGCCGCATCCGCGCCGTGGAGGGCGTCCCCCACGCGCTCGCCCTGTTCGTCAGCGGGGACAACCTGCGCAAGGGTGCGGCCCTCAACGCCGTCCAGGTGGCCGAGGCCCTCCTGGCCATGGGCGCCGTCGCCTGACACTCGGCCGCCGGGGGCAGCCCGCCGGTGGCAGCTCAGAGCGTCTGGACGGACTGGGGGACGAGCGCCGCCACCCGCTTGGCCAGGTTGACGGCGTGATCGCCGAACCGCTCGTAGAACCGGGCGACCATGGCCAGCTCGACGGCGACCGGCAGCGGCATGGTGCCGGCGACCACCTCCACGGTGAGGCTGACGTGCAGGTCGTCCATCTCGTCGTCGAGGGTGTCCACCAGCGAGGCCGCCGTCGGCTGCCGCTCGGCGTAGGCGTCGGTGGTGGCGCGCCACATGTGGACCGCCACCTCGCCCATGCGCTCGACCAGACCGCGGCTCCGGGCGGACAGCTCGCCGCCGAGCCCTCGGGCGGCCCGTCGGGCCACGTGCTCGGCCAGGTCGCCGTTGCGCTCGAGGTCGGGCAGCATCCGGATGACCGTGACCAGGTACCGGAGGTCGGCGCCCGAGGTGATCCCGGCCTCGGTCAGCTGCTGGAGGGTCAGGTGCTCGATGTCGTGGTAGAGGTTGTCCACCACCTCGTCGCGGTCAGCCAACGCCTTGGCCGCCTCCCGGTCACCGGAAAGCAGGGCGTGGGTGGCGCCGGACATGCCTTCGCCGACCAGGGCGAACAGCTGCAGGACCTTCCGGTCGATCTCTTCGAGCGCGCCCTCCACCCGACTCACGGTACCCCTCCTGATGGCCCGGGGCTCACCCGGGCCCGGGGGCGGGCTCGACCTCGTCGGACGCGTGACCCACCACGGGTTCCTCACCCACGATGACCCTCGGTCCCGATCCCCAGGAGAGGTACCGCCACGACCAGTTCACCAGCACGATGATCTTGTTGCGGAACCCGATGAGATAGAGGATGTGCAGGCCCAGCCACGCCAGCCATCCGAGGGTGCCGCAGATCAGCAGCCCATTGGGCAGCTGCGTCACGGCCGCCCGCCGGCCGATGGTGGCCATGATGCCCTTGTCGTGATACCGGAAGGGCTCGGCCGACCGTCCGGCCGCCCGCGCCAGAACCTGGCAGGCGGCGTGGGCGCCCGACTGGATGGCCGCCTGGGCCAACTGGGGGCAGATCGTGTCCCGCTCGTCCGGACCCGGCCCCCATCGGACGGCGGCGGCATCTCCGATGGCGTAGGCACCGGGGTGACCCGGGATCGAAAGGTCGGTGTCCACCACCAGGCGGCCATTCGGCCCGGTGGCCGCACCGAGCTCGGCGGCAACGGTGCCCTCGACGGTGATCCCGCCTGCCCAGATGACCGTGCGGGTCGGGATGACGGTGCCGTCGTCCAGCTCGACCGAGGTGTCGGTGACCGACTTCACCATCCGGCCTAGTTCGAGGTCCACCCCCCGGCCGGCGAGGGTCCGGGCCGAGTAAGTCGATGCCGACGGCTTGAACGGGGCGAGCAGCCGGTCCAGCCCGTCGACCAGGATGATGCGTGCCGAAGCCCGGTCAAAGCGGAACCCGTCGTGCCGTACGGCGACGTCCAGCAGCTCGGCCAGCGCCCCGGCCACCTCCACGCCGGTGGGCCCGCCCCCGACCACCACGAAGTGGAGCGTGCCCTGGGCGACGAGCGAGCCGTCGGCATCCGCCTCCTCCATCCGGCGCAGGACGTGGTCACGGAGCCGCCGGGCGTCGGTGAGGGTGTACAGGGGGAAGGTGTGCTCCGCGGCCCCGGGAATCCCGAAGTACTTGGCGGTGGCCCCGCTGGCCACGATGACCGAGTCGAACGGCAGTGGGTCGGCGTCGTCCAGCAGGACCCGGTGGCGCTCCCAGTCCACCCCGGTCACCGTGGCGAACCGGAAGGTCACGTTACCGGCCCTCCCGAACAGCGTCCGGATGGGGTAGGCCACGTCCCCCGGATCGAGACCGGCCGTCGCCACCTCGTAGAGCAGGGGTTGGAAGGTGTGGAAGTTCCGGCGGTCGACGATGGTGACCTCGACGGGCTCACCGACGAGGGCCCTCGCCGCACTCAGGCCGCCGAACCCGGCACCCACGATCACCACCCGATGCATGCCAGCATGCTGACACAGACGGTTCCGAGCGAGGGCGGCCGCGCCGGTCCTGGTGCACCAGCGTCCCCCGGCACCGGCACACCCCCTCGGTACGCTTGCGGTCGAGGGCCGTCGGGGCCCGGCCCCCGCCGGGGGCCAAGGAGGACCCGCCATGTTCACCGGACTCATTCTCGGACTCGTCGCCGGCGCCGCGCTGGGCGTCGTGGTCGGCCTGCTGGTGCGGGCCAACCAGGTGACCGCGGCCCGCACGGCCGAGGCCCGCCTGGCCGATGCCGAAGGCCGCGCCCGGCTCCTCGCCGACGAGATCCAGGACCTCCGCGCGCAGTCGGCCAGGACGCAGCTCCACCTGGTGTCCCTCCAGGCCGAAAACTCGCGGCTCCAGGCCGAACTCGACCACGAGCGGAAGGCGTCCGAGCAGCGGGCGGCGGCCTTCGAGGAGACCCGGGCCCAGCTGACCGGCGAGTTCGCCCGGCTGTCAGCGCTGGCCCTCCAGCAGAACAACGAGCAGTTCCTCCAGCTGGCCGACACCAAGCTCAACGAGACCCGGCAGGCCGCCGAAGGCGAGCTGGCCAAGCGGCAGGACGCCATCGAGCAGCTGCTCCGGCCCATCGGCGAACAGCTGGGAAAGTACGAAGTGGGGATGCAGCGGCTCGAAGTCGAGCGCCAGCGCGCCTATACGACCCTCACCGAGCAGATGAAGCACCTCTCCTCCTCGCACGACCAGTTGCAGAAGGAGACCCGCAACCTGGTCACCGCCCTGCGCTCGCCCCAGACCCGCGGCCGCTGGGGCGAGCTGCAGCTCCGGAGGGTGGTCGAGATGGCCGGCATGCTCGAGCACTGCGACTTCGACGAGCAGGTCACCTCCGACGCCGACAGCGGGCGGATGCGTCCGGACATGGTCGTCCACCTTCCCGGCAACAAGAACGTCGCCGTCGACGCCAAGGTGCCGATGCAGGCCTTTCTCGACGCCAACGAGTGCGACGACGAGGTCGTCCGCCGGGGTCACCTCGCCAGCCACGGCCGCCAGATGAAGGCCCACGTCGACGCCCTCTCGAAGAAGGAGTACTGGAAGCGGGTGGACCCGTCACCCGAGTTCGTGGTGGCCTTCGTCCCGGGTGACCCGCTGCTCACCGCCGCGCTCGAGCACGAGCCTGGCCTGATGGAGTACGCCGTGGCCAACCACGTGCTGCTGGCCACCCCGACCTCGTTGATCGCGCTCCTGCGGGCCGTGGCCTACGGCTGGCAGCAGGACGCGCTGGCAGAGAACGCCCGGGAGGTCCAGCTGCTCGGGGCCGAGCTCTACCAGCGCCTCTCGCTGCTCGGCGACCACGTCGCCGGGGTCGGCAAGGGACTCAACAGCGCGGTGGCGGCCTACAACAAGGCGGTCGGTTCGCTGGAGGGGCGGGTCCTGGTGACCGCACGACGGTTCGTCGAGATGGGGGTGGTGGGCGCTGGGGAGAAAGAGCTGCCGCACCCGCCGTCGGTCGACGCCACCACCCGGGCCCTGCAGTCGCCCGAGCTCGGTCCTCCGTCGCTCGGCCTCCCGTTCGCAGGCGAGGCCGATCTCGGCGATCTGGCCGGCCTCCCGGCATCGGCGGGCGCTGCCGACGACGCCTGACCGTCCCCGCGATCCCCGCTGCCTCGCCTCGTGAAGCAGGCGACTGACCCGGCCGTCAACGGAAATTTATGAAGATCTGATTGCAATTCTCAGGTCATTCCAAGGTGCGGTGGTGATAAGAGTAGGGGCGATCGCACCGCGGGTTCGAGGAGCGTCGGACGGTCGGAGCCCAAACAGGGGAACGAGAGGGAGACGAAGCGTGAACATTCTGGTGCTCGGCGGCGACGGCTATCTGGGGTGGCCCACCGCGCTCTACCTGTCCCGTCGGGGACACCAGGTGGGCGTGGTCGACAACTTCGCCCGCCGGGGCTACGACCTGGAGATGGGCGTCGACAGCCTCGTCCCCATCGTGAGCCTTCAACACCGGGTCCGCCGCTGGCACGAGATCTCCGATCTCACCATCGACATGTTCGTCGGCGACCTCACCGACGCCACCTTCGTCAGCAGGACACTGGCCACGTTCGAACCGGACGCCGTGGTGCACTTCGCCGAGCAGCGGTCGGCGCCGTATTCGATGATCGACCGGAAGCACGCCGTGTACACCCAGGTAAACAACGTGGCCGGGACGCTCAACCTGCTGTACGCCATCGCTGAGCAGAACCGGGACATCCACCTGGTCAAGCTCGGGACGATGGGGGAATACGGGACCCCCAACATCGACATCGAAGAGGGGTTCATCGAGATCACCCACCGGGGCCGCACCGACGTGCTGCCCTACCCGAAGCAGCCGGGGTCCTTCTACCACCTGTCCAAGGTGCACGACAGCGCCAACATCCAGTTCGCCTGCCGTATCTGGGGCATCCGGGCCACCGACCTCAACCAGGGCATCGTGTACGGCCATGACACCGAGGAGACCAGCTTGCACCCCGACCTGGCCACCCGGTTCGACTACGACGGGGTCTTCGGCACGGTGCTCAACCGGTTCTGCGTCCAGGCGGTCACCGGTCATCCCCTCACCGTGTACGGTGCCGGCGGCCAGACCCGCGGGATGCTCAACATCCTGGACACCCTGGCCTGCGTCGAGCTGGCGCTCGATCATCCTGCCTCGCCCGGGGAGTTCCGGGTGTTCAACCAGTTCACCGAGTCCTACTCGGTGGTGGAGATGGCAGAGCTCGTGGCCTCGGAGTTCGCCGGTGACGCGGTGATCGAGCACACCCCGGACCCGCGCGTCGAGAAGGAAGACCACTACTACCGGGCGGCCCACACCAAGTTGCTCGACCTCGGGCTGGTGCCGCACCTGCTCACCTCGCCGGTCATCCAGTCGATCCTCGCGGTGGCCGACAAGTACAAGGCGAACGCCGACCCGGCGGCCATCCTGCCCACCGTCGAGTGGCGCAGCACCGCCAGCGGACTGGCGACCTCCGGGGTGCCGACGGCCAAGGAGACGGCCGGCGCCTGACCGGTCGTCCGGTCCAGGGCGGACGCCGGCCTGACGACGTCCCGGTGACGTCACCCGGCGGCTGAGCCCGTGCCTGGACGCAGGCCATTCGGCCGGACCGTCGCAGTAACGTCGTCGGGATGCCCAGGGCCAGACGGAGACGAGCCCGCTCGATCGCCCGGCATGGGTGGGGCACGGTGCTCGTCGTCGCGCTGGTGGTGGTCGTGGGCCTGGTCCTGGTCATCGGCTCGCTGGCCGAGATCCACCGGCAGTCGAGCTCGTACCGATCGCAGACCGACGCGGGGTACGGCGCCCTCGCCAGCCGGGTGGTCGTCGACTCCAATCAGACCGGCACCCAGCTGTCCCACCTGATGGCGGGCGCCTCTGCGCTCACCAACCAGGCCGTCCCCGGTCCGGCGAGGGCCGTGCTCCAACAGGGGCTCGACGAGGCGGGGGGCAGCACCGCATCGCAGGCGAGGCAGGCCGAGGCACTGGTGCCGCCCTCGCCCGACGGCGACGTGGGTGCGCAGTTCGCCCGAGTGATGTCAGAGCGGGTCGCGGCCGTCGCCGAGCTCCGGACCGGCATCGACCGGATGCTGGGGATGGCACCGCTGCCGATCGCCGGTGCCCCCTCGTCCACCGTCCCTCCGAGCGCGGCGCCGCTCATCTCGGTCGGGCAGACGACGGCCGCCCTGACCGCGGTGGGCCTGCTGCTGCAGCGGGCGGACGCCGACTACCGCGGGCTGCTGGCCGGGATCCGCCGGCAGCAGCTCCCGATTTACCTGCCGCATTCGGTCTGGGTGCCATCGCCGACCGACACCGCCGCCCTGGGCGCGACCCAGCTTGGGGCGGCCGCACCAGCGCTGGCGGCCTCGCCGGCTCTGGTCCCGATCCACCAGCTGATCATCTCCGCGGTCGGCCTGACCCCTCCGGCGGTGGCGACCGGTGGGATCGGGACGGTCGGTGCCGGGTGTGGCGCACCCCAATCGGTCGTCCCCGGACCGGCACCGTCGATCCTCCCGCCGACCACGTCGCTCAGCGTCGGCGTCACCGTCACCAACTGCGGCACCGTCGTCGAGTCCGACGTGGTCGTCTCCGAGACGTTGACCCTGGCCGATCCGCCGGGAACCGCCGCGCCGCCCGGCGGGTCGGGTGGCGGCCGCTCCCAGGTGTCGGTCGCCCTCGAACCGGGTTCGTCGACGGCGCCGTCGCTGGCGCCGCTGACAGTCGCCTCCGGCCACCGCTACACCCTGACGATGGCGCTGTCCGTCCCGCCCGGGCAGACCGACCTCGCGGGGACGACCCAGCAGTTCCTCGTCCAGATCTCCGGGTGAGCGGCGCCCCCGGTCCCGGGGCCGGCCCCGCCAGGGGGCCGGCCGGCCGCTCCCCGATTGGTCGGGATCGGGGGGCGTGCATCTAGGATTGGTCGCACCGAGAGCACACCACGACAGAAGGGTCTGAGGATCTGTGGCCGAGAGCATCACGATCACCGACAACCGGACTGGTGAGTCCCTCGAGATCCCCTTCGAGAACGGAGGAATCTCCGCCGCGCAGTGGTTGAAGCTCCTCCCGGGCGTCTGGTTCTACGACCCGGCGTTCGTGTCGACCGCAGCGTGCGAGAGCTCCATCACCTACCTCGACGGGGAAGAAGGCGTCCTCCGGTACCGGGGCTACCCGATCGAGCAGCTCGCCGAGAACTCGACCTACCTCGAAGTGGCGTACCTGCTGCTCAACGGCGAGTTGCCGGACACCGAGCAGTTCGAGGTGTGGGAACGAGAGATCACGCAGCACACCTTCATCCACGAGAACGTACGCAAACGGTTCCTCGAGGGCTTCCACTACGACGCCCACCCCATGGGCATGCTGGTGTCGGCGGTGGCCGCCCTGTCGACCTTCTACGGCGACGCCAAGAACATCTTCGACGTCGAATCACGCAACAAGCAGATCATCCGCCTCATCGCCAAGATGCCCACCCTGGCCGCCGCGGCCCACCGGTTCAGTGTGGGGATGCCGTTCGTCTACCCCGACAATTCCTTGCCGTTTACCTCCAACTTCCTCTCCATGATGTGGAAGATCGCGGAGCCCCGGTTCGACGCCGATCCGACGCTCGCCCGGGCGCTCGACGTGCTGTTCATCCTGCACGCCGACCACGAACAGAACTGCTCGACCACCGCCATGCGGGTGGTGGGCTCTTCCCACGCCGACCCCTATTCGGCGTGCGCCGCCGCCGCCGCCGCTCTCTACGGCCCCCGCCACGGTGGCGCGAACGAGGCGGTCATCCGGATGCTCAGCGAAATCGGCTCGCTGGACAACGTGGCACCCTTCATCAAGTCGGTCAAGGAAGGTTCGGGGGGCAAGCTCCAGGGGTTCGGCCACCGGGTGTACAAGAGCTACGACCCCCGCGCCAAGATCATCAAGAGGACCGCCGACGAGGTGTTCGAAATCACCGGCAAGAACCCACTGCTCGACATCGCCCTCAAGCTCGAGGAGATCGCGTTGGCCGACGACTACTTCGTGTCCCGCAAGCTCTACCCCAACGTGGACTTCTACTCGGGCCTCATCTACCAGGCCATGGGATTCCCGCTGGAGATGTTCCCGGTGCTGTTCGCCATCCCGCGGACCGCCGGCTGGCTGGCCCACTGGCAGGAGATGCTCGACCAGGACTCGAAGATCGCGCGCCCGCGGCAGCTCTACATCGGCGCCGCTGAGCGCGACTACGTCCCGCTCAGCGACCGGTAGTCGCCCGATCAGCCGCCTGCCGGCCGGCTGACCACCCGCATCAGGCCTTCCTGGACCATCGACACCACCAACTCGCCGTCGCTGGTGAACAGGAACCCCCGGGCCAGGCCACGGCCACCGGAGGCGGTGGGGCTGTCCATGTCGTAGAGCAGCCATTCGTCGGCCCGGAACGGCCGGTGGAACCACATGCAGTGGTCGAGGCTCGCCCCCATGAAGTCGGTGTGGTCCCAGCTGACGTCGTGCGGGGCCAGCATGGTGTCGAACAGCGACATGTCGGAGGCGTAGGCGGCGATGCAGGCGTGCAGCAGCGGGTCGTCGGGAAGTGTGCCGTCGGCCCTGATCCACAGGCGTTGGATCGGCTCCTTGGAGGCCTTGCGGCTGAACGGGAGCTCGCCGATGTGGCGCTGGTCGATCGGGTGCGGTCGGGCGAACCAGTCGCCGAGGGTCTCCCGGTAGGGCTCGAGCCTGGTCGCCAGCGTGTCGAGCGTTTCGGGGGCCGGCACCTCCGGCATCGGGATCTGGTGGGAGAGGCCCTCCTCGTCCACGTGGAAGGAGGCGGACAGGTTGAAGATCGCCCGCCCGTGCTGGATGGCCACCACCCGTCGGGTGGTGAACGAACGGCCGTCACGGATCCTGTCCACCTCGTACAGGATGGGGACGGAGGGGTCCCCCGGACGCAGGAAGTAGGCATGCAGCGAGTGGGGCCGACCGGCGTCCACCGTTCGGCCCGCCGCCATCAGCGACTGCGCGGCGACCTGGCCGCCGAACACTCGCTGGCGGTCCTCGTTGGGGTTCACCCCGCGGAAGATGTTCACCTCGATGGGCTCGAGATCGAGGAGGTCGACGAGGAACTCGAGGGCGTCGCTCACCGCTCCATCCTGCCAGTTGCGGGCGCCGGGGCAGTCACCGGCCGCGCCGGGTGGCGGCCCGCTACGGTGTGCGGCCGTGCCCGAGTTTGCCTTTCCCGAGCGGTTCGTCTGGGGGACCGCCACCGCCGCCCACCAGATCGAGGGGGGCAACGTCAACAACGACTGGTGGGCCTTCGAGCACGATCCCTTCTCCGGTTGCGCCGACGTGAGCGGCGACGCCTGTGACTCGTTCAACCGGTACCCCGAGGACATCGCACTGGTGGCGTCGTTCGGGCTGACGGCCTACCGGTTCTCGCTCGAGTGGAGCCGGATCGAGCCCGAGGAGGGGGAGTTCTCCCTCGTGGCCCTCGACCACTACCGGCGGATGGCGGCCGCGTGCCACGAGGCCGGGGTCCTGCCGGTGGTCACCTTCCATCACTTCACCCACCCGCGGTGGCTGGCCGCCGCCGGCACCTGGGAGGCGCTCCACGCGCCGGACCGGTTCGCCCGCTTCTGCGAGCGGGTCACCGCTCACCTCGGGGACCTGGTCGGGATGGCCTGCACGCTCAACGAGCCCAACGTGGTGGCCACCATGGGTTGGCGCCACGGGATCTTCCCGCCGCGGGTACGGGACCGGGTCCGCCGGGACGTGGTGAACGCCGCCCTGGTGTCCGCCCACCGCAAGGCGGTCGATGCCATACGCTCGGGGCCGGGGGAGTTCCCGGTGGGTCTCACCCTGTCGATGACCGACTACCAGCTGCAACCGGGCGGCGAGGCGTGGCTCGAGCGGATCCGCCGGCCCTCCGAGGACGTCTTCCTCGAGGCCACCGGCGGTGACGACTTCATCGGCGTCCAGACCTACACGCGGACCCGCATCGGTCCTGAGGGCTCGCTCGGCGGGGAGCCGGGGGTGCCCGTCACCCAGATGGGGTACGAGTGCTGGCCCGAGGCGTTGGAGGCCACCATCCGACGCGCCACGGCGGTGACCGGCGGCCTCCCCGTCTACGTCACCGAGAACGGCATCGGCACCGACGACGACGACGCCCGGGTCGAGTACGTCGGGCGTGCGCTCGCCGGCGTGGGCCGCTGCCTCGGCGACGGCATCGACGTGCGCGGGTACTTCTACTGGAGCCTGCTGGACAACTTCGAGTGGGTCCTCGGCTACGGCCCCGCCTTCGGGATCGTTGCCGTGGACCGGCATGACTTCGAACGTCGGTCCAAGCCCAGTGCGGCGTGGTTCGGCGCCGTCGCCCGCGCCAACGCCCTGTGAGGCGCGCCGGCGCCGGCGCCCCCCGGGCGGACCCGGGTGGGGAGGCCCGGGGGCTAGGGTTTCCCTGATGACCGGACTCCTGGAACGCCTCGACCACCTCTGGCAGAAGCGTCACACCCCCGAGGCCCGCCAGCTGATCCGGTACTCGATGGTCTCGGTCATCTCGACCATCGTCTCGTTCACGGTGCTGGCCATCGTCTTCGGTGTCCTCCACCTCTGGGGGGAGATCATCAGCACCGTGTTCGCCAACGTGACCGCCACCATCCCCTCCTACTATCTCAATCGGATGTGGGTGTGGGGGAAAGGCGGCCGGTCGCACCTGATGAAGGAGATCGTGCCCTTCTGGGTCATGGCCGCCTTCGGTGTCATCGTCTCGATCGGCGGCGCAGCGGTGGCCCGTCACATCAGCACGGTGCACCACCTGACCCACCTCGAGGCCACGGCGGCCGTGCTCCTGGCCAACCTCGTCTCGTTCGGTGTCTTCTGGGTACTGAAGTACATGCTCTACAACCGCCTCTTCCACGTCCATCCCGTGGAGGAGCTCGACGAGCTGGTCGAAGCGGCCTGACCCCGAGGGCGGTACGGCCGCTCCGCCCCGGGCCGCCAAGGGCCGGGGCCGCAGTGCAGGAGGAATCGCAGGAGGAATGATGACAGCCACCGTCACCCACAGCGGATCGTTGGTGCTGGTCGTCGCCGTGTTCCTGGCCTGTGCCGTGGAGAGTGTCGAAGCCCTGACCATCGTGCTGGCGGTGGGTGTGACCCGGGGGTGGCGTTCGGCCCTCGAAGGCGTCGCCGCCGCCCTGGTGGTGCTCGCCGCCCTGGTGGCGGCCCTTGGTCCCGCCCTCGTCCACCTGGTACCGCTGAGCACCCTTCGTCTGGTGGTGGGCGCCCTCCTTCTGGTCTTCGGGCTCCAGTGGCTCCGCAAGGCCGTGTTGCGGGCCACCGGCCTGAAGGCGAAGCACGACGAGGACGCCATTTTCGCCAAGCAGGTGGCCGAGCTGTCCGGTACCGAGACCCCCCGCGGCAGGGACGCCACCGGGTTCACGGTGGCCTTCAAGGGGGTGTTCCTCGAAGGGCTCGAGGTCGTGGTCGTCGTCCTGACGCTCGGGACCACGTCCCACAGCCTCGGCCTGGCCACGGTGGCCGCCGGCGCCGCCGTGCTGGTGGTGACGGTGGCCGGCCTGGCCGTCGCCCGGCAGCTGTCGTCGGTACCCGAAAACGCCATGAAGATGGCGGTCGGCCTCATGCTGGTGGGTTTCGGGACGTTCTGGGCCGGCGAGGGCGTGGGCGTGCACTGGCCGGGGTCGGACCTGGCCCTGCCGGTGCTCGTAGCCGCCTACGGCCTGGTGGCCTGGGCCCTGGTGGGCGCCCTCGACCGGAGGTGGCCGGCGCCGGCCCCTTCCGCCCAGGCCAGAGGTGCCCCCCGTGGCTGATCCGGAACGTCGCGGGAACGGGCGACCGCTGCCCGTCCGGGCCGCCGTCGGGTTCGGGAGGTTCTGGTGGGAGTTCCTCGTCGGCGACACACCCGAGCTGTTCGTCGGTGCGGTGGCCGCCGTCGCGGTGGCGGCACTGTGCTGCTTGGACCACTCGCTCCGGACGACCGGCGCGGTGGTTCTGCCCGTACTCGTCGCCGCCGTGCTGGCCGGGTCGGTGCGGAAGGCCGGCCGCCGGCGGGGTTGACCCGCCCGGTCAGTCCCGGAAGTTGGTGAACTGCAGGGGGATCCCGAAGTCCTCCGCCTTGAGCGCGGCGATGACCGCCTGGAGGTCGTCCCGCTTCTTCCCGTTCACGCGCAACTGGTCGCTCTGGGTCTGCGAGCTCACTCCCTTGAGGCCGAGGTCCTTGACGAACTTGTTGATCTTCTTGGCGTGGTCGGAGGAGATGCCCGCCTGGATCCCCAACCGCTGACGGGCCGAGCCCCGCGAGGCCTCCTCGATCTTCCCGACGTCGAAGGACTTGAGGGAGACCTCGCGCTTGACCAGCTTCTCCTGCAGGACCTGGTAGAGGGCACGGAGGCGGTCCTCGGTGGACGACGAGAGCACCAACTCGGTGTCGGAGAGCTCGATGGCCGAGTCCGTGCCCTTGAAGTCGAACCGGGTGGCGGCTTCGCGATTGGCCTGGTCGACCGCGTTGCGCACTTCCTGCATGTCGACTTCGGAAACGACGTCGAAGGTGGGCATGGGAGAACAGTACCTCCCCACCAGGCGATATCCTTCCGCCCTGCGGGTCGGTGCCCGAGTGGCCAAAGGGAGCAGACTGTAAATCTGCCGGTTCTGCCTTCGAAGGTTCGAATCCTTCCCGGCCCACCGCACGGGAGCCCTGGTCGGAGAGCGAAGTCGCTCGCCGACCAGGGCCTGCCTTCGGGCGGCAAGCCCTCACCCCGCCGGCAGGAGGTGGCCGTAGAGGGAGCTCGGCCCCCGGTCGCTCGGATCGTCCGTGTCGAGCTCACCCGCCCAGGTCCGGTCGAACCCGGCGGCTTCGAGGGTGCGCCACGACGCCCGGTTGGCCCGCTGGACGCCGACGACGCCCGCAGCCACGTCCGGCTACCGGTCCGAGGTCAGCTCCGTGAATTCGCGGATCATCCGGGCGCCGAGGACCTGTCCGGTCAGGCGCTCGATCCCGACGAGGTAGTCGATCCCGGCTGCGACCAGCCCGCCGGCCCCAGGTGCCACCGCCCGCTGCCAGGCGGGGTCGTTGTCGAGGCGGTAGCGCTCCACGTAGCCGACGGACGGTGGCCGTCGAGCACGATGAAGGCCTCGGTGGGGTCGGTCCCCTCGACGATGGGCGGGTAGGCCACCCGGACCGATTTGGGGTCGTGCGCCTCCCGCCACCACCGCCCGACATGGGGCGCGTCCAGCCACCGGGACAACAGCGGCGGGTCGCCGCGCTCCACCCCCCGGAACCGCGACGGCACCATCCAAGTGTCACGTACGGTCCAAGTGTGACGAACGGTCGACTTCGGGGTCGACCTCGGGGTCGGGGGCCTCCGGCGTCCGCGTTCCCGTCACTTGATCGACTCGCCCGATTGATTACAATGAAGTTACGGAACTGTTGCGTTCGGTGTGCCCCCGCGGGTGGGGCGCCTGTCGGGAACGCTCGTGCCACAGCCGAGGCGTCACCAGCGGGCCTCGGCCGCCAGCCAGACTGTGCCTGCTGCATTCGCCGGCCCGACCGAGGAGAAGCCCTCACCGCGATGTCATCCGAGATCGAGGCGCGACAGGTGGGTGACGACGCAGCGGTCGAAGCGTCGGGCTCGACCGCACCGCGCTCGCTCGCAGCCGAGGTCAGCGCCTGGGGGATGAGGGTCGTCGAGGACTTCTTCGGTTCGGTCCGCGGCCGGGTGGACCGGAACGTCGGCCCGGGCGACGGCAGCTATCCGGCGGCGCCGGGCGACCCCGAGCCGCGGGGGCTCGTGCTCCGGCCCGCACTGCTCGGCTTCCTCGCCATGGTGGCCATCGCCGTCGGGGCGTCGATGCCGAGCTCGCCGTTCAAGCTCGAGATGCCGGGCGTGTGGTTCTTCGGCGAGCCTTCCACCTCAGCCGGCAGCCAGTGGGGCGTCTACTTCGCGCTGGCCGCCGTCTACGGCGGGCTCCTGTTGCTGATGCGGGTGTGGTGGGGCATGATCCGCCTGTACCACCGCTGTCCGGGCGTCACCATCAGACGCATGTGGTGGGTGTTCGCCCTGTGGGCCACGCCGATGCTGGTCATCGCCCCCCTGTTCAGCCGGGATGCCTACTCCTACGCCGCTCAGGGCGAGATGGTCAGCCATCACATGAGCCCCTACCTGTACGGGCCCTTCGAGCTGGGCAACAATACCTACACCGCTCCGGTCGACAGGCTCTGGGGCAACGCCCCGGCGCCCTACGGCCCCCTGTTCCTCCAGATCGACGGGTTCTTCGCCCGGATCACCTTCCACAACGAGCTGGCCACCATCGTGCTGCTCCGCCTGCTGGCCCTCGTCGGTGTGCTGCTCATCGCTGTCTGCGTGCCCCGGTTGGCCCGGCTCTACCACCGGGACGGCGCCGAGCTGTTCACGCTGATGGTCCTCAACCCGGTGACCCTGCTCCACCTCATTGGCGGGGCCCACAACGACGCCCTCATGCTCGGCCTGCTGGTCGCCGGGCTGACCGCCGCCAAGGAGAAGCGCCCCATCGTGGGCATCCTGCTGTGCGCCCTGGCCACCGCGATCAAGGCGCCCGCCGCCCTCGGCATCCTCTACATCGGCTGGAGCTGGCTCGGGCCCCGGGCCTCCACGCGCGACCGGATACGGCCGGTGGTGACGGCCGGCCTCATCGGCGGCGGGGTGCTCGGTTTCTTCTCCTACGTGAGCGGCCTCGGCTGGGGCTGGGTGACCATTCTCGGAACGCCGGGAGCAGTCCGTTCGTGGACGGCACCGACCACCTCGCTCGCCCTCGCCTTCACCGGCATCGCCCATCTGGTCCACGTCGGGGTCGGGCTCGGGGGCGTGCTGTCGGTGACCCGGTTCCTCGGATTGGCCGCCACGGCCGTGGCCGGGCTGTGGCTCCTGGTCAACAGCGACCGGATCGGCACGCTGAAGGCACTGGGCATCACCCTGCTCCTCTTCGTCATCCTCGGGCCGGTGGTCCAGCCCTGGTATCTCTCGTGGGGCCTGATCCTCCTGGCACCGGTGGCGCTCGGCCGACTGCGCTCGCTGATCATCGGGCTCTCGATGGTCACCGCGTTCATCGAGCTGCCCGGGGCGACGGGGCTGGCCGCCCCCGTGTTCCACGGTGACCCGCTCCAGATCGTGCTGACCCTGCTGTGGATCCTGGTGATCATGACCGTGCCGGTGACCAGCTGGGAGCGCGCTTACACCACCGCGGGGCTTTCCCTGTCTGGCGACGTGCCGTTGACCGCCGCCGCCGGCTGACCGGACCGACCGCCGACCGCCGGTCCGGTCCCACCGCGGGCCCGTCCTCCCGCGCTCAGAGCAGGCGCTGGAGGATCGAGACGTCGAGCCAGCGGTTGAACTTGCGGCCCACCTCCTGTTCCACGCCCACCAGCCGGAACCCGCAGGACCGGTGGAGGGCGATCGAGGCGGCGTTGTCCCCGCCGATGCGGGCGATCACCGTGTGGAACCCGTGGCGGATGGCCAGCTGGACCAGCTCCTCGATGAGGGCCCGCCCGACGCCCGAGCCCCGGCGGGCGGGGTCGACGTAGACCGAGTCCTCCACGGTGGTGGCGTAGGCGGGGCGGTCGCGGAAGACGGAGAGCGAGCCGAACCCGAGCACCTCGTCGCCGTCGACGGCCACGATGGCCGGGTAGGGTCCGTTGTGCTCGGCCAACCAGGCCGCCTGCTCCTCGCGGGTGCGCGGGACGAGATCGAAGGTGGCGGTCGATCCCACCACCTCTGCGTTGTAGATGGCCCGGATCGCCTCCGCGTCGGAAGGCCTGGCCAGGCGGACGTGCATCCGGCGATGGTAGCCAGGGCCCGGGGCCTGTCGGCGGGCCGCTGCTTTGGCTATGATCGTCTTTTTGCTGCTCGAGTGAGCTGCACTGCCCCCTTAGCTCAGTCGGCAGAGCACAGCCATGGTAAGGCTGGTGTCGTCGGTTCGATTCCGACAGGGGGCTCCGCGGCGGCGTAG
>JBKQRT010000095.1:0-3291 GCA_052143895.1 Acidimicrobiales bacterium | reverse complement strand
CTGGTGTGGCTATTGGCGGGCACTGTTGCCGCCGTTCTGACCCTGGCTGGCGGTGGGTGGGTGGATATCAAGACTTCGCTGCCCGTTCTTACTGCCGTGGTTGGAGTTATCGGGACCGCCCTGGGCTTCTATTTCGGGGGTCACTCGGGCAGTGGGGGGTCGTAGTAGCGGCCCACCACTCTCCGGCGACGGGTCTAGTCCGCTGACTCCTGGCCGACCTCAGCCCGCCACGGCTGAGGTCTGGCGGGGGAGTCTTGCCCTACAAAATGCCCTACAACTCGGACCGTTAGCTGTCGTCCGTCGTCTTCCAGGACCATCATCGTTCCTGGTCAGAACGTCGAGAGTCGTCCCGAGTCTTTCGGTTCGTGTGTCTGATTCGCATTCACACGGCTGAGGTCGGAGGTTCGAGTCCTCTAGCGCCCACGGGTGTTGTGGAAATCACAACATTCTCCCTAGTCAGCGGTGGGTTTGAAAGCCGTCCCCAAAGGCTCGCCCGTTACCAAAATTGCAGCGTTGTCCCAGCTCAGGGTGGACTTCGCATGTCCGATCGGTCGGCTACAAATGGTCCTTCTTTCAAACCTCTGCATTGAACCGGCCTGATATTCCCGGAGCCACTGTCAGGACTTGGTGTGACTACCAATGGTGCAAGACCGGATCGATTAGAAGGGAATCCCGAGCCGTGAGCAGATTTGCTCCACCTCATCGAAGATCGAGTCGGGGATTGTGAATGGTTCGGTGGCCGTCACCTCGGCCAGATTCGCCTCGATCGCCTCGGCCGTTGGTGGAGCGCTGGGAGATGCGACCCAGCCATTGCCTAGCCCGACGAAGACCCGGGCGAACCGCCCAGCGCAGGCAGAGAAATTCTGATGCGTGAAAGTGCATGCCTGGCATGCCAGGAAGACGACCATGGGCACCACGAGCTCCGGATCGATGGCCCGAAGGAATGGCACATCGTCCCCGAGGAGGTCTCGGTCGCCCACGGTCTCGGTCACCATTCGGGAGTAGCCGAAGGGTAGGACGGTGTTCGCAAGGATGCCGTGGGGAGCGCCGTCGATGGCGATTACGTTCGCCAACCCGACGATGCCCGCTTTGGCAGCGGCGTAGTGCGCCGAATTTGGTTGTCCGAAGAGTCCGGCTGAAGAAGCGATGAAGACGAACCTACCTCCACCCTGGGCTTTCATGATCCGATAGGCAGGCTGACTCAGGTAGAAACTGCCGTCCAGGTGGACATTGAGCATTCTCCGCCAATTGTCGGCCGGTAGCTCGTCGAAGGGCGTGGTGTCGAAGATGCCGGCATTGCTTACGACCGCGTCGATCTTTCCGAAGTGCTCCATCGCTTTATCCACGATGGCTTCCCCACCTTCCGCTGTGGCAACCGAGTCGTGCGAGGCAACCGCGGTTCCTCCCCAGCTGCTGATCTCACGTACGACTTGATCGGCGACACTCGAGTCAGAGCCTTCTCCCTGCATTGTGCCGCCGACGTCATTGACGACGACCGAAGCGCCTCGTCGCGCCAGATCCAATGCATACAGGCGGCCGAGTCCGCGGCCGCCTCCGGTTACGATGACCGACTGCCCGGTGAAGTCAATCAAGGTGCTAGCTCCCTGGGATTTCGCCGCAGAAACTAAGCGATCGGCCACGCGACCGACTTGACCTCGAGGTATTGCTCGAATCCGGCGATGCCGTTCTGGCGTCCGACGCCGCTCTCCTTGTAGCCCCCGAAAGGCACGTCCGCGAAGTAGCCGGCGCCACCGTTCAGTCCGATGAATCCCGCTCGAAGTCTCCGAGCGACGGCGATCGAACGCTCAAGCGATCCCGACATGACGTTACCCGCCAACCCGTAAGGGCTGTCATTGGCAATGCGCAGGGCATCTTCGTCGTCCTCGAAGGGGATGACGACGAGTACGGGACCGAAGATCTCCTCGCGGGCGATCGTCATGGAGTTGTCGACGTCGACGAAGAGGGTGGGACGCACGTAGTACCCCTTCTCGCGCCCATCCGGTGCGCCGGTGCCGCCGACCAGGAGTGTGGCGCCCTCGTCGATACCCTTCTGGATATAGCCCATGACCCTGTCACGCTGCTTGGCCGAGATGAGCGGACCGCACAGCACGTCGGGTTCTTGGGGATCGCCCGGCACCACGGACTCATAGATGCCCTTGAGCATCGCCACGCCCTCGTCGTAGAGACTGCGAGGAAGAAGCAAGCGGGTGGGCGTCGCACACCCCTGTCCTGCATGAAAGCAGGGCGCAATGCCGATCATGCACGAAAGGGCCAGGTCGGCGTCATCGAGCACAATGGTGGCTGACTTGCCGCCGAGTTCGAGAAACAGGCGCTTCATCGTCGCCGAGCCCTTCTCCATGATGCGCTTGCCGACCGCAGTGGATCCAGTGAACGAGATCAGGTCGACCTTGGGCGAGATGGTGAGTTCCTCGCCGATCAGGTGGTCGGAGGAGGGGACGACATTGACGACGCCAGCGGGGATATCGGTTCGTTCCGCCACGAGGCGCCCGATGCGGGTGGCATTGAAGGGGGTGTCAGGTGCGGGCTTGAGCACGATGGTGTTGCCGGTGGCGAGAGCCTGGCCGAGCTTGTGGATCGAAACCTCGAACGGATAGTTCCACGGCACGATCGCGCCGACGACGCCAACCGGCTCGCGCCAGATTCGCTTCGCAGTGAGCTGACCGGTGAGGGCCGACATTTCCTCACCGAGGTCGACTTCCCAGGGATACTCGTCAATCAGCTTGGCGGGGTGAGTGAGGCCCCCGGCCAACGGCGCGTCCAGTTGGGGTCCGTGCGTCACCATGCGCGGACATCCGACCTCGAGGATCAGCTCTTCGCGCAGTTCTTCCTGCTCAGCCTCGAGCGCCTCCTGAAGTTGCCCCAGACAGCGCTTTCTGAGGGCGTGATTCGTCGACCAGTCGCTTTCGTCGAACGCCCGCCGTGCCGCATCGATGGCGAGGTGCATGTCTGCCACTGTGGCGTCGGTGACCTCGCCTATCGCCTCCTCCGTCGCCGGATTGACGTTGGCGAAGGTCTTGCCCGACGCTGCTTCGACGAGCTTGCCGTCGATCAGCATCCTCCGTTCGAAGCTGATGTCAGCAGGTGCAGCCACGAGGTGCTCCTTCCTAGGCCGAGTTGGCCGGGGATATCGGTGATTCTGGCTTAGGGCCCGCCGCGGAATAGATCGCGTCATCATGCCGCTGCGATCGTGTAGTTCCAGTCGCCGTGCCACTTGTGCGGCATGAGCGGTAGGGCGGCGAGTTCCTTGTCGGTGACCTTGACCCCGGTTGG
>JBKQRT010000094.1:0-3035 GCA_052143895.1 Acidimicrobiales bacterium | reverse complement strand
CTCCGGCCAGCAGCTCCGGGCGGGCCAGGAGGCCCGGGCAGCGGACGAGCACGAGCCGCTCCATCATCGGACGGTGCCACCGGTCGCGCCGGCTCCCCCCGGTGCGATGCCGCCCCTCGCCGTCGGGAGCCACAGGCCGACCCGCACCGGTCGCGCGGCGGCCCGCCGCCCGCTGGCCACGACGGTCACCCGGCGACCGCGCAGGTGCCCCTCGGCGCGGCCCACCCCGGTCCACGTCACCGACTCGGCGGCCAGCCGGAGATCGGGATGCTCGGGCCAGCCGTGCCGGCCCGAGAGGACCACCAGGACGACCCGACGTTCCTTGGCCCTCGCCGCCAGGCGGTGCGCCAGCGCTCCCCGCACCGGGGTCGGGGGCCGGAGCACCACCACGTCCATCCCCCCGAACAGGGTGGCGACCACCTCGGGCCACCGGGGACCGGGCCGGGGCGCCAGCACGAACCGACGCAGGTCCATGCCCAGCTGCCCAGCTGCCTCGGCCCCGAGGTCCGGCAACCCGACGGCCGCCGACCACGACCCGGCCGCCGAGGCGGCGGCAACCAGGGCCAGGGCCAGGATGGACGCCCCGCCGGCCTCGCCGGCCTCCACCGAGAGCGTGCTCCCCCGCCGGAGCGCCCCGTCGGGCAGGAGCGGAGCCAGCGCCGGATGGACGGGGAGCAGCTGGGTCGCCCTGGTGGAGGCCGGGCGGACCCGTTCGGCGAGCCGGCCCAGCTCACGGTGGTCGATCTCGCGAGCCAACGGCCGGGAGGCGGCGCGGGTATCGAACATATGTTCGTAGCGTACCCGGCCCGGCCGAGCTCGTCTCCGGGCATCGATACGCCTCACCGGACGACCTCGGCGTCTCCAATTGCGTCCTCCATGCGGCGGTCAGTCCTCGTTGAACGAGAGGAGGTGGGCCCATAGGGTGCGTCGGCATCATGTGCGGACGGATCGCGCTCTTCACTCCTCCGGCCCGGATGGCCCGGCTGCTGGAGGCCACGCTCGCCGCCGGCGTGGACCCCGACGCACCGCCGAGCTGGAACGTCCCCCCGACGCTCCCGATCCTGGGCGTCACCGCCGACCACGACGTGGAGGGTGCCGCCGGAGCTCGCCGGCTCGACGTGTACCGCTGGGGGCTCATCCCCTGGTGGGCGAACGACCCCACGATCGGCAACAAGACCTTCAACGCCCGCGCCGAGACCGTCGGCACCAAACCCATGTTCCGAGACGCCTACCGAGACCGGCGGTGCATCGTGCCGGCCGATGGGTTCTACGAATGGGAGAAGACCCCGGGCACGGCGCGCCGTCCCTTCTACTTCCACCGCCGCGACGGCGAGCCGCTCGCCTTCGCCGGCCTCTGGGAGATCTGGCGGGACCCATCCCAAGCTGACGATCTGCAGGGTCGGATCAGGAGCTGCACCATCATCACGACCGGCGCCGGTCCCGACACCCGGGCCGTGCACGACCGTCAACCGGTCGTCCTCGAGCGCGCAACGGGGGACCTGTGGCTCGATCCGGGCACGACCGATCGCGACGAGCTCGGCGGGCTGCTCCACGCCTCACCCGCTGGAACCCTCGCCCACCATCCCGTCGATCCGCTCGTGGGCTCCCCCCGCAACGACGGTCCGCAGCTGATCGCCGACGTCGGGGACCATCGCTAGCTCACGGTGGGCCCACGCCGCGACCTACCCCCCAGCTCGAGAACATCCGGCGGACGGACCCGGCGGTCAGGCGCCCAAGTGCAGCAGCAGGCAGAACACGCTGTCGGCCGCCGCGCGACGGTCAGCGGGCAGCGGGCCCGTGACCAGGCTCGGGGGCCGACAGGTCCGGAAGGCCACCGAGGCAGGAGCGGGGTTGAACGACCCTGTCAACGGGACGCGCTGGAGGTTCCAGACCCAGGCATCATGGGAGAGGACGGGCGCCCAGCCGATGACAGCCGTGAAGAACGCGACGGCGTACGGCGGGTTCCGGCCGGTGTCGGTGACCACCACCCGCTGCACGCCCCATCGTTCGAGGGCGCCGCGCACGACCTGCATCTGCTGCGGCGTGCCGTAGACGATCGGGCCGTTCACCAACAAGGACAGTGCCCCGAGCGTGCGGGTCACCGAGCCCGGCCCGCCACTCCGGAGGGTCCCGCCGTCGCGGCCTGGCACCTTCAAGTACCCGCCGGCCATCCGGAACCGCATGTCGTCGACCGCCTGCCAGACCATCGGGTCCGCGATGCCATCGCCCGGCACCGGGTAGGGCAGGACCACAGTCCCCGGGGTGATGGTCTTGCCCACCGTGGCGAACCACGGCGGGAGCTCGATCTGCTGGACCACGAGGGGCGCCTGGTAGGTCCACCAGATGGGCACGAGCGAGGCGAGGGCCAAGGTGAGGATGAGCGCCCCGGCGCCGAGGGCCCGGCGACCACCGGGGAACCGGTCGAGCCAAACTCCGACCGGGCTGGGCGACACGATCCCCGGACCCGAGCCGCCCCGGCGCAACGGCAACGGCCCCGTGCCCGACGACGAGGCGCCCCGCCAGTCAGCCGTCAACTGCCACGCCCGCTCGAGCCCGGTCGCGATGAGCAGGGCCACCGCCAGGTCGGTAATGACGACGAACCGCTGCGGGGTGACCCGGTCCAGCACCGGCAGCGTCCCCACCGCCGACCACGGAGTCCAGATGCTGAAGACGTGCGGGAAGTAGGCGGTTGAGGGCGACACGATCAGGAGGAAGCCGAACGACAGCACGAACGTCACGACGGCCACCACCACCAGCACCCACGTCAACCGCCGGCGCCAGGTCAGGACAATGGAGACCGCGAGCAGGGCCAGCACCCCGAAACCGAGGTACACGATCGGTGGTCCATGGTTCCCCTCGTACCCGCCGAGCGCGGTGAGCCCGAAGCGCGTCGATCCGTAGTGCTGGGGGTTCCACAGGTCGACGAGGGCGTTGCCCTCGTACTGGATGCCCGGCCACGGCGAGCCGTTCACATGACGGGGACCGAGCAGCGCGAACCAGACCGGGTACGCCAGCACGACACCGGCGACCAGCAC
>JBKQRT010000093.1:0-10512 GCA_052143895.1 Acidimicrobiales bacterium | reverse complement strand
CATGGACGCCGACCACGGCCGTTGGGCGGTCGAGGCGCTGGCGTTGCTCGACGCCGATCCCGGGGCGGTCGAGGTCTCGGCCCAGCGAGCGGCCGACGCGTGGTGGGCCATGCTCGACGAGCGGCAGGCCGCCGCACCGGTGCGCGCCTAGCGCTCCTCCCAACGGATGGTGCTGGCAGGGGCGGCCCGACGGATCCGACGGACACCGGGTTCCAGCCTCAATCCAGGCGGCTCAGCCGAGCTCGGTCCCCACCACCGAGACGAAGGAGACCATCTCGCCGGGGTAACCACCGAGGTTGTGGGTGAGCGCCAGCGTCCTGTCCGAATGGATCTGCCGTTCCGGCGTGGCCTCGCCGCGGAGCTGCAGCCATGCCTCGAAGAACATGCGCAACCCCGACGCTCCCACCGGGTGCCCGAAGCTCTTCAGACCGCCGTCGGGGTTCACCGGGAGCTCGCCGTCGCGGTCGAACGTGCCGGCGAGCACCTCCTTCCAGGCGGTGCCCCGCTCGGCAAACCCGAGGTCCTCCATCAGCACGAGCTCGGTCGGGGTGAAGCAGTCGTGCACCTCGGCCATGGCCAGCTGATGGCGCGGGTCGGTGATCCCGGCCTGGAGGTAGGCGTCCTCGGCGGCCCGGGCGCACTCCGGAAACCACGTGTAGTCGTACTCGGGGTCGATGAGTCCCGACCCGCTGCCGGCGGCGAACGACAGCGCCTTGATGTAGATCGGCGTGTCGGTGTAGCGGTGGGCGTCCTCGGCCCGGACCACGATGGCCGCCGCCGCACCGTCGGCCACGCCCGCGCAGTCGAACACGCCCAGCCGACCCGCCACACGGGGTGAAGCGCAGATGGTCTCGGTCGAGACCTCCTTCCGGAACTGGGCCCTCGGGTTCCGCGCGCCGTTCTGGTGGTTCTTCCACGAGATCCGGGCGAGCACTTCGGTCAGCTCGTCGTCACCGACGCCGTACTTCTTGCCATAGGCCGGCGCCACCATGGAGAACATCGCCGCGGCCGTGAGGGTGCGGGCGGTCCCGTCGTTCGGGATGGGGAAGGCGTTGAGTCCCTGGTACCCGGAGTCCTTGACCTTCTCGGCACCCACGGCCATGGCCACGTCGTACGCGCCCGAGGCGACCGCGTAGGCCGCCGCCCGGAGCGCCTCCGACCCGGTGGTGCAGTAGTTCTCGACCCTGGTGACCGGCTTGCCTTCCAGCTGGAGGGCCCGGGCCAGGGTGATCCCGCTCATGCCCGACTGGGCGGTGCCGAACCAGTAGGCGTCGACCTCGTCCTTGGTGACGCCGGCCGAGGCGAACGTCTCTTCGGACGCGTCGATGATCAGGTCGTCGAGCCCCTTGTCCCAGTGCTCGGCGAACCGCGTGCAGCCCATCCCGACGATCGCCACCCGGTCCCTGATCCCATGTGATGCCATCGTGTCTCCCCAGTCCCTTCAGTCGTTGTCGTCGTGCGATCCGGCGACGCCACGGCTCGGCTTCGCCTTCCAGAAGTAGTCGTGGATGCTGTCGGCCGTGAACAGCTTGCGGAACGTCATCGTCACGGTGTCGCCGATGGCGACGGTGTCCGCGTCGACATCGGTCAGCTCCACCGGGAACCTCCCACCACCGTCGAAGTCGAGGATGGCGAAGACGATGGGCGGACTGGCCGAGTACGACAGGTGGTCGATGGTGAAGGTGGCGATGGTCGCCTGCGTGTCGGACAGGTCGATCGGGTCCATCTCGTCGACCGCCCCACCTTTCATCGAGATCCGGGACGGGGGCAGGTGGATCGCCTGGCTGCTCCGGTCGAGCGAGCCGACGAAGCCGAACTTCCACCCCTCGTTGCGCCAGGCGGCGGTGGACGACACCCGCTGCGGCTCGGGCCGCCGGGGCGGTTCCGGGGTGACCATCCCCCGCCACGAGAGGAACTTCCCGTAGGGGAGGTCGGCAGCGCCGGCGATCTGGTCCGCCACCGGGTCGGACGGCGACCACGAGGCCAGCGCCTCCGTGGTGCGGAAGAGGAGGACGTCAGCACCGTCGGCCAGTGACACCAGGGCCACCACCTCGCCCGGCGCCGCCTGCTCGAGGACCGAGGCGAGGACCAGCCCCGGGTGGGCGGCGCCGGTCTGCCCGACCGTGGAGGACAGATCGTCGGCCAGCGTCCCCTGCCGCACCCCGAGCCTGCGGGACAGGGCCGTGGCCGCCCGGCTGTGCATGCCGGTGACCGCCACCCGGTCGACCTGGTCGGCGGTCAACCCGGTCCGCTTGAGGGCCGACTCCCACGCCTCGGCGCCGAGCGGCACGTAGCGGGTCTCGCCGAACCGCTCCTCCCACACCCGGGACCGGCGTTCGCCCGGCGTGCGCCAGCGGTCGAGGAACTCGTCGCTCGCCGACGCGCCTCCGAGGTAGGTGGCGATCACCGGGCTGCCCGGCGCGTCCTCTCCGACCGCGACGGCCGCTGCCCCGTCCCCGCCGGAGGACTCGTCTCCCGAAGTCGGCAGGCCGTCCCGCAGGTCGGACGAGACGACCAGCGTGGTGCCCCCGGCGGCGCCCAGCGCGGCCAGCAGGGCACCGGTCCCCGACCGCAGCGCCCCGCCGAAGTCGAAGGCGCCGACGTGGGAGGGCTGGCGCAGGGCGGCGTGGACGGTGGTGGCGTTGGTCTTGTCCAGGTACGCCGGTGACGCCGTGGCGAACCAGACGGTGTCGGGAGCGGCCCCCGGCGCCGACCGGAGGGCCAGGCGCGCCGCCTCCACCCCCATGGTGGTGGAGTCCTCGTCGTGGGCGGCGACCGAGCGGGTCCCCTTGCCACCCCCGCTGCCGAACATCTCACGCACTGCGGCGCGCGACAGGCGCCGGTACGGGACGTATCCGGCGATGCTGACGATGCCCCTCGTCGGTTCGGTCATCGGTGTGGTGTTCCCTTCGTGTCGACGGCCCGGCCGTGCCGGCGATACGACCGGTGATGACCAGGAACTCCTTGCGAACCGCACGGAGAGGGCCTCGCCCGATCCGGCTCTCGTCGAGCCGGCCGGCCGGCTGACGCTGGCCTCCGTTGCGTCCTCATCCTATGATGACCACAGTATCTGACGGTCAGTCAGGAAACCACTGCGGCACCTGCCGCCCCCGGACGATGGAGGCCCGACCATGGATTTCGAGTTCACGCCCGAACAGCTCGAATTCGTCAAACAGGTCGAAGAGTTCCTCGACGCCAACGACGATCCCGAGGTGTTCGACCTCACCCGCGAGAACATGGCGCAGATCGTGGACACCCCGAAGCGGCGGGGGTTCATGGCCAAGGTGGGCGAGCAGGGCTGGCTCGGGATCACCTGGCCCGAGGAGTACGGCGGCACCGACGGCGAGGGGATCTACGAGTACCTGCTGAACGAGGCCCTGGCCGCCCGGGGCGGGCCGCAGATCGGCAAGGGCGTCGGCATCATCGGCAAGACGATCATCAGCCACGGTAGCGACAAGCTGAAGAAGGAGTTCCTCCCGAAGATCCTGCGCAACGAGGTCGAGTTCGCCGTCGGCTACTCCGAGCCCAATGCCGGGTCGGACGCCGCCTCCATGCAGCTGAAGGCGACCCGTGACGGGGACGGCTGGCGGCTCAACGGGCAGAAGACGTGGACCACCTCGGCCCACTTCGCCGACTGGTACTGGGTGGGCGCCCGCACCGATCCCGATGCGCCCAAGCACTACGGGATCACGTTGTTCCTCGTACCCATGGACCATCCCGGGATCACCGTCAAGGAGATCTGGACGATGGGGGACGAGCGGACCAACGAGGTCTACCTCGACGACGTCTGGGTCTCTGACGACTACGTGGTAGGAGAGCTCAACAAGGGGTTCCAGTACATCTCCGAGGCCCTCGACCTCGAACGGTTCACCCTGTTCACCTACTCCCCGGTGGCACAGCGACTCGACCTGCTGACCGAGTACGTGGCCGGCACCGAGCGGGACGGCGAGCCCCTGAAGGACGACGCTGTGGTGCGGTCGCGCATCGCCCAGCTCCACACCGAGGCGGAGGTGGCCCGGGTCCTGGGCCTCAAGTTCGTGTTCGCCTCCTCGCAGGGCGGGTCCCCCCCGACCTCGGAGGCCTCCGAGTACAAGCTGTTCACCACCGAGTACTCGAGGCGGCTGGCCGATGCGTCCATGGACATCGCCGGTCCGGGGTCCCAGCTGCGGGTGCGCAGCGAGGACGCACCCATGAAGGGGCGGGCGGAGTCCACCTACCGCTACACGGTCATCGACACCATCGGCGGAGGTGCGTCGGAGATCCAGAAGAACATCATCGCCCGTCGCAAGCTCGGCCTTCCGAAGAACTTCTGAGCCGTCACCGACTTCCGTGACCGACGCGTCCACCTCCCGGGCCCCCGCGCCATCGACTCCCCCCGGGGCGCCCGGCGCCGACGGCGACTCCCAACCGGAGGGCCCAGGCGGCCCGCTCGCCGGCATCACCGTGTTGGACCTGGCCACCGTGGGGCCGGCCGCCCGCTGCACCCGTCTCCTGGCCGACTACGGGGCCTCGGTCGTGAAGATCGGCACCGTCCCCGGTCGGGGACCGGCACCGATCCGACCGCCCTTCTTCGCCTACAGCGGCGGGCGGTACCTCCGGCGGGTGGCCGTCGATCTCAAGGACCCCGACGGGCGCGAGGCCTTCCTCGCCCTGGTGGCCGGGGCCGACGTCGTGGTCGAGAGCTTCCGGCCGGGCGTCGTCGACCGCCTCGGTATCGGCTTCGCCGACCTGACCGCGGTCAACCCGCGGATCATCCTCTGTTCGACCAGCGGCTACGGGCAGGACGGGCCCCGGGCGTCCTGGGCCGGGCATGACATCGACTACCTGGCCGTCGGGGGTTACCTGGCGGCCACCGAGCCCCGGGCCGACGGCGGGCCGCCCGTGGCCGGCGCCACCATCGCCGACGCCGCCGGCGGCGGCATGCAGGCGGCCCTCGCCGTCATGGCCGCCCTCATCGGCCGGGACCGGGACGCCGGCAGCGGTGGCATCCACCTCGACGTGTCCATCGCCGACGGGGTGCTGTGGCTCACCTCCCTGGCTGTCGACGAGCACCTGGCCACCGGCGCCCCCGTCGGGCACGGTCACGACGTCATCTCCGGCAGGTACGCCTGCTACGACACCTACCGGGCCGCCGACGGCGGCTGGCTGGCCGTCGGCGCGATCGAGCCCAAGTTCTTCGCCAACCTGTGCCGCCTGCTCGGTTGCGATCAGTGGATCGACCACCAGCTCGACGACGCCGCACAGGAGGACATCCGCGCCGCCTTCCGCGCCGCCTTCGCTTCTCGGGACCGCGACGCCTGGGTGTCCGAACTGGCCGGGGCCGACACCTGCGTGGCCCCGGTGCTCAGCGCCGCCGAACTGGTCGAGGACGACCAGTTCGTGGCCCGCGGTGCGTTCGTCGAGGCGGTCAGGGACGGGGCCGGCGGCGCCCCGACGGGCCGCTTCCGCCAGGTGGCGCCGCTCCTGGCCGGCATGGTGGCGCCCGACGGCCCCATCCCGCTCCCGGATCCGATCGGCACCGACACCGACCGGCTCCTCCGGGCGGCAGGCGTGGACCAGGGCCGCATCGTCGGCCTGCGAGAGAAGGGGGTGGTGGCGTGAGCGCCATCGGCGTCGCCGACATCGACCGACTGATCGGGGTCGAGCAGTACGAGGAGGAGGGCGAGTTCCCGGTTGAGCGCGGGTACGTGTGGACGACGTGCTCGTCGGTGGAGAACGGGAACCCGCTCTTCTGGGACGACGAGGTGGCCGAGGAGATCACCGGCGGCCCCATCGCACCGCCGACCATGGTCTCGGTCTGGTTCCGACCCCATCACTGGGCACCGGGGCGCACGACCCAGGGCCTGCCGCTGCAGGTCCACTTCGACCTGAAGGAGGGCCTCGGACTGCCCGAGGCCGTGATGAGCGACAACACCATCGTCTTCTACGAGCCGGTGCGGCCCGGCGACCGCCTGTCCACCCGCCAGATCCTGCGGTCGGTCAGCGACGAGAAGACCACCCGGTTGGGCACGGGCCGCTTCTGGGTCATCGACGTGGAGTACCGCAACCAGCGCGAGCAGCTGGTGGCGGTCGAGAGCTACACCGGCTTCGGGTACCGCCGTCCGGCGGCGTCGTCGTCGTCGGCCGCGGCGACCACAGCCGACGGAGCGGAGGCATCGTGAGCACGATCACGCCGTCGCTGCTCCTGGGTGACGTCTCGGTTGGGGACGAGCTTCCCGAGCTCGCCTACCCGGTCACCGCCACCACGGTGGTGCTCGGGGCCCTCGCGTCCCGCGACTGGCGACCCATGCACCACGACAAGGACTTCGCCGTCAACCGCAACGGCACCCGCGACATCTTCCTCAACACCCCGAACCTGGCCGCCTGGTTCGAACGGTTCGTCACCGACTGGACCGGTCCCTACGGGCGCCTCCGACGGGTTACCTTCCGGATGCTCGGATCGATCTTCCCGGGCGACACCATGGTGTTCCGGGGCACGGTCACCGGCACCGGGACCGACGACACCGGGTGCGGCTGGGTGGCCGTCGACATCTCGGTGTCGGTGGACGGCGACGCCAAGACCACCTGCCAAGCCCGGGTGGCGGTGCCGGTGGACGACCACGACAACCCCTGGAACAGGAGCGGCGACCGGTGGCAGCCATGATCCGCCCGTGCCGCGCGCCACGACTCGACGTACTCGAAGAGGAGAACTGACCATGTTGGACCTGGAATTCACGGCCGAACAGGAGATGCTGCGGGAGACGGTGCGGGGGGTGTGCGCCACCTCCTCCCCGTTGCCGGTGGTACGGGAGCTCGAGGACGACCCGGTCGGGTACTCGCCCGACCTGTGGAAGCAGCTCGCCCACCTCGACCTCATCGGGCTCCAGCTGCCCGAGGAGTACGGCGGCTCGGGCATGACCACGCTCGAGAGCACGGTGGTCTACGAGGAGTTCGGCCGGTCGTTGGCCCCCTCGCCCCACTTCGTCAGCTCGATCCTGTCGGGCGGCGTCCTGGCCACGTCGGGGAGCACCGACCAGAAACAGGAGTGGCTCCCCCGCATCGTGACCGGCGAGGCGATCCTCACCCCGGCCTGGCTCGAGCCGGAGCAGGGCTTCGGCCCGAAGGGCGTCCAGGTCCGGGCCGTCCCCGACGGCGACGGATTCACCATCACGGGCACCAAGCGGCACGTGGCATTCGCCCGGGCGGCCAACCGCCTGGCGGTGCTGGCCCGTACCGGCGATGCCCCGACCGACGTCGACCTGTTCCTCGTCGACCCGGCTTCGGCGGGTGTGACCCTCACCCAGCAGCTGTCGATCGCCTCGGACACCCAGTACCGGGTAGACCTCGACGGTGTCCGGGTCGGTGAGGCCGACCGGATCGGTGCCGCCGGCACCGGATGGGCGACCTGGGACTCGGTCATGCACGAGGGGATCATCCTGGCGGCGGCCCAGGCGGTGGGCGGCGCCCAGTACGCCCTCGACATCACCGTGCAGTACGCCAAGGACCGCCACCAGTTCGACAAGCCGCTCGGGGCCTTCCAGGCGCTCGCCCACTACCTGGCCGACGCTGTCACGGACGTGGACGGGGCCGAGGTGCTGGTGCACGAGGCCGCCTGGGCCCGGTCGGATGGTCGCGACGTGGCCAAGCTCGCACCGATGGCCAAGCTCTTCGCGTGCCGCACCTTCCGCGACATCACCGCCACCGCCCAGCAGATCTTCGGGGGCATCGGCTTCACCGTCGAATTCGACATCCAGCTGTACTTCCGCCGGGCCAAGCAGCTCCAGATCTCGTGGTGGGACACCCGCTACCTCGAGGAGCTGGTGGCGGCCGCGGTGCTCGACGCCTGAGCACCCCGACGGGTGTGTCCCGATCAGCCACCTGAGCCCGCCAGGTGCGCTACGGTCGGTCCGGGTGGCCGGGGAGGGCCGCCGCGCAACGGTCTGAACTGCGCCCGACAAGGGCTGCAAGCAGAGTTCCAGGGGGAGTTGGCATGCCAGCAGAGACAGCGAGCGCGGGCGGTTCGACCAAGTCCGGACGGGGGGGAGTCTTCAAGTTCCTCTTCGTCCACGAGATCGACGAGTACCCGGCCACCGGAAAGCGGACGGCGTACCTGGCGCTCGCCGTGCTGGCCACGATCGTCCTCTACTACACGTACTTCACCCAGACCGGCGTCACCCCCAACATCCTCGAGTACTACCACATGTCCTTCGCGTTCTACGTGGGCATCGTGGTGGTGTCGAACCTGATCGGCGCCTTCGCCTCGCTGCCGGCCTCCATGACCGACAAGCTCGGACGATCGAACGTGGTCATCTACGGGCTCCTGCTGGTGGGCCTGCTGGTGGCCGTCGGGGTGCCCCTCTCGAAGACCGAATGGCAATTCGCGGTGGTCATCTCCGTACTGGGACTGGTGGAGGGGGCCATCCTGGTGGCCACTCCCGCACTGGTGCGCGACTTCAGTCCCCAGCTCGGCCGGGCGTCGGCCATGGGCTTCTGGACGGTCGGCCCGGTGGCCGGCAGCCTCATCACCAGCATCGTGGCCAACCACACCCTCAACCACTTCCTCTACCGCAGCGGCCAGTCGGGGTGGAAGAGCCAGTTCGTCATCTCGGGCGTCAGCTCGCTGGTGGTCTTCGTGTTCGCCATGTTCTTCATGAAGGACCTCTCCTCGCGCCTACGCGACCAACTGATGGTCAACCAGCAGGACCGCGCCCTCATCGAGGCCAGAGCCCGGGGCATCTCGATCGATGACGTCGTTGCCGCCACCGCCCACCCTTGGCGCCAGATCCTCAAGTGGGACCTGGTCGGGTCGGCAATCGGCATCTCCCTCTTCCTCCTCGTGTACTACGCGGCGTCGGCCTTCTTCACCATCTACTGGGCCACGGTCTTCAAGAACTCGAACGGGCTCAACTTCACGACGGCACAGGCCAACGGCCTCAACACCTGGTTCTGGGCGACCGACGCCATCGCCCTCATCGTCTTCGGCGTGCTGTCGGACCGGTTCCGGGTCCGGAAGCCCTTCATGCTGATCGGGGCCGTCGGGTCCATCGTGATGCTGATCATCTTCCTGCTCCAGGCCGACCACACACAGTCCGGCTACTACACCCTGGTGACCCTCGAGATCTTCCTGGCCGCCTGCATCTCGCTCACCTATGCGCCCTGGATGGCCGCCTACACCGAGATGGTCGAGTCGAAGAACCCGGCCTTGGTCGGCACCGGCCTCGCCCTGTGGGGGTGGATCCTTCGCCTGACCGTGGGCATCTCCTTCATCTTCCTGCCGCTGGTGGTCAACTCGGTGAACCCGATCGTGGACAACCTCCACCTGGCCCAGCCGGCGATCCCCGCCTCCGAGGGTGCCCCGTTCAACGTCCAACAGTTCCAGGTCAGCCACCCCGTGTCGGTGGCCTTCGCGGAGAAGAACGCCAGCTGGCTCGCTGTTCTCAGCTCACCAAAGAACGCCCCGATCGCGGCCGCGGCCAACAAGAGCCCGACGCCACAGAATCTGGCTGCGTTGAAGCAAGCCGTCGGCCCGGTGGTCTTCGCCAAGGTCCTGGCGAATTTGGCTGCTCTGGACAAGTACGTCGTGCCCTACGAGTCGCAACTCACCTACCTGGCCGCTCACCAGACTGACCTGCTGAACCTCAACAACGCCCTCCACGAGTCACCCAAGCAGTGGCAGCACTGGTTCTGGGTGTGCGTCGCCGGCATGGTGGTGTTCATCCCGACCATCTGGCTCAACCGGGGTCGGTGGAGCCCGGCCAAGGCTCGCCAGGACGAGGAAGAGCACGACAAGGACGTGGCCCGGGAGCTCGCGGAGCTGGTGGGGGCGAACGCCTGAGCTCGTAGCCCCGGGCTTCGGGCCGGCTCAGCCGAGGCCCGGCAGCACGCGATCGACGAAGAGCACGAGCGAGTGCCAGCTCAGCACCGGGTCGAGCCCGGCCACCAACGGGAGAAAGGCATCACCCATGCGGGCGGCGCGCTTCGGCGCCGACCCACCCACGACCATGAACGGTCGTGGGTGCTGCACCGGGGCAGGCGTCACGGTGACGGTGCGGCCCCGGCAGGTGACCGGCTCCCCGGACAGACCGGCAGCCAGGGCGTCCAGCTTCTCCTCGAACAGCTCGCCCCGGCGGTCGAAGTCCACGCCGAACATGGCGAACTCCTCGGGGACGTAGCCGGGGACCACCGTCAGCTCGACCCGTCCGTTGCTGACCAGGTCGAGGACGGCCACGTCCTCGGCGGTGGCGACCGGATTCCGCAGGGTGAGCACGAGCGCCGACAGCATGATGCGCATCCGCTCGGTCCGGGCGGCCACGGCGGCGGCGAAGACGAACCTCGGCGTAGAGCTCGACCAGCGGGGCACCGAACGCGGGTGACCGCAGGTCGTCGTGGATCAGCCAGTTCTCCACGGTGGCCGCCGGTCAGGCGACCGGGGTGCCGCCGACGGACGGCACCACCTCGACCGCCGGAGTGCCGTCCCCGACGACCACGGCGCCCTCGAGTGCCCGGCGCCGGGCCCCGCCGAGCATCTCGCCC
>JBKQRT010000092.1:0-7489 GCA_052143895.1 Acidimicrobiales bacterium | reverse complement strand
GCCCGCATGTCCGGCAAGCTCTGGGAGCAGAAGCGGGTCATCCGCTACTACCTCCACCGCTGGCCGTCACAGCGGTCCATGAAGCGTGCCCGTCAAAGGATCAAGGCCATGACCGGTCGAAGCCAGGTCGGACAGGAGTTGGATGCCGTCATCGGACGGCTGAACCTGTTCGTTCGGGGATGGGGCGGCTACTTCCGCACCGGCAATGCGGGCGACAAGTTCGTCGAAATGGACCGCTACGTCTCGCGGCGACTGCACCGCTTGCTCATCGAGAAGCGGGGCCGCAACCTGCGAGCGGGCCAGGCCGACACCTGGACCCGCACCTGGTTCCACGGCCAGGGCCTGCACCAGCTCATGGGCACTATCCGTTACCCGAAGGCTGCCTAACCATGTCCAGAAGACCGTCGGAACGCCGTGTGCGGGGTGTGTCCTGAAAGGAACGTGATGACGATGTAGAAGATCGCCAGCACGATCCGTGCTGTGCCAGTGATGGAGGTAGGTCCTCCGGGGTCGCCGTGCAGGCGGAGATCCCAAACCACCGCAGTGTCATGTCGGTCAAGAGCCGGGGTGGGAAGCGACTGCGGAAACGGTCCGCAACCAGCGGGTCAGGTAGGCGACGAGAAGACGAACATGTGTAAACCACTGCTGACGCATCGAAAGGCTTTTTGATGACATCGAAACCGGGGGGCTCGCATGCCCCGGGACAAAGGAATGCCGCTACTGGCGTTCCCTCAACCAGGGAGCTGCCTGCGTGTGGCCCTGGTGGTGTCCGGTGTATAGGTGGCGTGAGCTCGTTGCAGGCGCTGGCAGGGAACAGGAGAACCTGTCGTCTCGATACGGATGGCCAGTCGAAATGGGTGAAGGTGGTCCCCGCTGGTCGTCGAGAGGGAGGACCGCAAGCGGCAACAACCGTGAGCGGCAGAGTACCGATGCGAGGCACAGGGACGGGCCGACTCGTAGTAGTGACGAAGGTCTTGTAATGAGGCTGGAGCGAAGGGGTCGGGCAGGTCAGGTCACCCAGCGGTCAACCCTCCGGGGGATGAGCCGATGAGCGGACCACAGCTGAAGGTGAAGTCGTTCGACATTCGAAAGCGCCTCGTGTTCGAGGCGTGGGAGAGGGTCCGGGCGAACGTCGGGGCGCCGGGCGTGGACACCGTCACCATCACCGAGTTCGAGAGCAAGGAGAGGCCCAACCTCTACAAGCTGTGGAACCGGATGAGTTCGGGGAGCTACTTCCCCGGGCCGGTGCGTGCGGTGGAGATACCGAAGGATCATGGGGCGGGGGTGAGGACCCTCGGGGTGCCCAACGTGGCAGACCGGGTGGCCCAGACGGCAGCAGCGATGCTGCTGGAGGAGAGGCTGGAGCCGATCTTCCATCCCGACAGCTACGGCTACCGTCCGGGCCGGAGCGCCCATGACGCTCTGGCCGCAGCTCGGAAGCGGTGTTGGAAACAGGACTGGGCGTTGGATCTCGACGTCCGGGCCTTCTTCGACAGCGTTCCCCATGATCTGTTGCTGAAAGCGGTGGCTCACCACACCGATGAGCGATGGGTCCTGCTCTACATCGAACGGTGGCTGCAAGCCCCCATGCAGATGGCAGACGGGACCCTTGTCGCACGAGACAAGGGAACACCGCAAGGGTCCCCGATCTCACCCCTGCTCGCCAACTTGTTCATGCACTATGCGTTCGACCAATGGATGGACCGGGAGTTCCCGGGCTGTCCATGGGAGCGCTATGCCGACGACATCGTTGCCCACTGCAGCACCGAGGAACAGGCCCGAGACCTTCGGGCTGCTATCGCCTCCCGCCTCGGGACCTTCGGTCTCGAGTTGCATCCCGACAAGACGAAGGTCGTCTACTGCAAAGACGGCCGTCGCCGAGGGGACTTCGAGCACACCAGCTTCGACTTCCTTGGCTATACCTTCCGGGCACGCCGGGCCAGTGGCCGACGAGGGCTCTTCGTGGGCTTCTCACCGGCCATGAGCCAAACGGCGCGAAAGGCGGTCGGCCACAAGATCAGGGCCTGGCACCTCAACCGTCGCAGCGGCACGGACCTGTCCGGCATCGCCCGGGGGATCAACCCCCAGGTGCGAGGCTGGATCAACTACTACGGGGCCTTCTACCGCTCCGAGTTGTACTCCCTGGCCATGCGCATCAACGAGCATCTCGTTCGATGGGCTATGCAGAAGTTCAAGCGACTGCGGGGCCAACCAGCAAAGGCATGGACCTGGCTCGATGCTGTCCGACAGCACCGTCCGGGACTGTTTGCCCACTGGCATATGCTCCCACGCACCAACAGTCGACCTGTGGGGGCCGGATGACAGGAGACTGTCACGTCCGGTCCTGCGAGAGCGGGAGGGTGAGACTCCCTCCCGCTACTCACCAGAACCGCACGCACGGTTTGATCGGGGGCCGCTGGGGAGGTTCACCTCCATTGCGGGGGCTGCTGGTCCCGGGCCGGTGCGCTGAGAAATGCCACCACGATGGCCTGGTCGGGACCTGAACCGAATTGGAGGACCGCCGAACCAGCGGCCTACCTCACCGCGGACCGATCAGCTCAAATGGCGGCGTGAAGAGTTGGGCTAGTGTAGGTACAGGAAAGCGCTTGTCCGCAGCGCCGATCTTGGAACAGGAAGTCGATGAGGCATGATTCTCTCCACTAGCCGGAAGTTCATCTTCCTCCACATTCACAAGACAGGAGGAACATCGATCGTTGCGACACTTAAGCCTTATATTGTTCCTACGGAGATTATCCTCAATGGGAAGGAAGTGTCCCAGGTGCTGGGAAAGCACAGTACTGCCCTCATGGTCAGGGACAACGTCTCCGCAGACGTTTGGGACACCTACTATAAGTTTGCCTTTGTGAGACATCCCGTCGACAGAGCAATCTCACTGTATGGCTATTGCGCGAGAATAGCTAGCATCCAAAAGCGTGGGCTCCCGCATCGACTTCGTCGTCTGTACCTGCCAACCAAGCGAGGTGATCCTCTGCGTTGGCCGGCGATGATAGCGTTCACTAGCACGAGTTCCTTCTCCGAATTCGTCCGCCACCCTGCCCTCGCCAACGAGCCAGGTATGCAGCCGCAAGTCAATTCAATTTGTGATCATGATGGCCACATTATCGTTGACTTTGTGGCGCGGTTCGAGCGATTTGATGACGACTTCGCAAAGATACAGAGGACGATCGGGCTGCCAAACGACACCGCCGTCCGAAGGAATTCCTCTGAGGCACATTCCGTCGGCAGGTCGACACTTCCTCAACACGATCTCGACTATCTTGAGCAGTATTTTGAGATCGACTTCGCACGACTTGGCTATGAGCTCTGAGCGGGCGTCGCTGGAGTTCTCCTTGTGGAGTTGATGTACGCCCTTTCCGGATCCCCGGATTCCCTGTGCTGGTTCGAAGGGGACACAGGAGAAGTGTTCTCCATGGGGCTAGCGGTCGACCCCGGGATGATCCTCGCTCCTCACCGATGGCCGACGGCGACGAGGCGTGGTCACGTCGGTTGACGACATGACGATTCCCTCGAGACCTGGGCCGAGCACTGGAACGATGCCCCCCAAACCCTTCGGCTGGACGAAGCGAGCCGAAGGGCATCATCGCCAAGATCCGGCTAGACCGTTCCGCCCTGGTCTCCGTCAATTCCGCGACGGATCACTTATGTGGTGACCGCAGGGGGCAGGGTAGTGTGGTGACCGCAGGGGCAGGTGCAGGGGCCGTGTCCGGCGATCTGTCGTCTTCGAGAGGCGACTGCGGCGGGGTGCGCGTCCCGACACCGAGATCCGACGCCTAGATTTGGGGGGAATGATGGGTGCGCGAAGCGGGGACGGATTGCGGCTGTCCGATCGACGCAACCGCGTGATCCTCGTCGTTGCCCTAGGGATCTCCTGCGCGGCGGCCGCCGTGCCGGCTGCCGCCGCCGCTGCGGTCACGGCCGGCACACCCGCATCGGCACCGCCTCCCGCTGCGCGGGTCGGGCACGCTCCGACGCTTCCTCCGGGTACCGTGCCGGCTGCACCGCTACCGCCGACTGCTTCGCTCGGTGTTTCAGTCACGCTCCAACCACGCGATCCGGCCGCTCTCGCCGCCTATGCCGCAGCCGTGGCAACGCCGGGCTCCGGCCACTTCCGGCAGTACCTCGACACCCGGCAGTTCGTGGCGCGTTTCGGCCCGACCCCGCACGCCCTCGACTCGGTCACCCAGGCCCTGGTTGCCGCGGGCCTGCACCCAGGGGCGGTCGCCGCCGACCACCTGAGCATCCCCGTCATGGCAACCGCGAGCCAGCTGATGCGGGCGTTCGCGACCGGGTTCCGCCAGTACCGGGTCCGTGACGGTCGGGTGGCCTACGCCAACACGGTCCCGCCCCGCGTTGCCGGGGCGGCGGCACCGTACGTCCAGGCCATCGTCGGGCTCGACGATCTCGCGCTCGCCGCGCCGGCCGCGCAGCAGCAGGCCACCGATTCCGTCCCGCCCGCCGGGTCCCTGACGGGGCCGCATACAGCGACCGGCGAGCCGGAGCCGTGCGCGACGGCCAGGGCGGACGCGGGCGGCGGCACGCATACCACGGACCAGTTGGCATCCGCATACGGATTCTCGAAGCTGTATGGCCAGGACGACTTCGGCGCCGGCCAGACAGTGGCGCTGTACGAGTTGCAGGGCTTCGGGGCGGGGGACATCGCCTCGTACCAGGCTTGTTACGGCACGTCAGCCTCCGTCGCGACGGTGGACGTCGACGGCGGCCCGTTGAAGCATGCCGGCGTCGGGGAGGCGGACGTCGACATCGAACAGGTCTCGAGCCTGGCGCCCGGGGCTGGCATCCTCGTGTACGAGGGCCCCAACACCGACGCCGGCGACTACGACACCTATAACACCATCATCAGCCAGGACGCGGCCAAGGTCATCTCCACCTCGTGGGGGCTTTGCGAGCCGGAGCACGGCAGCGCGGCGGCCCAGGCCGAGGACATTCTCTTCCAGGAGGCGGCGGTCCAGGGCCAGAGCGTGTTCGCGGCAGCCGGCGACCAGGGGTCGGAGGACTGCGTGAGCACCGGGTACTCCGACGACACTCTGGCGGTGGACGACCCCGCCAGCCAGCCGTTCGTGACCGGAGTCGGGGGGACCTCGTGGACGTCGGCGACGACGCCCCCGGTCGAGACGGCGTGGAACGACGGGCCCACCTGCTGCTGGGGAGCAGGAGGCGGAGGCATCTCGAGCCTGTGGCCGATGCCCTCATACCAGTCCAACTCGATCGGCACCGGGGTGATCAACGCCTACTCGTCCGCTACCCCCTGCAGCGCCCCGACCGGAAGCTACTGCCGGGAGGTGCCCGACGTCTCCGCGCTCGCCGGCCCGTTCCCCTACCTAGACTACGTCCGGGGCAGCTGGGGCAGCTGGGGAGGGACGAGCCTGGCCGCTCCGCTGTGGGCGTCGCTGATCGCCCTGGCCAACGCATCCTCCTCCTGCCAGGGCGCCTCCGTTGGCTTCGCCAATCCCAAGCTTTATGCCGTGGCGGCTGCCGAGCCGCAGGCATTCAACGACGTGACGACGGGTGACAACGACCTGACCGGTGACAACGGTGGGGAGTTTTCCGCCCTGGTCGGCTACGACATGGCCACGGGTCTCGGCACGCCGAACGCGGACAAGCTTGCTTCCGCCTTGTGTGCGGCATCGTCCCCCAGCCCGCTGGTGGTCGACGATCCGGGCACCCAGGTGACTGACGTGGGTTCCACCGTCTCCCTGGCCGTCTCGGCGAGCGACGGGACCGCGGGCCAGACCCTGACCTTCCATGCCGACGGGCTTCCCACCGGCCTCTCGATCGACCCGACCACGGGGGTGATCACCGGTACGCCGACGGTCGCGGGCACGTACCTCAGCTCCGTGACGGCTGAAGATGGTGGCGGAGCCTCGGGATCGACCTCGTTCACGTGGTCGGTGACCGAGGCGATCACCAGTAACGACACCACATCGGCCGTAGTCGGGGCTCGATTCTCGTTCACGATCAGCGCCACCGGTTCGCCCGCCTCGATCAAGGAGGTAGGCACACTGCCCAAGGGAGTGTGGCTGCACGGCGCGGACGCCCGGACGACGACCCTCTCCGGGATCCCGAAGGCCCACGACGCGCCCGGCGCCTACCCGCTGGTCCTGAAGGCCACCTACGGCAAGGGCAAGACGACCGTCGTGGTCACCCAGTCGTTCACCTTGACGCTCCTGGCATCCTGAGGACCGACCCGGCGGGGCCGGGTCCTCCGAGTGGGTGCCGGAGCCGTTGCCGCGGCACGGGGCCTCGTTTACCCTCGGGCATGGCCACCCCGCCCCTCCGCTCCGCGCTGTGCACCGAACGGAGCCTGACCTCGCCCGAGCTGGTGGCCTGGGCCGACCGGATCCGACCCGCGTGGGACCTTTCCGGCAGCGGGGTGCCCGTCTACGTCCACCGGAAGCTCTGGGAGTGGCTGTACATCATCGAGGCCCTGGCCGAGCGGGACCTGCTCCGGGCGGGACGGAGCGGCCTCGGCCTCGGCGTCGGCCAGGATCCGCTGGCCGCGCTGTTCGCCAGCCTCGGGTGCACGGTCGTGGCCACCGATGTGGGATGCGACCAGGCGGCCCAGGACGGCTGGGTCGCCTCGAACCAGCACGCGTCCGATCTCAGCCAGCTGAACTCGTGCGGCATCTGCGATCCCGATCGATTCTCGGAACGGGTCCGCTTCCGGGAGGTCGACATGCGGAGCATCCCCGAGGACCTCCGGGGGTTCGACTTCACGTGGTCGGCCTGTGCCTTCGAGCACCTGGGCTCGCTCGCCGCCGGACAGGAGTTCGTCCTCCGCCAGATGGACTGCCTCCGCCCGGGCGGCATCGCCGTGCACACCACCGAATTCAACGTCGGCAGCAACTGGTCCACGGTGGGCACCGGACAGACCGTCCTCTACCGTCGGCGGGACATCGGCCGCCTCGTCCGGCAGCTGCGCAGGCTGGGCCATCAGGTCGACGTCGACTTTGCCGCCGGCACCGGGCCGGCCGATGTCCATGTGGACGACGAGCCGTGGACCGACACCCATCTGAAGGTGCGGTTCCACGGCTTCGTGACCACGTCGCTCGCCCTCATCATGGAGAAGGGACCGTCGGGGTCCAGCCGGCCCTGGCGACCCGACCGACGGTGGCGGGTTCACCGGGCGGCTGAGCGAGTCCGGTTCGGCGGTGCACGCCGGCTCCACCGGCTGGTGGATCGGTCCATCCACCCCGGCACGCCACCGGCCGGCTGATCCCGATCCACTCAAGCAGGTCGGGTGGGGCGGCGGCGACGCCGCTCGAGCAGCGGTCGCGTCAACCTCCCGATCGGCGTGGCGGCGATCACGCCGGGAGCGCAACGTTCACGATGGTGATGTCCATGATGCTCATGACTGAGGATCGTGACACCTGCGAAGCTCTCCAATCGTGCAGATGGCCGCGGCGCAGCTGGCGACGGTAGGGGCTACCCAGCTGCATCCTGCCCTGAT
>JBKQRT010000091.1:0-2888 GCA_052143895.1 Acidimicrobiales bacterium | reverse complement strand
CGCGGTCACTTCCGACCCAGAGGAAGTCCCAGGTCAGCGGTCCGGATGAGGTTCTTGGCACCCACACGGATCATCTCTACGCGGATCATTGAATTCCGCGACTCCCTCCACCTTCGCTGATCACTGCGTAGTCGGATGACCTAACGCAGCAGAGCCCGTCCGAGAGGCCGCCGGGTTCCGACGTCGAGGCGCTGGTTGCAAACTGATCATCGACGCGTTATCGTACAACCGAATGGTTGTAGATCACGTGTCCGACGTCGAGGCCGATCGCATCTTCCAGGCACTGGCGGATGCGACCCGGCGCGACATCCTTTTGCGCTCGCTCCGCCACGGGGAGTCGGTGTCGACCCTGGCACTCCACTACGAGATGAGCTTCGCCGCAGTCCAGAAGCACGTGGCAGTACTCGAACGTGCAGCACTGGTCACCAAGGAGCGGCGCGGCCGCGAGCAGATCGTGCATGGCAATGCACCAACGCTGCGTACGGCGTCAGCGTTGCTCGACGCCTACGAACAACTCTGGATTCAGCGCGCCACCCAGATCGCCAACATCCTCACCGACGAAGAAGGAGACCCGAAATGACCGTCATCAGCACCACGAAGGACGAGACAAACCTGACCCTCACTCTCGTCGCCGACTTCGATGCCAGCCCGGAACGTGTCTGGGAGGTGTGGGAGGATCCGCGGAAGCTCGAACAGTGGTGGGGGCCGCCGATGTTCCCAGCCACGTTTACCCGCCACGATTTCGAAGTTGGCGGCCAGGCCCGCTACTTCATGACTGGCCCGGACGGCGAGACGCCACACGGCTGGTGGCGCTTCGACGCCATCGACAAGCCGCACCGGATCGGCTTCGCCAACGGTCTGGCTGGCGAGGACGGCGAGCCGATGCCCGGCGTGGAGCCAATGGCCGGCTCCGTCACCTTCGAGGCCATCGGGGGTCGCACTCGGATGACAGCGGTGACCCACTTCATCAGCACCGAGCAGATGGAGACGATGCTCGGCATGGGCATGCAGGAGGGTATGGCACAGGCGATTGGTCAGATCGACGCCCTGCTGGCATCGGCTCCCGTCTGACCACTGTGCCGTGTCGTTGGTGAGCAACGAGACCGGCGACATGGCCTAGCCGTGCTGCATTGTCCGCCGCAGTCGTCTGATCGTCGGCGCTTCTGCCATGTGCGCAGCAATTGGGCGGTTGAGGAGGAAACCATGGGCAAGGTCGCTGCAGGGATCACCATCTCGGTGGACGGATATGTCGCCGGACCGAATGACGGTCCTGGCTGTGGGCTCGGGGTGGGCGGGGAGCGCCTCCACTACTGGGTGTTCGGAGGGCCGTGGCGCTACGACTCACCCGAGCGAGGCAATCCGACCGGTGAGGACAAAGCCTGGCTGGAGGAGGCCCTCGGGGCCAACGGCGCTGGATCGCCGGAAGGGGCACCTATGAGGCGGCCGGGCACTGGGGTGACAAGAACCCCTGGGGCGTCCCGGTCTTCGTGGTCACCCACCGTCCCGACGAGCAACCACCGGGCGAGGGGTTCGTATTCGTTGGAGGCCTGTCCGAGGTGATCGAGCGGGCCAGGGCGGCTGCCGGTGACAAGCGGGTGCACGTGATGGGCGGCGCGCAGGTCATCCGCCAGGCCTTGGCTGCTGGGCTGGTTGACGAGCTTACGATCATCATCGCCCCAGTGGTACTCGGCGCTGGGAAACGTCTCTTCGAAGGGTTCTCCGATTCGCTGGAGTTCGAGCATCTCGGAGTGCGCCAGTCGCCGTTCGCCACCTTCATCGAATACCGAGTGAAGAAGTAAGCTCGCAGTCATGACCTTGTGGGTGCCGAGAATTCCATCCACGTCACGCCACCCGGCGATATTCATGGATGAGGCCTCCCAGCCGATCGGTCCCATGAAGCCGTGAACCGCCGGGACAGCGCCTGCTCGCCACCGGGGGATGAACCGGCACCGGCGGCCTCTGGTCGAGGGATCGATGCGGTCGGTGTTGGTTGTAGTGATCTACGTACTCGCAGAGCAAGGTCTCGACGTGGCGCCGGTTGACAATCAGCATCCGATCGAGGCACTCGCGCCGGACCGTGCCGACGCAGCGCTCTGCGAAGCCGTTGGCACGAGGGGCACGGACCGGCGTGCGGATGACCCGGACGCCTCCGGAACGGAAGACCTCGTCGAAGCTGCCCGTGAACTTGGTGTCCCGGTCCCGGTTCAGGAACTTGACTGGTTGGGTCCACTCGGCCAGCTCGTAGGCCAGATTCCTCGCCTGCTGGACCACCCAGGCTCCAGTCGGAAGGGCGGTCACGCCGGTTACGAAGACCTTCCGGCTGTCGAGCTCGATGAAGAAGAGGACGTAGAGCCGCCGGAGCAGCACCGTGTCCACGGTGAAGAAGTCACAGGCCAGCATGGTGGCGGCATGGGTCTTGAGGAATTCGCTCCACGTCGGTCCTGGTCTGCCAGGAGCGGGATCAAGGGCGTGGCGCTGGAGAATGTTCCAGATGCTCGAGGGGACCAGTGCAATGCCCATGACCGAGAGCTCACCCTGGATCCGGCGGTATCCCCAGGTCGGATTCTCTCTGGCCAGACGGACCACCAGCTGAACGGTGCCGGCCGGGATCCTCCGACGACCGAAGGCTTCGGGTAGGTCCACTTGCGTCGGACCAGGTCGCGGTGCCTACGCAGCAAGTTCTCTGGCTGAACGAGGAACCGATGGCGCTCCGCCCGAGGGAGCAGTCGGCTGAGACTTGCAAAGAAGGCGCGATCCGGTGGTTGCAGGGCCGGACGTACAACCTGGCGCCGCAGGACCGCGACCTCGTGGCGGAGCATGACGACCTCGACAACCAGATCGGTGTTGACACGGCACCCGAGACGGAGGAGCTGCAGCGTGCAGATGAA
>JBKQRT010000090.1:0-13121 GCA_052143895.1 Acidimicrobiales bacterium | reverse complement strand
CTGCACCCGGTATCCGCATCCGGACGAGCGACCCGAAGCCCTGCTCCTCGACGGGCCCGGCGAACTCGACTCCCCGTGTGGCCAGGTCGGCGACGGTCGCGTGGATGTCGTCGCACATGAGGTAGAGCTCATGGCGTCCGGACGCGGGTGCGGCGGCCGGATCGGCGGAGCCACCCGTCGGGTGGACGCCGAGCTCGGCCGGGGGGAGTTTGAAGATGAGCCAGCCGCCGTGCGCATCGACGTTCGGCAGGTCGAGTACGTCGCGGAGGAAGGCTCGTGCCGACTCGGGATCGTCGGCGTAGATGATGGCATGGGTGCTCGTGATCATGGAGTGAGCTTTCCACCATCGGCCGCCGGTCGGGCCCGGTGCCGATGGGCGGGGAGCCTCACTCCGTGGAGGCTGCGACGGAACGCACCATCACCTCGGCCACCCGCGCCTCGTTGCTCGCGGGGTCGTGCCCGCGCAGGCCGGCGATGACTCCGGCGATGTCGGACTCGGGGCGATTCTGGGAGAGCTTCCACTTGCCCTCCAGCCACGTGATCCGGACTTCGATGCCGACGATGGATGCCAACAGCCCATCGACGTAGTCCGACGGCGCGTCGTCGACCGACCAGGGGCTGGGGAAGCCAGCCTCGTGCCAGGCGGTCAGCGAGCCGACGAGCGCGCGCTTCCAGCCCTCGTCCTCGTGCAGGACGAGGGTTCCCCGTGCCTGGACGGTGACGTAGTTCCAGGTCGGCACGACCTTCCCGTGCACCCGCTTCGAGGGGTAGTAGCTCGGCGACACGTAGGCATCAGGTCCCCGCCACGTCACCATGGCCGGGACGTCGAGGTCGGCGTGGCGCCACTGGGGGTTGGCCAGGGCGAGGTGACCCGTCACTCTGTCGGCTGTGTCGGACATCAGGAGGGGCAGCAACGACGCCTCCAGCCCCCCGCTGCCGTAGGTGATCAGTTCGCCGGCGCCCAGGCGTCGGACCGTGTCGCGGAGCACAACCGGGTCCGACTCGCGGAAGTGGCTGGGGTTGTACATGGGACCATGCAACCCAGTCGGCGCCCGGGCGTCAAGGTCCGCCCCGCCCGCCCGTGGCCGGGCGACCCCGTTCGACCCCGTTCGACCCCGGCCGACCCCGGCCGCGACTCCCGGCATAGGGTGTTGGAGGTCGATGGACAAGGCACCGGGAAGACGGGAAGAGGAGGGCATCGATGACGAGCACCGACCTTCTGGCGGACGCCTTCGATCGGGTGCGCGACGCCGTGCATCCGGCGGTGAACGGGCTCTCGGCTGACGAGCTGGCGTTCCGGCCCGACGAGGAGTCCAACTCCATCGCCTGGCTGGTGTGGCACCTGACCCGGATCCAGGACGACCACGTGTCCGGGCTCGACGGCAAGGAGCAGGTGTGGACCGCTCGCGGCTGGGCCGACCGGTTCGCGCTGCCTCTCGACGTGGCCGACACCGGGTACGGCCACGACCCCGAGAAGGTGGCGGTGGTCACTGCGGACGCCGCATTGCTGCTCGGCTACTACGAGGACGTCCACCGTAAGACCCTTGAGTTCGTACGCAGCTTGGAGGAATCGGATCTCGCCCGGGTAGTGGACCGGCGGTGGGACCCGCCGGTCACGATGAGCGTGCGCCTGGTCAGCGTCATCGCCGACGACCTCCAGCACGTCGGGCAAGCGGCCTACGCGCGCGGGATCCTCCAGCGGCGGTAGCCCCGCTCCGCCACCGACGGGAAGCGCGGGAAGCGCGGCCGCGCCGAGCGACAGCGGCCGGAGCCCGGAGCGGGGACCAGCGGTAGGGTCGGCCAATGGACAGCCCGTTCGACCCACCGCGCGAGCACCCGTGGAGCCGGGTGTCGCCGCGCCTGGCGCGCATGAGGCGGGTGATGCTCCTGGCCGCGGGGGTTCCGATGGTGGCCGCCGTGGCGTCGGCGTCGGCGTCGGCGTCGGCGGCAGCCGGGGAGGCAGTGGCTGTGTTCGGAGTCGTGCTGCTGGCGGTGAGCTGGTTCGCCATCGGCAGGAATCTGCGGTCGTGGGGCTACGTCGAGCGGACCGACGACCTGTTGGTGACCCACGGCGCGATGTTCAAGAAGCTCACGGTGGTTCCCTACGGGCGCATGCAGCTGGTCGATGTGGAGGCCGGTCCCGTCGAGCGCTCGTTCGGCCTGGTCAGCGTCAAGCTGCACACCGCTGCCGCCACCACCGACGCCAAGGTCTGCGGCCTCACTCCCGGGGTGGCCGCTCAGCTCCGCGACCGGCTCACCCAGCTGGGAGAGGCCCACGCCAGTGGACTCTGAGGCACCGGACAGCGGCGCCGGGCCCGGGGTCTCGCCACCGGAGGGTCCCGGTCCGCCCGACGCACCTGAGGAGATCTTCCGGCTCCATCCCCTCACCCCCATCGCCCTCGGGGGCCGGATCCTCGGGTTGCTCGTGGTGTTCGCTCTGTTCAGCCTCGCCGGCCAGAAGGCAGGGGATGGCAGCGGCCCGAACGTCGGTGCACTCGCGTTCTACGCTGGCCTGGCGGTGCTCGTGCTCCTCCGGGGCGTCGTGACCGTGGCGGTGACCCGCTACCACCTGCTCGGTGGGGAGCTGCGCATCGACAGCGGTCTGCTCCGCAAGCAGTCGAAGCGGGTGCGCCTCAACCGGGTGCAGAGCGTGGACGTCCTCGAACCGTTTTCCGCCCGGATCTTCGGCCTGGCCGAGGTGAAGGTCACCACCGCCGGCACGGAGCGGTCGGCGGTGCGCCTCCGCTATCTCCCGCTGCCCGTCGCCCGTCGCCTCCGCGCCGACATGCTCGGCCGATCGGCCGGCGGGTGGGACCAGCCCGCCCCGGAGGCACCCGAGCGCCCGGTCGTGGCCGTCCCCCACGGGGTGCTGGTCCGAGCCGTTCTTCTGGAGATGGTCTCGTGGCGGCTCATCCTGCTCCTGCTGGGACCGATCCTCACGGTGGTGGGTCGGGAGAACGAACACCGCGCCACCTCCGGGGTGGGCATCCTGCTCATCCTCTGGTTCGGCATCCTCATCCTGTCCTCGGTGTGGCGCCGCATGAGCACGCTCTGGGACTTCACGTTGACCGAGTCGCCGGACGGCCTGCGGATCAGCCACGGACTCCTGTCCACGAGTCGTCAGACGGTGCCGCCCGGCCGGATCCAGGCCGTGCTCATCCACCAGCCGGTGGCCTGGCGCCCACTCGGCTGGGCCCAGATCCGGATGAACGTGGCCGGGTATGTCGGAAGCAGCAACGCCAAGTCGACGGTCCTGCTCCCCGTGGCCGACCTCGATTACGCCATGTCGCTGGTCGGTTGGCTGCTCGGCGGGATCGACCTCGGGGCCATCCCCCTCGAACGCCCACCACGCCGGGCGGCGTTCCGGTCGCCGCTGTGGTGGCGCGCCCAGCTGGCCGGTTCGGACGAGCACCTGTTCGTCGCCCGCCACGGGTTGGTGTCCCGCACCATGGACATCGTCCCGCACGAACGGACCCAGAGCGTGCGCCTGACCGCCGGACCCCTCCAGCGGGCACTGCGGCTGGCGAGCATGCATCTCGATTCGACCCGGGGGCCGGTGAGGACCCGTGCGGCCAACCGGGACGCCCTCGGGGCGCGGGCCATGCTCGACCGCCAGGTGGACCTGGCCCGTCGGGCCCGGCTGCGCCAGTGGGAGCCGATGTCGGCGCCACCGCGATGAACGGCTCGGATCGTCCCCCGGCGCTGCCCGCTCCATTGTCGACGGAGGCAGCCCGGCCCGGGTGATGGCATCGTGGGTGCCTGCGTCGCACCGGGGCCCGTCCGGCGTGGCCGAGGAGGACCCATGGCCGGCTATCCGAAGATGATCACCCGACTCAACCACGTGGAGTCGGTCCCACGTCGGATCCGGGCCGTGCTCGGCGGGCACACCCTTCTCGACACCACCAACGCCTGGTATGTCTGGGAGTGGGCCAACTACCCGCAGTTCTACGTCCCGCAGCGGGACGTCCGGGAGGAGCTGCTGGTGACGGACGGGCGAACCGAGGACACGCCGCGCGGCACGGTGGAACTGTACTGGCCGGCCTCCACCGGGGCCGACGGCCCCCCGCTGGGCCGCCTGTTGCTGGAGGCGACCCGGGGCGAGCTGACCGGTACCTACCGGTTCGACTGGGACGGCCTCGACCGGTGGTACGAGGAGGACGAGGAGGTGTTCGTCCACCCCCGCAACCCCTACACCCGGGTGGACGCCCTGCGGTCGACCCGGACGGTCCGGGTCGAGCTGGAGGGCGTGGTGCTGGCCGAGTCGACCTCCCCGGTGATGGTGTTCGAGACCGGTCTTCCACCCCGCCGGTACCTCAACCGGACCGAGGTCCGGTTCGAGCACCTGACGCCCACGGCGACGGTCACCCGCTGCCCGTACAAGGGGACCGCCACCGGGTACTGGTCGGTGGTGATCGGTGGGACCGTGCACACGGACCTGGCCTGGAGCTACGACTTCCCGACCCGCCAGCTCCTGCCCATCGCCGGCCTGGTGGCGTTCTACGACGAGAAGGTCGACACGTTCGTGGACGGCGTCCTCCAGGATCGACCGAGGACCCACTTCTCCGACTGATCCGGGCGTGCCCTGCCGCGGTCGGCTCTGCCATGCTCTCCCTGTGTTCGACGAACTCCTCGACGCGAACCATCGCTACGTGTCCGGGTTCTCCCTGGCGAGCATTCCGGCCAGGGCCGCCAGGGAGTTCGCCCTGGTGACCTGTATGGACAGTCGGATCGAGCCCCTGGCCATGCTCGGCCTGGTGCCGGGCGACGCCAAGATCCTCCGGAACGCCGGTGCGCGGGTCACGCCTGACGTGCTGCGGTCGCTCGTCCTCGCCACCAACTTCCTCGGGGTGCGCCGGATCGCCGTCATGCAGCACACCGACTGTGCGCTGGCCCACCGGACCGACGGGGACGTCCGCGCCGATCTCCCGACCGACCGGGCCCGAGCCTCGGAGTCCTGGGAGTTCCTGACCATGCCGGACCCGGACGGGGCCCTCCGCCTCGATGTCGACGCCCTGCGAGCCTGCACCCTGCTGGCCGACGGGGTACTGGTGGAGGGCTGGCGGTACTCGGTGGAGACCGGTGAGGTCGTCCGGCTGATCGGGTCGTCAGCCGCCTGATCCGCCGGCCGCCGGTCCGAATGGGCCGGGGCTAGCGGGATCGGTAGGCTGTGGCGGTGCCCGAGATGCATGGGATGAGCCCGCTGGTGTTCAGCGCCCACACGGCCATGACCCAGTGGGAGCTCAGCCCCTTCGCCCTGTTGATGCTGGTCACGGTGCTCGCCGCCGGGGCCTGGTACCTGCGCGGCGTGCACCTGCTGGCCTCGCGGGGGCGCCGGTGGAGCACCAAGCGGACCGTCTCGTTCCTGGGCGGCCTGGTGGGCATCGACATCGCCCTCCAGTCGCCTGTGGCGGCCTTCACCGCCGACTACTTCCAGGCGCACGTGATCCAGCACCTTCTGTTGATGGTGGTCGCCCCACCCCTGTTGGCCATGGGGGCGCCAATGACCCTGGCCCTCCAGACGTCGGGCCGGCAGACGAAAGTCCGGTTGCTGGGCATCCTCAACTCGGGTCCGTTTCAGGTGCTCACCCATCCCGTGCCGGTGTGGTTCCTGTACTACTTCTCGATGTTCGCCTTCTTCCTCACGTTCGCCCTCGGCTTCGCCATGGGCCACATGTGGGTGATGGACCTCATCAACCTCACCTTCTTCTTCGCGTCGACGCTGTTCTGGTGGCCGCTCGTGGGCCTCGACCCGATCCCCCACTGGCAGATGAGCCACGGGGTGCGATTGACCAACCTTCTCATCGGCGTGCCGCTGGAGTCGTTCCTCGCCCTCGCCCTCCTCAGCAGCTCCCGGCCCGCGGCCTCGATGTACTCGGTGTCGAGCACCCACGCCGGCGCCGCCATCCTGTGGATCGGCGCCGAGCTCCTTACGTTCCTGGCCATCATCCCGGTCTTCGTCCAGTGGGTGCGGTTCGAGGAGCGCAAGGGTGCCCGGCTCGACGCCCAGCTCGACGCCGAGCTGGCCGCCAGCGGGGTGCCCGCATCCCCGGCCGCCGAGACCTGAGGTCCCCGGCCCTCGACGGCTCGGCGGTCGGGCTACGAGGCCGCCGGGGTGAAGGTATAGGTGTAGGGGGTGCTCTGCGGGGCGTTGAAGAAGGCGTTCTTGCCCTTGATCGACACGCCGACCACCACCGCCGCCGAGCCCACCTGCACCGTCATGGTGCCCTTGGCCGGGAACGACAACGCCTTGCCCGGCGGCTGCACGCCCACCACGAGGGGGACGGACGACGCCGAGCTGGTGACCTGGACCCAGCACTCGCCGGAGGTGGCGACGTCGACGGTGAAGTCCTGGGTGTCGACGGTGTAGCTCGAGCTCTGGCCGGTGAACGACGTCTCCACGACCTGCGCCGGCTGGGTGGTCGACGTTCCGCCGGCCACCGGGGCCGCTTGGCCGCTCCCGGGCTCGACCACCCGGAGGACGTGCGCCGAGACGAGCCACTGGGGTCGCCACTGGTAGATCCCGAAGCCGACCGCGACGGCCACCACGAGGAGGGCGGACAGCCACGTCAGGACCTTGAGCCAGGTCGGGGCCCGGAGGCGCCGGCGGGCCCGGGCCACCGCCCGCTTCGAGTCCCGGATGTCCTGTTTGGGGACAACCGGGAACGTCCCGGTGGGCGGACCGGTGGCCACGCCGACGTCGAGCCCCCCGACGGCGGCCGTGGAGGCGCCCCGGACCTTCGGCACCTGGCCGGTCTGGGTGAACGCCCGCAGGTGGTCCGGCCCGGCAGTCACCGCCGCCACCACGTTGGTCACCGCTGACTGGCCGTCCGGCCGGTTGCCGACCTGGGCTGGAGTCACCGGCATCGTCGACCACGCGTCGATCATCTGCAGAGCGAGAGCATCACCGTCGAGCCCGAGGAAGCCGGCATACCGCCGGAGCGTCGACAGGGCCTGCGCCTGGTCGGGGAGGCCGGCCAAGTTCCCGCGCTCCAGGGACTCGAGCAGGGTGATCGGGCGGCTCAGTCTGTCGTGCACGGCGAGCAGGTCGAGCCCGCGCTCCTCCCGAGCGTCTCGAAGCTGTCGGCCGATCTCCTTGGCAGAGGAGGTCGCATCGTCGTCGCGCCGGCGCGTGGTCCCGCCGCGTTGCCGCATCACCTGCTGTCTCCTGACTGTCCCCTGTTGTTGCCAAGCGTACTTGTTCGCTTGACATTCTCGGCACCCGGGGGTTCACGGTTGAACCGGGGGCCCGGTCGGCGTGCTCCCGGCGGGGGCTCGGTGGGAATGTTGCGAGCGCAACTAGTGTTGGGAGGAGCCGAAGAGGGCCGCGGCGCGAGGATGTGCCAGGACCGCAAGAGACCGAAAGAAGGTTCGTCATGCCGGCAGTGACCGTTGAGGATGTGCTCGCCCTGCCCCGGATCGGGGTTCCCGATCGTGCGGCCAGTACCCCCCGACCCGTGCTGTCGGTGACCACGGCGCCCTCCGGCCTCGAGGGCGAGGGGTTCCCGGTCCGCCGGGCCTTCGCCGGCGTGGACCGTGCCCACCTCGACCCGTTCATCCACATGGACCAGATGGGCGAGGTGGAGTACGCACCGGGTGAGCCCAAGGGCACCCCGTGGCACCCCCACCGCGGCTTCGAGACCGTGACCTACATGATCGACGGCACGTTCCAGCACCAGGACTCGATCGGTGGTGGTGGGCTGATCACCAACGGCGACACCCAGTGGATGACCGCCGGTGGCGGCATCCTCCACATCGAGGCCCCACCCGAGGAGCTCATGGCGAGCGGCGGTCTGTTCCACGGCATCCAGTTGTGGGTGAACCTGCGGAGGGCGGACAAGATGATCGCCCCTCGCTACCAGGACATCGGTCGGTCCAGCGTGACGCTGCTCTCCTCGCCGGACGGAGGGGCGCTGCTCCGGGTGATCGCCGGTGAGGTGGACGGCCATGCCGGCCCCGGCTCGACCCACTCGCCGATGGCCATGGTGCACGCCACCGTCTCGCCCGGCGCCACCGTCTCGCTCCCGTGGCGTCGCGAGTTCAACGGCCTGGTCTACGTGTTGGGCGGCAACGGCACCGTCGGCACGGGAGGCCGGCCGGTGGGGACCGGGCAGCTGGCCGTGTTCGGTGAAGGGGACACGATCACCGTGTCCGCCGCCGCCACCCAGGAGTCGCGTACCCCCGCCCTCGACGTGCTCGTGCTCGGCGGCCTCCCCATCCGCGAGCCGGTGTACGCCTACGGGCCGTTCGTGATGAACACCCGCGAGGAGATCGCCCAGGCCTTCGAGGACTACCAGGCCGGCCGGCTGGGGACGGTACCTGCCGACCACATCGGCTCGTAGGCCTCGCCGTCGCCGGTCGTGGCCGGCGCGTTCCGGTCACCCGGTCCGCGGGTCACGGGTCACGGGGTGGCCGGCTCGTGACGCGGCGCGCGACCGGCGGGATCGGCCCCCGTGCTCGGGAGCCTCCCGCTCTGGACGTCGCTCGTCCCCGCCGTACCGGCCGCGGTCGCCACGACCCTGACGTCGTCCGGTCGGAGCCGGAGGGTGTCGAACCAGTAGCGGACCGTCCACGACGGCCAGTTGTTGGTGACCCTGCCGGAGGCCGCCTTGTACCAGCTGTGGCAGGCGGCCACCCACGCCGTGGACGCCATGAGGCGCTGGGTGCGCTCGTCGTCCCGCCGGTAGGCGGCGGGGTCGACGCCGACCAGCGCCGCGCCCGCCCCCCGGCTCCGGGTCTGCAGAGCCATGGCCTGGAGGATCAGGTTGATCTGGCGCTCCACCATGAACAGGATCGAGTTGTGACCGAGGTTGGTGTTGGGCCCGTAGAGGAGGTAGCAGTTGGGGAACCCCGGCACGGCGGTCCCCAGGTAGGCGCGGGCGCCGTCCTTCCATTCGTCCGCCAGGGTTCGGCCGCCGGTCCCGGCGACGGGGATGTGGGACAGGAAGTCGGTGGTGGAGAAGCCCGTCCCGAAGATCAGGACGTCGGCGGGGTGCCGTTCGCCGTCGTCGGTGATCACCGCACCGGGCTCGATCCGGCTGATGGGCCGATCGACGACCGAGACGTTGGGGCGTAGCAGCGTCGGATACCAGTCGTTGGAGATCAGGATGCGTTTGCACCCGATCGGGTAGTCGGGCACCACCGTCGGCTCCGGCAGTCGGTCGCAGACGACGTCCTTGCGGATGCCGCTGGTGAACAGCTCCCCGAGCTTCCTCCCCGCCCAGCTGTCCTTGCGAAACCACAGCCAGCGGGCCTCGAGGGACCAGTAGATCCACCACCGGTAGGCCAGCTCCACCGGCCGGACCCGGTCGAGGAGTCGGCGAGTCGTGGGGCCGTAGGTAAGGTCTTTCTTGGGACCGACGTAGTTGGGGCTCCGCTGGAAGATGGTGACCTCGGCGGCCTGGCGGGCCACCGGAGGGACGAACTGGATGGCGCTGGCGCCGCTCCCCACCACGGCCACCCGGCGACCGGTCAGGTCGCAGTCGTGGTCCCACCGGGCGGAGTGCCAGACGGGTCCGGAAAAGGTGTCGAGCCTCGGGAGGTCGGGGACGTGGGGGCGGTTGAGCTGACCGCAGGCGAAGATCACGGTGTCGGCGATCAGCTCCTCCTGGCCCCGGTCGGAGAGCAGCGTCAGCTTCCAGCGCCCGCTGCCCTCGTCGAACGTGGCCCGCTCCACGGTCGTGCCGAGCCGGAGGTGGCCACCGAGGTCGAACCGGTCGACGCACCACTCCGCATACGAGAGGATCTCGGCCTGCTCGGCGAACCGGCGGGTCCAGTCCGACTTCGGGGCGAACGAGAAGGAGTAGAGGTGCGAGGGCACGTCGCAGCCGCTGCCTGGGTAGCTGTTGTCCCGCCAGGTGCCACCAACGCCGTCTGACTGCTCGATGATGGTGAAGTCGGTGACGCCGGCCCTCGTCAGCTGGATGGCCATCCCCAACCCCGACAGGCCACCGCCCACGATGGCGACCCGGGGCGTACCGGCTGCGCCCGCGCTGGCGGCACGGGCCTCCCGCTGCAGCCGGCGACGCCCGATGTCCAGTGCCATCTCCGCTCCCTGCTCCGGGCCCCAACTGGCGCGTCCGACCGTCGGCCGGCACGGCCGGGGTCCACCCGATCGTAGGTCCTGAGCGGCGGTCGGGGCGCCCGCCCGGTCGCCCTCGTTCCCTTGCGCCCCCTTGCGCCCCCGGGACCGGGTCACGAGACTCGGGGGGTGAGCGAGCCACCGCCCGACCCGGACCCGGTGGAGCCGGCCCCCAGTCCCCGGCCCCCGACCGCACGCGCCACCAGGATGGCCCGCGCCCGCGCCCGGTTCGCGCTCGCCCTCCGGTCGCTCCTACGCCCCGAGGGGCTGCCGCCCGAGGCGTCGGCCCAGCTGGAACGGGCGTTCGGTGGGATCGGACGCGAGGCGCTGACCGCCGGTCCTGGCCGGATCGGTCGGGTGCGCGCCCAGGTGGCGGCCGCGCCACCGCGCCTGCTCGACTGGATGTCGGGGCAGGTGGTCGAACACCCGGCCGTGCTCTATGACCGTGCGGGCGTCGAGACGCTGGCGGCCCGCCAGACCCGGTCGATCGCCACCGCGGTCGGCGCACTGCAGCTCGCCCTGGTGGCGGTGGCGAGCGCCTCCACGCTGGAGGGTGGCCCGGTGCTGGCCCTGGCCATCGACGGGGTGGTCGGGCAGGTCGCCTCGGTGGTGCACGGATGCTGCGATTGGTACAACACCGGCTCCTACCTGGTGCGACGGCTCCGTGCGTCAGGGATCGCCGTCGACCGCGCCGAGGTCCGCAGGCTGACCAACGCCGCCCTCATGTCGCGGGGGAAGGCCGTGGACGAGCGGACCCTGGCCCGGTCCACCGAGCTGCGCCTGGTGCGGAGCTGGGTGGGGCGGGGGATCGTGGACGCACTTCCGTTCGGGTCGTCGCTCGGTCGCGCCTCGGTCCGTGCCGTGGAGCGCATCGATGGGAGCGACCTCGCGGCGCTGGCCGGGATGCTCCGGACGCCGTGAGCAGATCCGTCGGCCGGGTCAGCTGACCTCGCCGGCAGCCTCGCGCACCGCAGCGTCCACGTCCTTGGCCGGTACGTCGAGCTCCTTGACCACCCGCTTCTCGGACTTGAGCGCGGCTTTGTCCAGCGCGGCCTCGAGGGTCGACTCACCCACGACGACGAGCGCGGCCTGGCCGTCGTCGATGATCTCCCCGACTTCCTTGATGTCCGACCGGGACATGCCCCGCCACAGGTGTCCACTGACCCCGCCGACGGCGGCAGCGACGATGGCGGTGCCGATGATGGACGGCGGAAAGAGGATGCCGACGAGCGCTCCGGCGGCGCCGCCGCCCCAGGCCCCATGGCGGGTGGCCATCTCGTCCTTGTTGACGTGGATCTTGCCGGCCTCGTCCTTGGTGACCACCGCGGCCTCGTCGGTGACCGCCGCCCCGGCCAGCTGGAGCTCCTTGACCACGGCATAGTCGGCACGCGCCGCGTCCGGGCTGGGATAGGTGCCGATGAAGACGAGGACGCCGTCGCCCTAGGCCATGTCCGTGCTCCTTTCGCAGGTGGCGGGTCCACCCGTGCCGCCGCTGGGCACACCCCATCCAGCGGCCGGAGGTGCGTCCACGTACCGGAAGCGACTGGTCAGTCCACTCGGAAGGCGGTCATGGACAGGGAGCCGCCGACGTACCCCTCGACGAGCGTGCGAGAAGAAGTGTCCGAGGCGGCGGCGAGCCCGGCGATGGGGGCGAGTGGCAGGAAGTGGTCGGGGGTGGGCACGGCCCGCCGGTAGTCGGGATGCTCGGCGAGCGCCCGGGTTCGCTCCGGGGAGTCGAGCATCGCCGCCGTGCAGGCCTCGTCGAAGCGGACGGCCCAGTCGAAGGCCATCTCGCCGGCGGCGAGGTCGACGAGCCCCAGGTTGTGGACCACGTTGCCGCTCCCCACCACCAGGATGCCCTCGGCTCGCAACGGAGCCAGGCGCACGCCCAGGTCGAAGTGCTCGTCGTAGCCCTCGAGCCCGTTGACCGACAGCTGGACCACAGGGACGTCCGCCCCCGGCAGGACATGGGTCAGCACCGACCAAGTCCCGTGGTCGAGGCCCCAGCCGTCCTCGTCGAGCCCGACCCAGCACGGCCGCACCACCTCGGCCACCTCGGCGGCGACCTCTGGCGAGCCGGGTGCCGGGTACTCGACCTCGAACAGGGCCCGGGGGAAGCCGTAGAAGTCATGGATGGTCCGAGGGACGGGCATGGCGGTCACCAGGGTCGCCCCGATGAACCAGTGGGCGGAGACGACCACCACCGCCCTCGGTGTGGGGATCGAGGCGCCGAACTCCCGCCACGCCCTCGTGAAGCGGTTGTGTTCGAGGGCGTTCATCGGGTTGCCGTGCCCGAGGAACACCGCCGGCATCAGCGCCTGTGCCATCGCCACCTCACAGTCCGTGTCCACCGGCCACCTTGCCACACCGCCGGACCCGCTTCCCACCGCGCTCCTCCGGTAGGGACGGTCTGCCGGGACCCACTTACACTGAGGGTCGCACCACGGCGAGGGCCGGTGCGGAGCCGCCTCCGGGGTACCGAGGGGGGAGAGACGTGATGAGCGAGACGGCGACACCGGTGGCGGGGGGCACGAGCGTCGTGCTGTCCCACCGCCGGGTGCTGCTGGTCATCGGCGCCCTGATGCTCGGGATGTTCCTGGCGGCGTTGGACCAGACGGTGGTGTCCACCGCCCTGCCCACCATCGTGGGCGACCTCAACGGCGCCTCGCACCTGAGCTGGGTGGTCACCGCCTACCTCCTGGCCTCGACGGTGTCGACGCCGCTGTGGGGGAAGCTCGGCGACCTCTACGGACGCAAGGTCTTCTTCCAGGCGGCGATCGTACTCTTCCTGGTCGGCTCCGCACTGTCCGGGCTGAGCCACTCGATGATCGAGCTGATTCTCTTCCGCGCCGTCCAGGGCCTGGGCGGCGGCGGCCTGATGATCGGCGCCATGACCATCATCGGCGACGTGGTCTCGCCCCGCGAGCGTGGTCGCTACATGGGCCTGTTCATGGCCATGTTCGGGGTGACGTCGGTCATCGGCCCGCTGATCGGCGGGGTCTTCGTGGACTACCTCACCTGGCGCTGGATCTTCTACATCAAC
>JBKQRT010000089.1:0-4480 GCA_052143895.1 Acidimicrobiales bacterium | reverse complement strand
GCAAGAAGGTGGGCGACAAGCTGGACGTGGCGGGGGAGCCGTTCCGGGTGGTCGGCATCTACGAGAGCGACAGTCTCTTCGACAGCGGCGCCCTGGTTGTACCGCTGGCCACGCTCCAGCGGATGATGGGCCGGGAGGGCCAGGTCACCGGCTTCGTCATCCAGGGCCGCTCTTCCGACTCGGACGCCATCGCGACTCTTCGCAACCGGATCGAGGCGGAGACCCCGGGCGTCGCCGCCACGCCGGGGCGGGACTATGTGCAGCGCGACGTGCAGATGCGGCTGGCCCGGGTGATGGCCTGGGCCACGACCGCGCTGGCGCTCTTGCTCGGCTCGGTCGGCATGCTCAACACAATGATCATGGCGGTCTTCGAGCGGACTGGAGAGATCGGCATCCTCCGCGCGCTCGGCTGGCGGCGATTGCGGGTGCTCGAGCTCATCCTGGGCGAGGCGCTGGTCCTCGGCCTGCTCGGAGCGGCACTGGGTATGTTGCTGGCGGTGCTCGGCCTGCGCGCGGTCCTGCTGGCGCCCACGGCTCGCGGCTTCATCGATCCGCATCTCCCGCCGGCCGTCCTCCTCCTCGGCCTGGTGCTGGGCGTGCTGCTCAGCGTCCTGGGCGGACTCTACCCGGCGATCCGGGCCGCATCACTCGACCCCGGCGAGGCACTGCGATATGAATGAACCGGCGGTCGGATTGGCCCCGCTCCTCCGCGCCGAGCGGCTGGCCAAGATCTATCCCGACGGCAACGTCCAGGCCCTTCGAGGGGTGTCCCTGGAGGTGGCGGAACGGGAGTCCGTGGCCATCGTCGGGCCCAGCGGCTGCGGCAAGAGCACCCTCCTTCACATCCTCGGCGGCCTGGACAGGCCCACCGAGGGAGAGGTCTACTTCCGGGACGAGCCCTTGTCCCGGATCGACCGTGACCTCTATCGCGCCCGGCAGGTCGGTTTCGTCTTCCAATCGTTCCACTTGCTCCCCACCCTCTCGGCAGTCGAGAACGTGCAGGTACCGATGTTCGAGTCGTCGTGGGGCCACCGCGCCCGTGCCCAGCGGGCGAGCCGGCTGATCGATGAGGTGGGACTGTCCCACCGCCGGGACCACTTGCCGACGCGCCTCTCCGTGGGCGAGCGTCAGCGGGTCGCCATCGCCCGGGCCCTGGCCAACGACCCGTGCCTCCTCCTGGCGGACGAGCCCACGGGCAACCTCGACAGCGTGACGCAGGGGGAGATCATGGCCCTCCTCGACGACCTCAGCCGGCGGAACGGACTGACCCTGGTCCTCATCACCCACAGCCAGGAAGTCGCCGCCGCCGCCGATCGGGTGATCCGAATGCGCGACGGCCGGATCCTCGGAGACTGACGCCCGCGGTCCCGCAGTCGGCCGGGCCGGTTCGGCCTGTTCAGTACGCATTCGGATCCGGGGCAGCGGGGGATGCCGGACGAGTGCGTGGTCCGCGCCGTCGATGACGCGGCCTATTCGCCGAAACGCAACGAATTGGCTCGTGAGTAGTTCTACAGCGGAAGAAGAAATCGCTCATACGCAGCAAAACGTGCTTGCGCAATTTAAGGGGTCCAGGTGGGCTGTGAACACAACATCGAGGAGCTGGCCAGCTCGTCGTCAATCCTTGGTTCAGTCAGGAGGGAGCCTCCATGACCAAAGACGACGTGCGCGCAGCGGCCAAGCGCCTGGTCGAGTTCCACGAGCGGTTTGCCCCTACCTTCGGGAAGGACCAAGCCCAGGACAACGCCTTCACCTACATCAAGGGCCTGATGATCTGTCCCGAGCGCAAGAGTATCGAGCCGATCGCGCTGAACGTGGGCAACGGCAATGTCTCGGCCCTGCAGAAGTTCATCAACATCGGCCCCTGGGATCACGAGGAAGTCCAGGCGGACCTCCAGGATGTCTTCGCCAAGGAGCTGGCGCCCACTGCGGTCGACAGCCCGATCGGTATCGTGGGCGTTGTCGACGAGAGTGCCTTTACCAAGAAGGGCGGCAAGAGCGCGGGAGTCGCCCGTCAACACAACGGTCGCCTGGGCAAGGAAGACTACTGCCAGGTCGGGGTCTTTCTCACGGCGGTCACTCCCGGGGGAGCGGCCCTGCTCGCGCATCAGTTGTTTCTGCCCGAGCACTGGTGCGAGCAGACCCAGGAGAGCAAGGAGCGAAGGGACGCAGCCCATGTACCCCCTGGAATCGAATTCCGGACCAAACCAGAGATCGCCACGGATCTGATCCGGAGTGTCGTAGTCCACGATTCGGTCCAGCTGGAATGGATCATCGCCGACGAACTCTACGGGCGAAATGGTCAATACCTCGACGAGCTGGAGGGATTGAGCCTGAAGTACGTTGCCGAAGTCCCGGTCACAACCCACGTGTGGACGACCGACCCCACATTGTCGGTGCCGGCTCACTGTGGACGCGGCCCGATTCCCAAAAGACCTGCGCCCGGATCCTCGATTCCGGTGAAGCAGGTTGGGGCCAGCTTGCCGGCCGAGGCCTGGCGGACGCTGGTGGTTGGCCAGGGGACCAAGGGGCCGTTGGCGTTTGAATTCGCCGCGCTTCGGATCTGGCAGAGGCGGCACGACAAACCCGGCCCTCAGGGATGGTTGGTGATCAGGCGATCGCTCAATCCAACGCCAGAGATCAAGTACTACATCAGCAACGCTCCCGAGGCCACGCCGTTGGAAGTGCTGGCTCAAGTGGCGTGCACCCGCTTTCGCGTGGAGGAGTTCTTTGAGGACGCCAAGACCTACCTGGGCATGACGCAGTACGAGACCAGGTCGTGGACGGGCTGGCACCATCACATGAGCCTCGTAGCGTTGGCACACTTGTTCATTACTATGGTCCGAAAGGACCTTCGGAAGGAGACACCCGCACTGACCTTGGATCGGACTGTGAGGTTGCTCAAGTCCGCGATGAAGCTACCCCACCTGGACGAGGATCATGCTCTGTGGCTGGTGGACTACTACGTGCGACGGAATGAGATCGCTCGCAAGTCACATGAGAAAACATGGATGGCCCGCCGGCCCCAAGTGAAACTCCTTCCGCTGTAGAACTAAGAGCGAGGTGTGTCGCGCTGGCGCACCTTGTGGTCACGCGGTCAGCACGTCGTCCAGGTTGGTCGCCTTGATGAATCGCGCCGGATTGTCTCCGGCGGCGATGGCTTTGAAGTGCTCTGCGCCGCACTTGATCTTCGCACCCTCGGGATCGCGTAGATCGTCTGTGAAGAGACTACTCTTGGTCTCGACCACGAAGTAAAGTCGTTCCGTTCCGTCCTTGTCCACGAGCACAGCCCAGTCGGGATTATAAGGCCCCAGGGGCGTCGGGATCGTGAACCAACCCGGTAGTTTTGCGTAGACCTTGACCGCTTCGTTCTTTTCCAATGCCTCTGCGAAGGCTCGCTCTGTTCCCGAATCGTGGACGACGTATTCGTAGACCGATCGTTCGGAGAGGACCATGTTTCTGAGATAGCCCGTCAACTCTTCCTGATCGAACAGCTCCTGGGCGTAGTAATGCTCATTGCCGATTCGCAGGTACTTGATGCCATCCACGATCGCAAGCCGCTTGGTGCGGTTGATCGTTTCCGCGGCGATGTCGATGAACTGCTGCGGATTTTTCTTGAAGTCGTCCAGCCGCTCGCTCTCCGTCAGGATGCGGACCAGGCTGCGGCGGGTGAGCTGGGTCTTGTCCTGCAAGTCGGTCAGCAGGTCGGGTAGTTCGATATCGCTTTCCTCGATCACAATCGGGGCGGATACGGCCGTCTCCTTCGTCTCGACGCCGGCCTTGCCGATGGCCAGGTCGGCCTTGCGCCAGAAGAGGCGCGTCTTGGTGATTGCCGGCGCGTTTTTGATAGCACAAGCGCAGGTTTTCACGAGCGCCTCGTTGTCGAACTGGACACGGTAGGTCGTCTTGTGCTTCACCCGGTCCCAGAGCGCCTTGAATTCTTCGCTGTGCAAGACGGCCTGGCGCGTCTTGATCGGCTTTCTCTCGTCGGCGTTCTTGATCTCCAGCTTTCCCGCCAGTTTGCGAAGGACGTCGGTCACCTGAGGAAGATGCGCGGCCAGGGCCTCCGGCAAGGCCAGCGTGCCCTCCTTGAGCGCCCGTCTCAGGCTGTCTTTCACCTTGCCGTGCCCGTCCACCAGCCCCGTCTGATGGAGATGAGACCAGATGGCCTCCGACCGCTCCAATCCCAGCGCCACGATGCGACCCGACGGGTCGGCAACCGGTATGGAGGCAAAGTGGTGCTTATCGACGATGCCGAAACGAATGCCACCCTCGAATTCGATCTCTTTCTGCAAACTATCGGCAAATTGCTCATAGCTTTCCGTGGCGACCACCGTCAGCGTGTTCACGTCGAACCCGCGTAATCGCTTGCCATCCTGATCCACGCAAAGGCGCAGCCCACGCCCGATGGTCTGACGCCGCTCGCGCTCCGTTCCGATCTCGCGCAGGGCGCAGATCTGGAAGACGTTCGGGTTGTCCCATC
>JBKQRT010000088.1:0-17710 GCA_052143895.1 Acidimicrobiales bacterium | reverse complement strand
GCACCCAGAACTAATCCGAATTCCAGAAGGACGGTAGGGTACTTCTGAAGTAGGACTAGATCCGTGTAGCCACCAGATTCACGATTGCGGTTTGCCATGGCTTGAATCGCGCTCATCCAGAGTTCGTCCTGGGCAGTTCCATCTCCGAAATACGCCGCTGTAGCGAGAAACGTGATCAATCGGTAGCTACCCTTCTCGTAGGCGCCAGCTCTTTCTTCGATTGATTCCACAGTGGGTGGAGGTTGATCCGCAATAGGCAGTGCGGCGAGATCAACCGCATTCAGCGCCGCCCGAGTTTCACTTACGACGAGGTCCCTCAGTCGAATGCGCTCCTCCTGAATCGGGATGTACCTCTTCAGTTGAGCGACGGCGATTGTTGTTGAAGATGGCGCCTGGTCAGCAAGCTCTCCAAGCACCTCAACCTTGTCGGCGATGCTCGAGAAGAAGTCATCCGCACTAGTAATTGGAACACGAATCCCTGATCTGTGAGTGACCAATTCTTCCGCTTCAGCACTGAGAGCCTGTGGAGAAACTAATCCCAGTTCAATAGCTGAATTGGCGGGTCGCGGGTCTCCGATTCCCATATGCTTCTTGGATGGGAACGAAGAGGGAGTCCATTGCACCCACCTGGCGCTCGACGCAGAGCGATTTGACCGACGAGGAGTGGGAGTTGATCGCCGATCTGATCCCTACCTACTCGGGGAACGGTCGGATCGGGCGACCGACCAAGTGGGACAAGCGGGACATCGTGAACGCCATCCTCTACGTGGCGGCCACCGGGTGCCAGTGGCGGGCGTTGCCTCCGAATTACCCCTACTGGAACACCGTTCACCGTTACCACACGCGCTGGTCGGAGAACGGCACGTGGGAGCGGGTCTGTGCTTGCCTGGTCGAGATGGTCCGCGAGCGAGAGGGCCGGGACGCTGAGCCGTCGGCCGGAGCGATCGACGCCAGGAGCGTCCGGGGTGCGGCCACGGTGACTGGATCTACCAGGGGATACGACGCCGGGAAGAAGATCTCGGGGCGCAAGACCTTCGGGGTGGTCGACACGATGGGATTGCTCATTGCCGTGGTCGTCGTGGCCGCCAGCGTGTCCGACAACACCGGTGGGATCGAGGTCGTCGAGCGGGCACGAGGGCGCACGAGGCGACTGTCGAAGCTCTGGTGTGACGGCGGGTTCAAGAAGACGTTCGTCGCCGCGTGTGGCGCGCATCACATCTCCGCCGAGGTGGTGAAGAAGATCCACGAGCACCGCTTCGAAGTGCTCCCCAGACGGTGGGTCGTCGAACGGACGTGGTCATGGCTGATGAACCACCGACGACTCCAAGTCGACTATGAGCGCAACCCCAAGGTCACCGAAGGGTTCGTATGGGCCGCCCACAGCCGACTGCTGCTCCGCCGACTGACCGATCCGGTCGTCGCGTGATCGCGCTGGGGAAAGAAACGCGACAGCCTCTTAGGATTCCCGTGGTCCACGCCGTAATGCCGACAACGCCGGGTGGCGCGTTCCTCCGGTGGCATTGGCGGACAGGACGCGTCACCTGAGACATGAGCCGAGACAAGGGGACGCGGTGCGAATTGCACTTCGCTCGTCGACATATCGAGCGTGTCCTCGGTGAGTATGTCATCCACCACAACTACCTCCGGCCACACCGATCTCTGAATCAGCAAGCTCCGCTCACGATGGGCGAGCCACCGCCGGCCGCCGATGCTGAACCTGGGCAGCTACGTCGGAACGACACGGTCTATGACCTCATCCATGAGTGCCGACTGGGGCATGACCTGGCCGGATGTGATTGCCGGCACCCACAAGGTACAACGCGGTAATGAGAGTGGCGGCTCCTGCCGCAGCTCGCCCTCGGTCCACCGCACCGTGGGCGGTGAGGTCCCGCAGATTGGCGACGGATCGGCGTCTCCGGAAGCCGACAGTGGCCGGCGACCGCAGCCGTCGAGTGCTCAGAGGGTTGGCGACGAGGTACGCGATGAGTGTCCGCCAGGCCGGGTTCATGCCGTCGGTCGGGCGAGTATCCGGCGCGGTGGTCGGCGTCGTGTCGGCTCCATGACCACTGGTGGGTAATGACTGGTCATGCTAACAGTTGACTCATGCACGATTCGTGCAGCCAGTTTCGGCGTCCCACGCCTCCCCCCTCTCGCCGGGGGCTCTTCTCCCGCCTCGGGTGGCCGGCCTAGAGGTCTCTCCTAGGCGATCGAGGTGTAAGCGACCGGGCGTTGCTTGAAGAAGGCACTCTTGCTCCTCAGCCGGGCGATGATCATCAGAGGGATTCCCAGGACAAGGGTAACAAGGACGGGCGCAGAGGCGCTGAGGCCTGACTGCACGATCACCTCATAGCCGACCCAGAAGCAGAAGGCGCCGCCGACGAATGGAAACAGAGACCCAGTGAAGAAGAAGATCAGACTCTGAAATTGAACCTTCCGGTACGCCCAGGCGCACGCCAGACCAGTCGCACCGTAGTAGAAGGCGACAAGTATCCCAATGTTGTCGATCAGATTGCCGTATTCGGAGTTAATCGTCGGTGATGAGGTTCTGAGCAGGATGCCGAACAGGGCAAGGCCGGCAAGGATGTGAGTCCCGATCATCGGTGTTTGGAACTTGCCCTGGATGACCCCGAAGGCACGTGGGAAAACCCCATCCCGGGCCATCGACATCGTGACCCGGGCCGCAGGGAGCAGCGTCGTCTGCGTGTCGGCCACCGTCGATGACAACACCGCGATGATGATCAGATAGCCGACCCAGCGACCGCCGACCTGCTCGCCGAAATAGAACAGCAGGTTCGGGCCCTGCCCCGACAGCTCCTTGGCGGGTAACAACATCTCGGCGGAGACAATGTTCAAGACGAAGATGAACAGCAGAAGGAACATCGAGATGATGCCTGCCTGCCCAGGAACCTTGCTGGCGTTCTTCGACTCTTCGTTCAAGTTGATTGCCGTGTCCCAACCCCAGAAGAAGAACAACCCGAGCACGGAGCCGGCAGCCAACCCCTCGTAGCCATGGATCGAGAGTGGATTGAGCCACGAAAAGTGAAACCCGGTCGATCCCGCCGGATGCTCGACGGCCACTTTGACGATCCCCCAGATGGAAACGCCGAGCAGGGCCACGTACTGAATGAGCAAGAAGACCCATTGGGCATTCGCCGTCCAACGGATCCCGTAGACGGTAATGAACGTGATGGCGGCGAGCCACAGCGCCCCGACCGTTGCCGTCAACCACGCGTTGTGGGCAGCGGCAGTGCTGATCCAGCCGATCGAGTGCAGGAACTGAAGCGTGTAGCCGCCGGCCAGTATCGGCGCTGCCACGCAGAAGAGAACGCTCGCCGCCACCTGCACCCAGCCGTTGAACCAGCCAAACGATGGGCTGACCAACTTTGAGAGCCACGCGTAACAGGCACCACAGTTAGGGTCCCGGCGATTGAGGTAGAAGTAGGCCACCGCGATGAACAGCACGGGGATGAAGCTGACGACGATGACCGCGGGTCCGGCGTAGCCGACACCAACGGCGGCGAAGAGCAGGCTCAGTGTGGCCGCTAGCGAATAGGCGGGTGCGACGGACGACACCGCCACAACGGTTGAGTCGAATAGGCTGAGTTCATTAGCGCGAAGGGTCGTTGTTCCTTCAGTGTCCGATGCGGAAGCGCCGGTATCTGGCGGCACACCCACAGCTCTCATGGCATCGTGCCCGCCCTTCGCCTCGACGGTCGTTGTGGCTTCCATGCAGCATCGGGAAGCGGTTATCAAGGCATCCGTCTCCGGTTGACAGCCTCAACCCTCGCGTATCTTCAGGGTCGCCGCGTCCCATAAGCCAGCGCGCAGCCTGGTGCCCCCTCCCTCCGTCGCCCTGCCCCTCCCGTTCCTGGTGGCGTTGCCCCGCCGGCCGGCCCCGCTCTGGCAGGCGGTCGAGCTCCTCCAAGGCGTTCGAAGTCCGATTCGGGATGTACTTTCTCACGTCTTACCTGGACTGTTGTGATCGACCTCCAAGCCCCGGGGAGAAACGAAATGAAGACCGGCGGTCTCCGCTAGCTGACGGTAAAGGCGACCCCGTCCCGGGGTCACTTCTGCATGCGCCGCCAGCACCTCTCCGGTACCGGTAGTGGATGGTGACTCCCTTGGTTCCGTGCTCGCGCCAGATGCGCTCGTAGAAACTGGGGGCGCAGAAGATCCGCATCTTCTCGACCGGCAGTCCCTTCCCGGCGTACTTCCGCCGCTCCGCTTCCGTTGCTCGTCTGCTCATTGTGCTTCTACCGTCCATGTCGTGTGCTGCCGGTCCCGGTACGCCCTCAGCCTGCAGAAGTTGCTGCAGTAGAGCCTGGGACGTCCCTGGATCTTCGGCTGCTTGATCCGCCGGCCGCAGTTGAGGCAGAACCCGATCTCCTTGTCTTCGGCGGTCATGACTGGGCCTCGTTGAGCTTGGCGGCCTCGGCCTTGGCCTCCGCCTCGGTGGTGAAGCTCTCGCTCCCCCAGCCCTCGTCCAGTCGGTCCCGGACACCCCATGGCCCCCTCTTGAAGGAACCCATCAGGACGACGTAATACTGGACCGATCGGGAGGTGTCCCCCCATCCGGGGATCTTCTCCTCGGACAGTAGGTCCGTGACCATGGTCGGCCCGTTCTCGATGACGTCGACCATGGCCTTCTCGCCGATGTTCAGGGTGGGACCCATCCCCGGCAGCGGTTCCCGCCGTCCGTCCGCCAGGAGGACGGCCTTCGGATCCTCGGAGCGGGCCACGCTCAGCCAGTGCTCGACGTTCTCGCTCGCCAGGTGCTTCTGGAGGTGCTGAGCGGTGAATCCGGCCGATGACCTGACGGTCACGTCGATGACCTCTCGGCCTCCGTGTCCGACCTGGGTCCAAGCCACCTCGTCCGGTCCCTTCTCGGCCCAGACCCCAAGGTCCGCCACGAGGTTGTCGAGCTCGGCCGCGGCGTCCCAGAGCAGCTGGCGGAGGACTGCCTTCTCCCGGCGCAGCCGGTCGTCCCCGGCGTGCAGCTTGGCGACCTCTCGACGGAGCCGCTCGACCTCGTCATCCGGCCGCTCGACCGTGTCCTGGAATTCCGTCATGACGTCACCTGCTCCCCTGCGAGCAGCTTCGCCCGGTTGATTCGGTAGACACGCATTCCAATGCGAACCAGTCCGGGCATTGATCCCTCTTTGATTTGTCGCCTGATGGTGCGTTCACTGCAGCGAAGCAACTCTCTAGCTTCACTTATGGTGATTAGTTCGTCCGATAGAACATCGGTAACGGTGGACATAAGTTCTCCCTCGAAATTGATGGTTATCTAGTTTCAAGAGGGTCCTGGTGGCCCGGCACACGCTCCCCAATAGGAACGGCCTCTGCACTCACCTCTCGTTTCGAGGGTCCTGGCATTCCCCGTGGGACGGTCACAGTCCCATGAACACCGCTCCTGCGGTGGGAGTACTTCGCTCACCTCTCATCCGGTCAAGCCGGGTTACATCCCTTCCTGCAAAAGGCAGCATAACCCATATGGCCGTCACTGACCACCCCTAATTCGCCTAAAGACAGGTCCGAAGATTTAAGCGTCGTTTAAACGCACTTAGTTAGGGATTAATCCACCAATAACAGACGCAGCCCAATCCCCGCTCGTGGGTAGGGCGTGCCCGTACCGGCTCAGGGTCATCGTGGGTTGGGCGTGACCGGCCCGAGCAGCCACCGCCACCACATCCACACCAGCTGCAATCAGGTAGGTGATATGGGCATGGCGCAGATCGTGGAACCGGACACCGGTCACACCAGCACGGCCACAGATGAGCCGGAACCGGTCCGTGAGCCTCCCAGGTTCGAACGGAGTACTTCCGTCGCCTGATTGGCTCAGTACGTAGGGATCAGCCACCAGCGTCGATCCTGCAGCCTCTGCGAAGGTTTCCTGTTCGGTCCGGATCTTCTGCAGGATGGCAACGGAGCGGGCATCAATCGGAACGGTTCGACCCTTACCGGTCTTCGTTCCCTTTACGCTTATCACGTTGTCAACGTCCGATATTGAGCGCTCGATTCGGATTGCTCCCACGCCATCCCCTAGGGGCACATCCGACCAATGCAGACCGCATAGCTCACCACGGCGGGCACCGGTCACGAATGCCAGCGAGATAGCTGCGGCCATCACACGGTCATTGCACTCTTCCGCTTTGGTGATCAGCTTCCCCACAATCTCTGGTGTCGGTACATCGGTCGACCGTTGGGCAATGGCAGGTGGTGACGCTTGCTTAGCTGGATTGGCTGTGATGTAGCTCCACTTGACCGCTTGAGACAGTGCTGCGGACACGATGGCGTGAAGGTGGTGCACCGTGGTCGCAGACAAGGGGCGAGGCTTCCTCGTGAGCCACGCTGCGTAGGCATCGTCCAAGTGCTTTGCGGTCAGGTCCACCAGGACCACCGAACCCACTGCAGGCCGGATGTCGTGCTCGACCTTGCGTCGGTTCTCAGCGATGGTCTTCGTCGCCGCGCCGTTCACTTCCCTGAAGGTGATCCACTCGTCAAGCAGCTGTCCAACGGTGCGACCTTCCGATGTGGTCGTCGGATCCGCTGTCAGGAGGCCGTTCAGAGCCTTCTGTGCTTGCGCTGCTGTCCCTCGGAATGTCTTTTCCGCCTGACGGCGCTTGCCGTCCTTGGTGGTCATGTACCTCAACCGCCACACGCCTGGTGCTGTCTCCGTCTTCGTTCCGCTACCGTAGGTCCGCTGCATAATCCCTGGTCCCTTCTCGTGTCCCAACACGAGATTAGGGGAAGATTAGGGATGGAATCAACCTAGCGGGACAAAAGTCCTGTTGGAGGGATGCTAGAGTGGACGAATAGGACGGTCTCGAAAACCGTTGTGTCGCAAGGCACCGTGGGTTCGAATCCCACTCCCTCCGCCAGTGTGATGTCGCGGGACATCGTGGACACCTGAGCCCGCGGAGGGGCTAGCGGTCAGGCCTTTCCGCGGGTCTGGTCGTCGTGCGCACGGTCCACGGTGAGGTGCCGGAAGAGCTCACGCTGGAGCTTCTTGCGGGAGTCGTGGCAGTAGCGGCATCGGGCGGCCGCGAGTCACCGTCCCAGCAGTGGCAGCCTGATCGGCCGGTCCGGTCCGGGTACCAACCCGGCGGCGGAGGAAGAGCCCTTATCGGTAGACCTGTAAGGATCACGAACAATCCGATGGTTCCAATGCCCGCGAGTCCTCGAAGTAGTCCGAACAACGAGTACGGCACAAGCAGGCTGCCGGCAGGCATGGACAAGACACCTGGCTGGGTGAGCCTTCTCCATGCTCGAAACCCGAGGATGAACGCCGTCACCCCGGCAGCCCACGGAACGGCGAGCGCGAGCCAGACGAGCCGCCAACGACGTGAGCGAGCTCGCAGACGCATGCGTTCCCGATCGTTCGTCACAACTGACCGACGTACGTCGCACCCGGCGTGCTCCGGCGCCGGGCAACGGAACGGGTGGCTACTCGCTCGTTTCCACGATGAGTAGGTCGCACGGCACCTTGCGTGACACCTTGTTGGCAATCGGGCCGAGTAGGAACCGCGCCGTCGACTGCATGCCCTTCGAACCGACGACCAGGAGATCGGCACCCTCGTCCACGGTCACCTTGATCAGTCCCTCAGCGGGCTCACCGGCAATGGTCAGGGCCGTGATCTTGGCCACACCGAGGCCACGGGCATTCTCCTCGGCCTCCTTGACGCACGTCTCCGCCACCGAGTGGGCGGCGGCCGCCCAGCCGGAGTCGAGCGAGACCCCGGCACCGGCCACGCCACCGGGGGCTCGGTTGTTGTAAGCGGACACGATCAGCAGCTCCGCACCGACCGCCTTGGCCCAGGCGGCGGCCCTGGCCACCGCCCGCTGCGCCGTTGCCGAGCCGTCCGTGCCGACGACGATCTTGGTAGGGACCCCGTCGCTCCCTTGTGTCTGATTGGCCATGGCAGTGCCTCCGTCGCTCGATGAGATGTGCCCATCCACTGTCTGGCTGCATTATGACGTGATCGCGGGGACCGTGCTCCAGCCCGGCATTGGAACTCCGTCCCGACCGGGACGATGATGCTGGACCCGGTTCGATTCGAAAAAGAGCCTCGATGAGCGACGACGCGATCTACGAGTATGCGCCCACGGCTGGACCAGGGCGAAGGTCGGGCACGGGGCACTGGCGCCGGTCCGGGTGGCGGAGCAGTTCCCCCACGGCAACGCCGCCGACCGCTTCAATGCGTGGTTCGCCGTCAAGGTGACCAAAGGGGTCGGCACCATGTGGTGTGCCTATGGCTTCGCCGCCCTCACGCTCGTTAGCCTGCCCTCGGCCGTCCGGACCCACAGCCCGGTCGTGTTGGTGTCCTGGATCTCGCAGACCTTCCTCCAGCTGGTCCTACTGTCCGTGGTCATCGTCGGTCAGAACGTGCTGGCGTCTGCGGCCGACCGGCGGGCCGAGGCCACGTCACTGGACGCGGACGCCGTGTTGCACGAGTCGGTCAAGCTCCAGGAGCACCTGCTCGCCCAGGACGAGGTACTCCAGTCCCTCCGCACCACCATCACCGCCATCGAGGCCTGGATCCCCTCCTGACCGTCACCGTCACCCGCACCGGACAGCGGCACCCGGACCGGTGAGCCTCCGTCAGCCGTCGCCGTGTTGGGTGGGCTCTCGTGTCCGCAGCAGTCCCCCGATGACGGGGATCTCCGTGACGGCTTCCGCCCGGGCGATGGCAACGCTGCTGCGGGCCAGGGGGAGGAAAGGCCCGGTGACCACGTAGCGGGGGTTCCACATCGGGTCGTACTTCTGGTTGAACCGCCACAACGATTCGATCTGGAGCGTCTCGCTGAACCGGTGGAGGACCGAGCGCTCGAGCGATGTCCACGGGCCGCCCGTCGACTCGCCAGCCACCACCGCCCGCATGGTGGCGAAGTTGAGGCCCAGTCCGTGCATGCCCCGCTCGGCCATCCACTGGATCGTCTCGATGATGACGAAGTCGGTCAGACCGTTCGGAGCGCCGGGATCGTTGGTCCGGCGCATGAGGTCGAGGGAGAACCCGTCGACCTCGGTCGCCGGCACGTACTGGTTGAAGGCCATCGGCCGACCGTCGGCGCTGAAGCAGACCGCCAGGAGCAAGCCGTCGTCGCGCGGATCGAAGATCCTACTCAGGGTCATCGAATAGCCCCGCTCTGCTTCGCCCTGACGGGTATCGGTCATCAGCTCCAGCAGCTGCTGCTTCAACTCGTCGGAGAGGTCGCTCGCCGACTCGAAGCACTCGACGCGACACCCTGACTTCTTGATCCGGTTGTAGGCACCTCGGAGTGACTTCATCGACTTGCCCTTGAGGCTGAACGTCGAGCAGTCCACGATGGCCTCGTCGCCGATGTAGTGGTCCACCAGGCCGGTGGCCCGGTAGATCGGCAGCCACGACTGCGAGGCGGCGAGGACCGACGGCACCCAGTTGTTGTCCTGGGCCATGTCCATCACGTCGGACCACACCTCGGCCCGGTCCTCGGGCGGTCCGATCGGATCGGGCGAGACCAACATGACACCGCTGATCACCGAGTAGGCCACCACCGACTCGCCGGTGAAGAACCACGATTTGTCGTCGCGGAGGGCAAAGTAGTCGAGGGTGTCGCCCCCGTGGTCGCGGATGATGGCTCGGGCTCGGGCGAAGGCCTCCTGGCGGGCGGTCCCGGTCCGTCGCGACTCCTTGCCCGGCAGGGCCACGAGCAACAGCAACAGGAGGATCACGATGACGAGGAGGAGGAACACCAGGTCGACCCGCTGACGATGGCCGGTACCGAGGAGATTGCCCAGACCGGCGGTGGCGGCGATGACCACCAGTCCCCCGGCAGCCAGCCACACGAACAGCCGGGTGACCCCCGACAGCTGGACCCGGAAGTGCTTGTGCTCGAAGAGCAGCCAGAGGCAGAACAACAGCGCGAGACCCGATCCTGTCAGGGAGCGCCCCTGGATCAGTCGGTCGGTGGTGGTGATCAGAAGCACAAAGAGCGTGGCCACCCACACCGGGCGCAGCCCTCGACGCACCCCTCGGGCGAGGCCGCAGAGGGCCAGTCCGGCCACGACCGACTCCACCACGGACAGCGGGTGGATGCCGAACGGAAGCCAGTGGTCGACCGACCGGGTGGCCTGGATGGGCCACAGGGAGGCGAAGACGACGTTGAGGATGCCGGTGATCAGCAGCACGCCGGCCGCCACCCTGCGGACCCGGCGCCGGACCACCCACCGCTGGAGCCCGGTGGCGTCGATGGGCCAGGTGGGCCCGTTCGGCAGCGACGCGACGAGCGTCGTCGTGGACATGTCGCTCTTGCCGGCGGCCAGTGCCAGTCGCTCGAGGAGGACGGGCGATTCCAACGGTTGCTCCCGCAGCCAGAGCTTGAGCTCGAGGACGGTGCCGCCGCGGATCTCCAGGTAGGAGAACCGCTGGATGGTCACGAACGGATGAGGCAGACGGAATCGGGCCGGCCGCGCCACCACCGAGGACGTGCCGCTGCCGGTGTTTGCGTAAAAGCCGTCGCCCACCACCGAGAGCTCCGGCTCGTGGGTGTGGCCCGACACCATGCCGGCGTAGCCCTGGGTGACGAGGCGGGCGGCGGCGGCGCGAGGCGGCGCGTTGTGACTGGCGGGATCGGATCTGGCGCTCACCGCCGTCTCGCGGAGCGCCCGGTTCACCCGGAGGAGCGTGGCCACGGTCGCCACCGCGGCGACGATGACCATGAACGCCACCAACAGGCCGAACCCGAGCAGCCACCGGTCGGCGTGATCGTGGAGCAGCCCGCGGACGCCGGGGAGGAACGTGAGCAGCCGCAGGAGCAGGATGGCCACGAAGGGAACGGCCAGGAGCCAAAGCTTGCCGACGATCTTGCGGTAGAAGAGCCTCGATCCCATGAAGTCGGTGATGTCCCCGTCCAGCCACTGCACGCCCTCGAGCAACGACCCCGGCGCCTGGCGGGACTCGAGTTGCGGCAGCACGTCCCGCACCACGTGGTGGCCGAAGGGCGTGTCCACGGGCGACCAGGGATCCTCGAAGGTGTTGTAGGGGTCCGACTGGTTGCCGTGGACGATCCGCACCCGTTGGGGACCGTGGTCGGTGGCGACCACCAGATCGCAGTGGAGGGCGAACCGTTCGACGCCCAGCCGCTCGGTGAGGACGGCCGCAGCGGTCCCGTCCCAGGCGATCTGCCCGTCATGGTTGCCGGACAGGAGCACCACGTGGTGACCGTCCTGTTCGGCGAACCGGGCGACCGCCGCCACAAACTGGGGGTGGGCGTCGAGGATCTTGGCCACGTCGGGAGGCCCCGCCAGCATCTCGAACCCGTCCCCGGCGATCACGAACGCGGCAGGACCGGTCATCCCCGCCAGCACCCCGGCCAGCCCGTCGGCGACCGAGGTCGAGACGGGTGTGGCCACGGCGGGCAGGTGCAGATCGCTCACCACGACCGTGCGACTCCCCGGAGGCAGCTCGAGCTCGAATTCTTCGTCGATCAGGAAGATCGGGAGCTGCCCCTCGACCGCCTCGACGGCCAGGTCCTGCTCGCTGGCCAACCCGTTCCCGCTGATGGGTTCCTCCGGCTCGGCCGTCCGCACCGGGTCGACGACCTCCGCGGTGGCGCCGTCGGGCTCGACCCTGTCGGTCAACTACCGGCCTCCGGACGCAGCATCGGGAACAGTATGACGTCACGGATGGCTTCGACCTCGGCAATCAGCATAATGAGACGGTCGATCCCGAGCCCGATACCCGACGTGGGCGGCAGGCCGTACTCGAGGGCACGGATGAACGCCTGGTCAGCCGGGTGGGCCTCGAGGTCGCCGGCGGCGGCAGCTGCGGCCTGGCCCGTGAACCGTTCCTGTTGCTCTTCGGGGATGTTGAGCTCGCTGTACCCGTTGGCGAATTCCTTGGCATCGATGGCCAGTTCGAACCGGTCGGCCATGGTCGGGTCGTCGCTGGTCCGGCGGGCCAGGGGCGAGACTTCGATCGGGAACCCGATCACGAGCACGGGATCGACCACGGTGGGGAGCAGCACGGTGTCGTACAGCTCGAAGATGAGCTTCCCCGACCCCCACTCCGGCAGGAAGTCGACGCCGTGGGCCTCGCACAGGGCCCGCACCTCCTCTACCGGATCGGTCGGGTGCAGGCGGCGGCCGACCACCTCTTCGAGCCAGTCGAGCAACTGCCGTCGCGGCCAAGGCGGCGTGAGGTCGATGGTCCGATCGCCCACGGTGAACGTCAGGCGGCCGGCCGCGGCCCGGGCGGCGGCCACGACGAGCCGCTCGGTAAGGTCCATCCCGTCGTTGACGTCGCCGAATGCGCGGTACGCCTCCATGGACGTGAACTCGGGACTGTGCCGGGTGTCGATGCCCTCGTTCCGGAAATTGCGGGCGATCTCGAAGACCCGCTCGTACCCTCCGACCACCATCCGCTTGAGGTAGAGCTCGGGTGCGATCCGCAGGCTGAGGTCGATGTCGAGCGCGTTCGAGTGGGTCATGAACGGCCGGGCCAGCGCTCCGCCCGCCTGCGGCTGGAGGATGGGCGTGTCCACTTCGACGAAGTCCTCGGAGACGAGTTGGCGACGGACTGCGGCGATCGTCCGGAAGCGGATGTCGAAGACCTTCCGGCTATCGGGATTGGCCAGGAGGTCGATCTCCCGTTGCCGGTACCGCGTGTCGGTGGCGGTCAATCCGTGCCACTTGTCGGGGAGCGGCCGCAGTGCCTTGGACAGCATCCACAGTCCTGTCACGTCGACCGAGAGCTCTCCCCGCCGGCTGGTGACCACCTCTCCTTCCGCTCCGATCCAGTCGCCGAGATCGACGTTGGCGAGCACCAGCTTGGCCTCGTCGGTGAGGACCGACTCCTGCATGAGCAGCTGGACCGATCCGGTCACGTCGTGGAGGGTGGCGAAGGACAGCCGCCCGTGACCTCGGATGCTGGTGAGCCGTCCGGCCATGCGGACCACCTGGTCGGTGCGGACGTCCGGGGCGAGGTCCTCGTACTTCTCGTGGAGTTCGACGGCGGTGGCCGTGCGATCGAACCGGAACGGATAGGGGTCGATGCCCTGGTCGGCCAGCACCTCCCGTTTCCGCCTGCGCTCGGCCGACAATTGATCCAGGGTCCCGGCCGACTCCTCGTCGGCGGTCGGGTCGGACTCGTCTGTCACGCTGCTGTCCTCTTCCTCGGGTTCCCCCGACGCCGGGTCCGTGTTCGCGGGGAACGCGCTGTTATCTTATGCAGACGGAATTCGTGAAGACTCTGGCCGTCAATGTCGATCTGATCACAGGATGGTTCCCGCTGACAGTAGTCATCGTGGCCATTGCCTCCGTGATCCTCTCGGTGGGGTGGCACGACAGAGCGTGGAAGTGGCAGTTGCCGATCGGCATCCCGATCAGCTTCGTCCTCACGCTGCTTACCGGTCTGGCCATCGCCGGCCTCAATCTGGTACCCGACGGATTCCCGGCGTCGTTCTACCTGTGGGCGTGGCTTCTCTGGTTCTCGATGGTGGTCATCGTGCTCGGCTGGAACAAGGCCCATTGGCTGCTCCGGTGCTTCTCGGTCTTGGCCCTGATCTTCTGCGTCATGGCCGCGTTCACGGTGGTCAACCAGACGTACGACTACTACCCGACGCTGGACCGGCTCCTCGGAAAGGATGCCGCCGACTTCGCCAACCTCCCCGAACTCAAGGTCATCCGCACCGAGACCCGTGCGAGCGGGAAGCTTCCAACCCACGGCGAGACGATCTCCCTCCCCATCCCGGCGCCGGTGTCGAAGTTCCAGACCGGACTGGCCTTCGTCTACCTGCCGCCGATCTGGTTCAAGAGTCCCGAGCCACAGCTTCCGGTCATCGAGCTGATCGCCGGCGTGCCCGGCCAGCCATCGGACTGGACCCGGGCCGGCTATGCGGACACCACCTCCACGGCGTTCGCGGCCGAACACAGCGGCGTCTCCCCCATCGTCGTCATCCCCGACAACAATGGGGACAATACACAGGACTCGGAGTGCGCCAACAGTTCCTTCGGGAACGCCGAGACGTATCTGACCACGGACGTCCCCAACTTCATGCAGGCCAACTTCAACGCCGCCATCGGCAAGCACGCGCTGGCGGTGGCCGGATTGTCCGCCGGCGGCACCTGCGCCACCATGCTGGCTCTGCGGAACCCGAAGGTCTTCCAGACCTTCGCATCCTTTTCGGGCTATGCGGACCCCACGTACCTGAACGACGACGCCCAGCAGACGACGCAGGTCCTCTACGGGGGGTCGACAACGAACTACGAGGCCCACGACCCGGTGTATCTGCTGCGGACCGGGAAGTACCCCGGCCTGGCCGGATGGTTCACCGCCGGAACCGAGGACCCCCAGCCCCTGGCCGCGGCGCAGCAGCTGACGGACCTGGCCGGTCGGACGGGGATGCAGGTCTGCCTGAGCACGCCGCCGGGCGACCACTCATTCACCTTCTGGGCACAGGCGTTCCGGCTCTCGCTGCCCTGGCTGTCGTGGCGGCTCGGGCTCACCCCGCCGCCGAACCACGTGCCTGCCCACTGCGAGCCACCGGTCCCGTGAGCCGCGGCCGCCCGCCTCGGTCATCGTCATCGTTCATTGACGGTCCCGGTGGGTGGCTTTATGGTGACGGAGCGCCCCTAGCTCAACGGTAGAGCAGCAGATTCTTAATCTGCAGGTTCCTGGGTTCGAGTCCGGGGGGGCGCACTGCTCATGGCTGAAGGGCTGACATCCGGTGACGTGGCCGGCGAGATCTCCAAGCACCGGGACCACACCTCCCACGCGCACGGCGGCGATGGCGACGGGTCGACGACCGGGGCAGGCAGCGTGCGCGAGCACGACCGGACACTCTCGATCGTCGAAGCCATCATGCTGGCCATCGTGGCACTCCTGGCCGCGTACACGGGGTACGCCTCAGCGAAATGGTCCACGGAGTCCTCGGTCCGATTGGCGAGCGCCTCGGCAGCCAGGACGGAGGCGAACCGGGCGGCGCTGGACGCACAGGACACCAAGAACTTCGATTCGACGACCTTCAATACCTGGTTCACCGCGTACGTGGCGGGCAACACCACCGCCGAAGCTGTGGCCGAGCGACGCTTTCGCCCAGCCTTCAAGGTGGCATTCGACGCCTGGCTGGCGACTGATCCGTTCACAAACGCGGCAGCGCCACCGGGTCCGACCTACATGCCCCAGTACAAGCAGCCTGAACTGGCCCAGTCGGCGGCGCTGGACAAGAAAGCGGACCAGGAGTACCGCCTCGGGGTCCAGGCCGGGGCCAACTCCGACAACTACGTGCGGGACACCATCTACCTCGCCACCATCCTGTTTCTCGTGGGAATCAGCGGGCACTTCCGATTCTTCCGGATCCGGCTGGGGCTCGTCGGACTGGGCGGGGTGATGCTCTTGGTGGCCATTGTCGAGATCCTGACATCGCCGCCGGTTCCGTGAGCGTGGAACGGATTGGGTGCGGGGGCAGTCGCCCGGAAGCCGGAGAGCCGGGGAGGGGATCGGTTGACGCTGGGTCACTGCACGGTTAGCTTCCTATCGCCGTGAACAGCATGAATCCGCACGGCGGAAAGGCCGGACCACGATGCCGACGGAACCAGCCGCAACCACCGAATCCACCGGCTCGAGCCACAGGATCGTGGTCGGGGTGGACGGCTCGGAGGGCGGGAAACGGGCGTTAGAGTGGGCGGCAGTCCAGGCCGACCGGGCCGGTGCCGTCCTGGACATCCAGACCGCCTACGACCCCGGCTACAGCTTCATCACCAAGGACGAAGTGCACCGGACCATGCAGCACCTCGTCGAAGAGGCTGCGGCACGTGTGGCCGAATTGACCCCCGGAGTGACGACGACGAGCGGGACGCACGAGGAGAGACCCGCACGGGCGCTGCTCGAAGCGAGCGAGGGGGCCGACCTCCTCGTCGTCGGATCACGAGGTCTCGGGGGTTTCAAGGGACTCCTGCTCGGCTCCGTCAGTCAGGCGTGCTGCCTGCACGCGACCTGCCCGGTGACCGTCATCCACTAGTGCCGTGACCGGCAACGTTCCTGGGGCGCGTCCACCACTTCTGTCCTGAGGTCGCGCAACATGGGGCATGGCCGAACGAGTGCGTGTCCGTGAGATCACCAACGTCGAGGGGAACAAGCTGCTCTCGATCATCCGCCGGGGCTCGGGATCGGTAGTCCGGTGGCGAAGAGCCCAGATCGTGCTGTGGTCAGCCCAGGGCATGGACGTCCAGCAGATCGCCACGATCGCCTTCACCTCCGAGGATCGGGTCCGTCAGGTCCTCCACAACTTCAACGAGGACGGGTTCGATTCGCTCGTGCCCAAGTACGCCGGTGGTCGCCCGCCGACGTTCACCTTGCCCGAGCGCCGGGAGATCAAGAAGATCGCCCTGTCCCGCCCGCAGGATCACAACCTGCCGTTCTCGGCCTGGAGCCTGTCCAAGCTGGCAGAGTTCCTGGTCGCCGAGGGGGTGGTCGACGACATTAGCCATGAGGGCCTCCGGGTCCTGCTCCGAGAGGAGGGCGTGTCGTTTCAAGTGATCAAGACCTGGAAGCAGTCCAACGACCCGGACTTCGAGGCCAAGAAGAACCGGGTCCTCCATCTCTACGACATCGCCGACGGCAAGGCGAAACCAGGAAGGAAGGACCCGACCTTCGTGCTCTGCATGGACGAGTTTGGACCGCTGAACCTGCTGCCCCGACCCGGCAAGCAGTGGGCACCGATGGCAGTGAAGGGCGAGACCACCAGGGACGGGTCTCCACGCCGCCGCCGTCGGCGGGCCACCTTCAACCGCAACGACGGCGTCCGCCACCTGATGGCCGCCTACGACTTGAACCGGGACAAGCTCTACGGCCACGTCAAGGTGAAGAAGGACCGGACCACCTTCTTGGAGTTCTGCCGCTACCTGCGGACCCTCTACCCACCAGACGTCCGCATCGCCATCGTCATGGACAACTTCAGCCCGCACCTCTCGACCAGGGTCGACACCCGGGTCGGCGACTGGGCCAAGGCCAACAACGTCGAACTGGCTTACGTACCCACCAACGCCAGCTGGCTGAACCGAATCGAGGCGCAGTTCCAGGCCCTGCGCTACTTCACCCTGGACGGCACCGACCACCGCTCACACGCCGAGCAGAACTCCATGATCCGGCGCTACATCATCTGGAGGAACCGCAATGCTCACGACAAGACACTGAGGGAACTGGTCAAGCGCGCAAACGTTGCCTGACGCGGCACTAGATCAGGTGCCTGGGGGTCGAGAAGGTATTGTCTATGACCATCGCCTCATGCCTCTTCTGTGAGAGATCCAGCGGATCGACGGAGCACATCTGGCCCGATTGGATCTGTCGGGAGTTCTTCGACGACCAAGGTGATTGGCACTTCATTCGGCAACGGGGCAGTAGCTCGCTTCTTGTCATAGAGGAGGTAGGCCGAGAGTTCGATGTGACGACTGACTGTGTGTGCTCGACATGCAATCAGGGTTGGATGCGGCGTCTCGAAGACAAGGTGTCACCCTTCCTGAAGCCAATGATCCGTGGCGGGGCCACCACGCTGACGGTAATGCAACGACAGCATCTCGTTCGTTGGGCGATCAAGACGGCGACCGTCTTCGAGTGCGATGCCCATCCAGATTCACCACGTACCCCTCGGACCGTATGCAAGAGAATCCGGGTGGTTGCGAATCCGCCGCCCGGCTATGAGGTGTTCCTGACTCGATACATCGGACCCCGGC
>JBKQRT010000087.1:0-28597 GCA_052143895.1 Acidimicrobiales bacterium | reverse complement strand
CTCGTCGAGATAGGTGAAATCGCCCCCGGCCGAGAATGCCCGACCGTTGCCGGTGAGCACCACTGCCCGGGCCTCGGCATCGGCGTCGATCTGGGGGAACAGCTCGGCCAGCCCCTGGTGGAGCCCGTGGTTGGTGGCGTTGAGGTGGTCGGGCCGGTTCATCCGGACGATCCGGACCGGGCCGTCGTCCTCGACCTGGAGCTCGTCGGTCAGCCGGTAGGCGCTCATGAGGCCGGGAGGCGCAGGATCCGGCCGGCGACCAGGTTCCGCTGGATCTGTGAGGTCCCGCCCATGACGCTCTGGGCCCGGCTGTAGAGGTACACCTTCATCAGGGTGTCGTCGGACCCGGTGGCACGGGCGCCTCCGATCGAGAGCGCAGCATGGCCGACCGCCTGTTCGGTCCACGTCATGAGCAACTTGTCCACCGATCCCTCCGGTCCGTGCACGATTCCGTCGAGACGGTCGGAGAGCCGTCGACAGACGTGCAGCCGCAACGTCTCCGATTCGACGATAGCCCAGGCGAGGTCGCGGACCTGCTCGTCGCCGTAGCTCCCGGGGTCGGCGCTCACCTGGGCGACCAGGTCCTTCACCTGCTTGGCGTAGCGGCCGGCGAATCCCAGCTCGTGCGGCTCCCGCTCGTGGCTCACGATGGTCATGGCCAGCGGCCACCCCTCGCCCGGCCGGCCGATCATGTTGGCGGCCGCGACGCGGGCGCCGTCGAAGAGCACCTCGCCGAACTCCTTGGTGATCCCGTTGATCATGGGCAGTGGCCGCTGCTCGACGCCGGGCTGGCGCATCGGGAGGGCGAAGGCGGAGATGCCCTTGTGCCGGGCGACGTCGTGATCGGTCCTGGCCAGGACCAGGCACCACTCGGCGTCGTCGGAGTAGCTCGTCCACACCTTGTGGCCGGTGATGACGTACTCGTCGCCGTCCCGGTCGGCCCGGGTCCGCAGCGACGCCAGGTCGGACCCGGCGTCGGGCTCGCTGAAGCCTTGGCACCACCGGTCCCGGCCGTTGACGATCCCGGGCAGGAAACGGGCCTTGAAGTCGTCGTCGGCGTGCTCGAGGATCCCCTCCACCAGGTAGCCCAGGCTCGGTCGGGCCGGTGCGCCGGCGGTGGCGAGCTCCTCGTCGACGATGACGTCGAAGACACTCGGCAGGCCCTGCCCGCCGATCCCGATCGGCCACGTCACGCCGAAGAACCCGCCGTCGTAGAGCAGCTGGTGCCACGCTGCCTGGCCGGCCCAGTACTCGTCGTCGGTCGACGAGGCCGGCAGCCCGGGGTTGTGCACGTCGAGCCAGGCCCGCAGGCGGAGGCGGAACTCGGCCTCGTCAGGAGCGTCACCGAAGTCCATGGTCACCTCCGATTCCGTGGTGGGCGACCACCCGGTCGAGGCTCACCCCCACACCGCCGAGCACGTCGGTCGAGAGGAGGGCCCGTCGCAGGTAGACGTGGGCCAGGCACTCCCAGGTGTTGCCCGTGCCCCCGTGGACCTGGATGGCGGTCTCGCACACCGTCCGCGCCGCACGGGCGCAGTATGCCTTGGCCACGGCGGCGGCGGCGAGGGCGTCGCCGGGTTCCAGGGCGTCGACCGCCCAGGCGGCGTGGCGTGCCGCGCTCCGTGATCCCTCCATCAGCACGAAGGAGTCGGCCAGCAGGTGCTGCACGGCCTGGAACGATCCGATGGGTCTGTCGAACTGACGACGGGCCGAGGCGTACTCGACGGCGAGGTCGACGGCACCGCGCATCGTCCCGACGAGGTCGGCGCAGTCGAGGGCCAGCCCGAGTGCGGTCCACGTCGACAGGTCGTCGCCGGTGAGCGGGCGGGAGCCCGGCCCCTCCACCCGGGTGACGGCGGACGTCGGGTCCAAGGCGGCCCCGGGCCGGGTCAGGTCGGTACCGACGTCGACCGGGCCCAGTGCGACCGACGCCAGCGCGTGACCCGCACCGTCGGGCACCAGCACCAGCGCGGCGGTCGCCCCCCAGGCGTCGACGGCGACGGCGCCGGAGGGCACCCCTCGGTCGTCGACGGTGGCCACGGCGACGAGCGAGCTCGCGAAGGCGACGGTCTCGGCGGTGCCGGCCGGCGGCGCGCCGGCCAGCCGCCGCAGCTCGGCCGCCAACGTCGGGCCGAGGAACGGCGCATCGGCCAGCCCGCGGCCGAGTTCCTCGGCGACCACCGCCGCCTCGACCCCGGAGGCGAGCGGCGTCCGTCCGTCCAGCGGGACCCGGAGCTCGCGCCAGCCCGAGGCGGCCACGGCGGCGTCGAGCTTGCCGGCCCGCTCGACGTCGTCGAGGCCCCGCACCGTGCCCGGGCCGAGCCGGTCGACGACCTGGGCGGCCGAGCCGCGGAGCGCCTGCTGCTCCGTGGAGAGGCGGACGTCCATCAGACGTCCCCGTCCGACGCCAGGAGGATCGGGGTCCACTCGTCCCGTAGCGTCCGGCGCAGCACCTTCCCCGAGGGCAGCCGGGGGATGGCGTCGACGACGACCACGTGACGCACCTGCTTGTAGGTGGCCAGCGATCCGGCCACCAGCTCCTGGAGCTCGTCGGCCGTGGCGGGCCGTGCCGGGTCGAGCTGCACCACGGCGACGGGCACCTCGCCCGCCCGCTCGTCGACGAGCCCGAAGACCGCGCAGTCGAGCACCGAAGCGTGGCTGCGCAGGACCTCCTCGACCTCGGCCGGCGCCACCTGGAACCCGTTGACCTTGATCATCTCCTTGGAGCGGTCGGTCAGGTGGACCCATCCCTCGGGCTCCAGCCAGCCGACGTCGCCCGTCCGGTACCACCCGTCGGCGAAGGCGCCCACCGTCTCCTCCTCGGGCAGGTACCCGGCCATCACCGACGGGCTCAGCACCTGGATCTCGCCGATCTCCCCCGGAGGGAGGACCGCACCGGTGTCGAGGTCGGCGACGCGCAGCTCGACGCCCCCGGGCGGCAGTCCGGCCGAGTCGAGCCGCCAGGATCCCGGGTCGCCCACCGGGTTGCAGGCGATGACCGGCACCTCGCTCGCCCCGTAGGCGGGGAGCCAGCGCACCCCCGTCCGCTCGGTGACGACCCGGGCCACGTGCTCGCTGACCGGCGTGGCCCCCCACATGATGTAGCGCAGCGACGAGAGGTCATAGCGCTCGAGGTCCGGGTGGTTGGCCATGGCCAGCGCGATCGGTGCCACGGCCATCTCGAGGGTCATCCGCTCGGACTCGATGCGGTGCAGCACCTCGTCGAGGTCGAACCGCCGGTGCAGGCGCACGGTGGCCCCGGCTGACGCCGCGGCCAGCAGGTTGAGCAGGCCGAGGATGTGCGAGGGCGGCGTGGCCACCTGGAACCGGTCGTCCGGGCCGAGGCCCAGCGTGGTGCACCAGTCCACCGTGGCGCAGCCCATCGACCGGTGCGTGTGCCGGACCGCCTTGGGCAGCCCCGTCGTGCCCGAGCTGAAGACCAACACCGCCTCGTCCAGGTCGCTCGTCCCGGCGCCCGTCGCCCCGTCGTCGGCGTCGCCCGTGGCACCGACCGCCTCCAGGTGTTCGAGGTCGGTGACCCGGCCCTCGCCCATCAGTTCGCCAAGCAGTTCGACGGCTGTCCCGTCGGCAACGGCGTGGACGGGACCGGTCAGCTCCAGGGCGTGCCGGGTCTCGACCGCCTTCCAGGCCGGACTGAGGAGCACGGCGGCCGCGCCGATCTTGCTGATGCCGTGGATCGCCACCACGAACTCCGGCCGGTTCGAGGTCATCATGGCGACACGGTCGCCGGGGCGGACGCCCTGCGCGAGGAGGTGCCGTCCGAAGTCGGTGCTGCGGTCGTCCAGGTCGCGGAAGGACCAGCGTCCGTCACCTGCCAGCACGGCGTCACGGTCGCCGAATAGCGCCGCGGCCTGTTGCAGGGCGTGGTGCATCAGGGCTGCGGACATCGGAAACATTCTTCTCGTTCATGAGATCGAGGTCAACATCAGAGGGATGTAATGTTCTCACCCATGTCTCCGGAGACGTCCCGCCCCACCACCACGGCCCCTACCGACCCTGACGTCCGGCGCCAGATCATCGACACGGTCCGTCGGTTCGTCACCAACGAGGTCATCCCGGTGGCGTCCGCCCTCGAGCACGAGGACACCTATCCGGCGGACATCGTGGCCCAGATGCGCGAGCTCGGCCTCTTCGGCGTGACAATCCCCGAGCAATACGGCGGCCTTGGCCTGGACCTGCTGACCTACATCGGCATCATCGAGGAGCTGGCCTTCGGGTGGATGAGCCTGACCGGCGTCGTCAACACCCACACCATGGCGGCCACGCTGCTCATGACGCACGGCAGCGACGAGCAGAAGCAGCGCTGGCTGCCCACCATGGCGGCCGGCGAGCGCCGCGGCGCGCTGTCGCTTTCGGAGCCCGACGCCGGCAGCGACACCCGCAACATCTCCTGCAAGGCCGTGCGCGACGGCGACGAGTACGTCGTCAACGGAACCAAGGCCTGGGTGACCAACGGTGAGCGGGCCGGGATCGTCGCCCTGGCCGCCCGCACCGAGGAGGGGATCTCCGCATTCATCGTGGAGAAGGAGCCCGGTCCGCGGTCCGAGGGCATCTCGGTGAGCAAGCACGTGGGCAAGCTGGGCTACCGGGGCGTCGAGACCGTCGAGATGTCGTACGCCGACCACCGGGTCCCGGCCGCCAACCTCATCGGCGAGGCCGGCCGCGGCCTGCCCCAGATCCTCAGTGTGCTCGAGGTCGGCCGCATCAATATCGCCGCACGGGCCGTCGGCGTGGCCCGGGCCGCCTTCGATGCCGCCCTCGCCTACGCCGAGCAGCGTGAGACCTTCGGCAAGCCCATCGGTGAGCACCAGGCCATCCAGCTCAAGCTGGCCGACATGGCCACCCGCCTCGAGGCGGCACGCCTCCTCACCAGGAACGCTGCCGAGCGCAAGGCCGCCGGGCTCCGCTGCGACGTCGAGGCCGGCATGGCCAAGCTCTTCGCCAGCGAGACGGCGCTCGAGCTGGCCACCGAGTCCATGCGGATCCACGGGGGCGTCGGCTACACGGTCGACCTGCCCGTCGAGCGCTACTACCGGGACGCGCCGTTGATGGTGATCGGCGAGGGTACGAACGAGATCCAGCGCCTGGTCATCGCCCGGGGCCTCCTGGCCCGGGCCCGGGACACCGACTGACCGGTCGACCGACCGTCCCGCCTCCGGGGCGGGACGCCCGTCAGTACCGGGAGCGGTGGTGGCGCTCGGCCAGCTCGGCGAGCACCTGGTCGCTGTCCTCCCCCAGTTCGGGCACACCGACGGATCCCCGCCGGGTCACGCCCGAGAAGGTCACCGGGCCGTTGACGGACCGCACGGCACCGCCCTCCACCTCGACGAAGCCGTCGTTGGCCAGGAGCTGTGGGTCCTCGACGACCTCCGCCGGCGTCTGCGCCAGGGCCCACCAGACGCCTTCGCGGTCGAACCGCTCGGCCCACTCGGCGAGGGGCCGCTCGGCGATGATCCCGTCGAGGAGGGCGATGAATTCGGTCCGGTTCCGGCGGATGGCCGAGGCGCTGCAGAAGCGCTCGTCCCCGAGCAGCTCGGGTCGGCCGAGCGCCCGGGCCACCGCGCCGATGTGCCGGTCGGCCTCGAGGCCGGTGAAGAAGAACCACCGTCCGTCGGCGGCGCGGTAGGGGTTCATCAGCGGCGACTGGTTGTGGTGGCGGGACTCGGCCGGCGACACCTTGCCCAGCAGCATCTGGAGGCCCAGGTCCCAGCCGAGCACGTAGGCGCCGGTGCGCAACAGCGAGACCTCGACCACCCGGCCGACCCCGGTCTGGCGCTGCTCGAGCACCGCGGCCAGGATGCCCGACAGCGCGGCGAGGCCGGTGATGTGGTCGCCGATGCCGCCCCGGGCGTTCAACGGGTTCCCGCTCTCGTCGGCCATCTGTCGCGACAGCCCCGACCGGGCCCAGAACGCGCCGATGTCGTAGGTCGGGCGGTTCCGGTCCTCGCCGTGGAGGCCGTAGCCGCTGATGCTGCAGTACACGAGGCGGGGGTGCCGGGCGACCGTCGCCTCGGCCTCGAGGTCGAGCTTGTCGAGGGCGTCGGGTCGTAGGTTGCTGACGAAGACGTCGGCCGTGTCCAGGAGATCCTCGAGGCGCTGGCGCTCGTCCGGGTCGCGCAGGTTGAGGACGATGCTCCGCTTGCCCCGGTTGTCGAGGGCGAAGGCCGGATTGGGGAGGTCGCCGCCGATGCCGAGCGACCCGAACACGTTGCGCATCGGGTCGCCCGTCGGGGACTCGACCTTGATGACCTCGGCACCCCAGTCGGCGAGCAGGCCGGCGGCCGACGGGGCGGCGACCCACACCCCGAGCTCGACGACCCGCAGGCCGGACAGTGCGGAGAGCCCGTGGGGACCGGGATCGCTCACGCGGGAGGCCCGGAGCGGTCCGGGACCCCGCGCTGGCGGAGGGCGTCCTTGACCACCTTGCCGGTCGCGTTGCGCGGGAGGTCGTCGACGAATTCCACCGCCCGGGGGACCTTGTAGTTGGCCATCTGGTCGCGGCACCACCCGATGATGTCGGCGCCGGTCACCTCCGCACCGGGCCGCACGACGACGAAGGCCATGCCCACCTCGCCCAGGCGAGCGTCGGGGATGCCGATGACCGCCGCCTGGGTGATGTCGGGGTGCCGCAGCAGGCCGTTCTCGATCTCTGCAGGGTAGGCGTTGAACCCCCCCACGATGAACATGTCCTTGGAGCGACCGACGATGCGCAGGCAGCCCGCCGGGTCGACGATCCCGAGGTCACCCGTGCGCAGCCAGCCATCGGATGAGCGCGCCTGGGCGGTCGCCTCCGGGTCGTCGAGGTAGTGGGACATGATGCTGCCGCCGCGGAGGAGGATCTCCCCCGGTTTCCCGGGGCCCACGTCACGACCCTCGCCGTCGACGATCCGCAGCTCGAATCCCGGGCGGGGACGCCCGACCGTCGTGGCGATGGTCTCGACGTCGTCGCCGGGGGAGGTGGCCGCCGCCGTCCCACCCTCGGTCAGCCCGTAGCCGGTGATGATGACGGAGAACGGGAGCTCGGCGTCGACCCGGCGGATCAGCTCGACGGGGATGTCGGCGGCGCCGGTGACGGCCACCCGCAGCGTCGACAGGTCGTGGCGCTCACGATCGGGATGGTCGAGCATGCCCTGGTACAGCGTGGGCGCCCCCGGCAGCACCGTCACCCGCTCGTCGACCACCCGGGAGAACACCCGGTCGATGTCGAAGACCGGCTCGGGGATCATGGTGGCGCCGGCGCTGACCGCGGCCAGGATGCCGGCCTTCAGCCCGAACATGTGGAAGTACGGGTTGACCATGAGGTACCGGTCGTCGGCACCGAGCCCGGTCATGGCCACCCAGTCGGCGGCCACCTGCGTGGTGCCACCGTGGGTCTGGACCACGCCCTTCGGGACCCCGGTGGTCCCCGAAGTGAATAGGATGTCGCACGGGTCGGCGGGGGTGACGGCGGCGGAGCGCCGTTCGACCTCGGCGAGTCCGGCACCGGTGGCGCGGGCCGTGAAGTCCTCCCACGACTCGGTCCCCTCCACCACGGGGCCCCGGGCGACCACGACGGTCTCGAGGTCCGGGAGGTCGGTGCCGGTCCCCCGCAGCATGGCCACGTAGTCGGTGTCGAGGAAGTCGGTGACCGCCACCAGGACCCTGGCCCGGCTCCGCAGCAGGACGTCGGCGGCCTCGACCCCCTTGAACCGCGTGTTCACGGGGACGAGCACGGCGCCGGCTTGGAACAGACCCAGGGCGGCCACGATCCACTCGGTGCAGTTGAACGCCCAGATCGCGACCCGGTCGCCCGGTTCGACTCCCGAGGCGACGAGGGCGGCACCGAAGCGCCGGGAGCGGTCGACGAGATCCCGGTAGGTCAGCCGCGTCCCGTCCTCGACGACCGCGGTCCGTCCACCGAACCGCTCGGCAGTGGAGGCGATGATCCTCGGAACGGTGGCCCGCTCGCGGGAACGAACGGCGTCGGTCACCGAGCGACGGTGTCGTCGATCTTCATCAGGCGGGCCAGGTTGCCGCCCATGATCTTCCGCACCGTCTCCTCGGGCAGGCCGTCGAGCTCCTTGACGTAGTTCACCGGGTCGGCCAGGCCCTCGGGGTGGGGGTAGTCGGACCCGAACAGGACGTGGTCGACCCCGATCAGCTCGGCCAGCTCGCCGAGGTCCTCCTCCCAGAACGGGCTGATGTAGATGTTGCGCTTGATGACCTCGATCGGGTCCTCGAGGAAGTCCTGCGGCATCTTCTTGTAGACGTCGGCCAGGTTCTTCATCAGGGGCTCGACCCAGCTGCTGCCGTTCTCCACGACGGCGACCTTCAGCGTCGGAAAGCGGGACAGCGCGCCGTGGCATACGAGGGCCGATACCGCGTCCTCCACCGGCCGCCAGGCCGAGAGCATGCGGGACGCCTGCGGCTGGAACGGCAGCATCTCGCTGTCACTCCCCAGCCAGTCGTTGGTGTAACGCTCGTAGCCGCTGTCCGACGAGTGCATGGCCACGAGGACGTCGTGCTCGACGACCTTCTCCCAGAAGGGATCGAGCTCGGGGAGGCCGAAGGAGCGCGAGCGGCGGAAGCCCGGCACCGGGGCGGGCCGGATCAGCACCGCCTTGGCGCCGCGCTCGAGCACCCACTCGAGCTCCTCGATGGCCTTGTCGACGATGGGCAGGCTGATCACCGGCGTGGTGAAGATCCGGCCCTCGTAGTCGAACTTCCACGTCTCGTAGATCCACTCGTTCAGCGCGTGGACCACCACGTGAATGAGGTCGGGGTCGTCCCGCAGCCGCTCCTCCATCAGGCTCGCCAGGGTCGGGAACATGAGGGTGCGGTCGAAGCCCTGCTCGTCCATCAGCTCGAGCCGTGCCGCGGGCTCCCGGAACGCCGGGACGGCGCGCATCGGCTCGCCGAAGATCTCCCGGCGGATCTTGCCCTCGAGATTCCCGACCCGGAAGTACTCCTCCTGGGCCCCCGGACGGGCCACGACGTCGAAGGTGGGGTTCGGGATGTAGACACTGATCCGGCCGCGCACCACGATCTTGGTGCGGCCCCGGACGTCGACGTAGTCGATCACGCGCTTGGCGCTGTCGGTAAGGAACTTGGCCAGTGAGCCGCGGGTCTCGTACAGGTGGTTGTCCGCATCGAAGACCGGAACGTCGAGCGCTCTCGTCGTCATGATGTCCTCCGCTGGTCAGCTGCCCTAGCCAGTTGTGAGAATGTCCTTACTCTGAATAGAGAGTACCGTTTCTACCGAGGGACCGCCAGCCGTTCCCCGACGCCGGCGGAGGACGGGCCTGACCGGGACTGGCGGCCCCGTCCGGCGTGTGAGAACCTTCTTCTTGGTCGAGAGCAATGTTTGTCGCGCTCGTCGCGAGCAAGTGGTCCGAGATCAGGAGGTTACGTGGCAGAGGGACGAGGTCTGTTCGTCGGTGGCGCCTGGGCCGCACCGAGCACCGATGACGTGATCGAGGTGGTCTCGCCCCACACCGAGGAGGTCATCGCCACGGTGGCGGCCGCCGGGCCCGACGACGTCGACCGGGCCGTGGCGGCCGCACGGGGCGCCTACGACGAGGGGCCGTGGCCCCGGCTCGACCCGAAGGAGCGGATCGACGCCGTCCGTCGGCTCGCCGCCCTGTACGCCGCACGCCGCCGCGAGATGGCCGAGCTGATCACCGCCGAGATGGGCGCCCCGATCTCCTTCTCGAAGTTCGCCCAGGCCACGCTTCCGATGATGGTGATGAACGGGTTCGCCGACCTGGGGGACGACGTGGCCTGGGAGGAGCGGCGTCCGGGCCAGTACGGGGACGACATCATCGTCCGCCGCGAGCCGACCGGTGTCGCCGTGGGCATCGTCCCGTGGAACATGCCGCAGTTCCTCATCGCCGGGAAGCTCGCCCCCGCCCTCGTGGCCGGCTGTCCGCTCATCATCAAGCCGGCGCCCGAGACGCCCCTCGACGCACTCCTCCTGGCCGAGCTGGTCGAGGAGCTCGGGCTCCCGCCCGGGGTGGTCAGCGTCCTGCCCGGCGGACGTGACGTCGGCGAGTTCCTGGTCGGCCATCCCGGTGTTGACAAGGTCTCCTTCACCGGGTCCACCGCCGTCGGACGCCAGGTGGCGGCCACCTGCGGGGCGTCGCTCACGCGGGTGAGCCTCGAGCTCGGCGGCAAGTCCGCCGCCATCGTGCTCGACGATGCCGACCCGGAGGCCGTGGCGTCGGGCGTCCGAGTGGCCGGCCTCATGAACAGCGGGCAGGCCTGCGTCGCCCAGACCCGGGTCCTCGTCCCTTCGTCCCGCTACGACAAGTTCGTCGAGGCGCTGGCCGCCATGGTCGAGTCCGTCCCTGTCGGGGACCCGAGCGACAAGAACACCGAGGTCGGCCCAATGGTGGCCCGCCGACAGCAGGAGCGGGTCCGCGGCTACATCGAGTCCGGCCTGCAGGAGGGTGCACGCCTCGCCGTCGGCGGTGCCGACCTGCCCGGCGGCGTCGACCGGGGGTGGTACGTCCGCCCGACGCTCTTCGTCGACGTCGACAACGGGATGCGGATCGCCCGTGAGGAGATCTTCGGCCCGGTCCTGTCCGTCATCCCCTATTCCGACGACGACGAGGCCGTCCGGATCGCCGACGACTCCGACTACGGGCTCTCGGGCTCGGTGTGGACGGCGGACGTCGACCGGGGCCTCGACGTGGCCCGACGGGTCCGCACCGGGACCTTCGGCGTCAACCAGCCCTACAGCATGGACCCGGCGGCGCCGTTCGGCGGCATGAAGGCGAGCGGCATCGGCCGGGAGCTGGGCTGCGAGGGACTCCACGGCTACCTCGAGCTCAAGGCCATCTCCGTGGCGCCGGCCCCGTGACGGGACCGCGCCGCCGCGGGCCACTCACCCGACACCGCCTCACCACCCACTACCGTTCCGACGTCGACCGAGGGGGACCCCTGTGACCACGACCGACTCCGACATCTACTACGACCCCTACGACTTCGAGATCGACACGGACCCGTACCCGATCTGGCGGCGCCTCCGCGAAGAGCGCCCGCTCTACTACAACGAGCGCTACGACTTCTATGCGGTGAGCCGGTTCGACGACGTCGAGCGCGGCCTCATCGACTGGAAGACGTACAGCTCGGCCAAGGGCACGCTGCTCGAGATCATCAAGGGCGACTTCCCGATCCCCCCCGGGTCGATCATCTTCGAGGACCCCCCGGGCCACAACATCCACCGGAGCCTGCTCTCCCGCGTGTTCACGCCCCGAAAGATGAATGCGATCGAGCCCAAGATCCGGGAGTTCTGCGCACGGACCCTCGATCCGAGGATGGGCTCCGAGGGATTCGACTTCATCACCGATCTGGGGGCCCAGATGCCGATGCGCACCATCGGGATGCTGCTCGGGATCCCCGAGGAGGACCAAGAGGCGCTCCGGGACCAGATCGACGAGGGCCTGCGCCTCGACGAGGGCACCATGCCCGACGCCGCGAACTACGGCGGGGACATGCAGGCCAGCAACTTCGAGGAGTACATCGAGTGGCGGGCGGAGCACCCGTCCGACGACCTGATGACCGAGCTGCTCCAGGCCGAGTTCGAGGACGAGACGGGCACGACACGCCGGCTCACGCGGCCCGAGGTTCTCAACGTCGTGAACCTCCTGGCCGCGGCGGGAAACGAGACGACGGCCCGGCTCATCGGGTGGACCGGCAAGGTCCTCGCCGACCACCCGGACGAGCGCCGCAAGCTGGTCGAGGACCGGAGCCTGGTCCCGAACGCCATCGAGGAGCTCCTGCGGTACGAGCCGCCCTCCCCCACCCAGGCCCGCTACGTGACCCGGGACGTGGAGCACCACGGACAGGTGGTTCCGGAAGGCAGTGTGATCCTCTTGCTCAACGGGTCCGGAAACCGGGACGACCGGAAGTTCCCCGAGGGGGACCGGTTCGACGTCACCCGGAAGATCGACCACCATCTGGCGTTCGGCTACGGCCTGCACTTCTGCCTCGGCGCCGCACTGGCCCGATTGGAAGGTCGGGTGGCGCTCGACGAGGTGCTCCAGCGATTCCCCTCGTGGGAGGTCGACTGGGAGAACGCCAAGCAGGCCCGGACCTCCACGGTGCGGGGCTGGGAGCGCCTCCCGGTGGTCTTCGCCTGAGCCGGGTGTTCCGCAGTGCCGCTCGGTGGCGCCGGTCGATGCAGGGTTGATTCGGAGTTGGTCCGTGTGTGTCCATGAGTGAACGGGGTTGATGTCATGAAGGTGGTCGTCGTCGGAGCGTCGAGCGGTCTGGGCCGCTGCATCGCAGTCGGGCTGGGGGAACGCGGCGCGCGTGTGGCGCTGATGGCACGGCGCAAGGAACGGCTCGCCGACGCGGCGGCCGAGGCCGGTCCGGACGCGCTGGCCATCCCGTGCGACGTCACGGACGAGGAGTCGTGCAAGGCGGCGATCGAGGAGGCCGCCCGTGAGCTCGGTGGCATCGACGCACTCGTTTACGCCACCGGGATCGGGCCACTCGTGCGGCTCGCCGACACCGACGCCGAGACGTGGCGTCGGGCGTTCGACACCAACGTCATCGGTGCGTCACTCATCACGGCTGCGGCGCTCCCCCACCTCGTGGCCTCGCAGGGCACCGCCGCCTACCTGTCGTCGATCAGTGCCTCGCACACACCGCCGTGGCCCGGTCTGGGCGCCTACGCCGTGAGCAAGGCGGCACTGGACAAGCTGGTGGAGGCGTGGCGAGCCGAGCACCCGCAGATCGGCTTCACCCGGGTCACCGTCGGCGATTGTGCCGGGGGCGAAGGGGACGCCATGACGGGGTTCAACGCCGACTGGGACATGGATCTGGTGACCGAGGTGGCCCCGATCTGGCTGGCACGCGAGTACATCGCCGGGGCGCTCCTCGAGGTGGACGAGCTCGTCCAGGTCCTGGACAACCTCCTGCGGTGCGGGCCCTCGGCGAGCATCCCCACCATCGCCGTCGTCCCCCGTCGCCCGGCATGACCCGGGTCGGGATCGTCACCGGCGCCGCTCGTGGCATCGGCGCCGCCTGTGCCGCCCGCATGGTCGGGGCCGTGGACGTGCTGGTGCTCGTGGATCTCGACCCTGACGCCACCGCCGACGCGGCCGGGCACCTGTCCGGCTCCGGCACCCGGTGCGAGGCCGTGGGGGCCGACATCAGCGACGTCGCCTCCGTCGCCCGGATCGCCCAGGTCGCCGCGGAGCACGGCACGCTGCACCGGGTCGCCCACGCCGCCGGCATCTCCCCCACCATGGCGGCGTGGGACCGGATGATCGCCGTCGACCTCGTGGGCACCGCGCTCCTCGTCGACGCCCTGCGCCCGCTCGCCACCGAGGGGACGGCGGTCGTGTGCGTGGCCTCGATGGCGGCCCAACTGATGGCATCGCAGGCCGATCCTGCGGTCGACCGGATCATCGACGACCCGCTGGCGCCGACCCTCCTCGACGACTACCACGCCGCCCTCGGGCCGGCCGGCGAGGACCCGGGCATGGCCTACTCGTGGGCCAAACGCGGGGTCCGACGTCTCGTCGAGCGCGAGGCGGCGGCCTTCGGCTCGGTGGGCGGCCGGATCTGCTCGGTGTCGCCCGGCACCATCGACACGCCCATGGGCCGCCAGGAGTTCGAGCGTCAGCCGGGCATGCGCCAGCTCGAGTCGATCGCGCCCCTCGGCCGCTCTGGCCACGCCGACGAGATCGCCGCCGTCATCGACTTCCTCCTGTCCGACCAGGCCAGCTTCGTGACCGGCACCGACGTCCTCGTCGACGGCGGCGTGTGCGCGGCGATCGGGCAGATGGCCTAGCTGCAACGGGGCCGGCCCAAACTGCGGCTCGGCCCGTCAGCCCTACCCGGGGCTCAGCCCTACCGGAGGGCCGGGACGTCGATGACGAGCGCGGAGGACATGCCGCCTCCCGCGCACATGGCGGCGACACCGGTGCCTCCACCCCGCCGCCGGAGCTCGTGGGTCAGGGAGATGACCATGCGTGCCCCGGTCATGGCGATCGGGTGGCCCAGGCTGCAGCCGCTCCCGAGCACGTTCACCAGCGAGTCGTCGATACCCAGGATCCGGGTCGTGGCGACGCACATCGAGGCGAACGCCTCGTTGATCTCCCACAGGTCGATGTCGTCGACCCCGAGACCGGCGCGGGCCAGCGCCTTCGGGATGGCGACGGTCGGGGCGAGGCCCGTCTCGGACGGCGGCACGCCGGCCGAGGCCCAGGCCCTCACGACGGCGAGCGGCTCGAGCCCGAAAAGCTCGCTCAGCTCACGGTCGGTGATCACCATGGCCGCGGCGCCGTCGTTGACGCCGCCGGCATTGCCTGCCGTGATGCTGAAGCCCTCGATCTCGGGATGCAGGGGTTTGAGCGACGCCAGCTTCTCCATGCTGCTGTCGCGCCGGGGGTGCTCGTCGACGGCGAACATGCTGCGCACGCCCGCCCGGTTCACCACCTCGACCGGGAAGATCTCGTCGGCGAATTTGCCGGCGTCGATGGCCGCGATGGCCCGCTGGTGGGAGCGGAACGCCCACGCATCCATCTCCTCACGGGTCACGTTGGCCTCGACGGCGGCGTTCCAGCCCACGGTGATGGACATGTCGCGGTTGGGGGCGTCGGGCGTCTCGCGGTGGCTCGGGGAGTTCCACTCCTCCCAGTCGTCGCTACCGAGGACGCGTCGGCTGGTGCGCGGCGACGTCGAGGACGAGTGCGCCCCGCCGGCCACGACCACGTTGTCCATGCCCGACCGGATCGACGCGGCCGCGCTCTGGATGGCGGAGAGCCCTGATGCGCAGTGCCGGTTCTGGGACACGCCCGGCGCGTTCACGAGCCCGGCCTCGATCGCCGCGTAGCGGGCGATGTCGCCTCCCCCGTAGAGGATCTCCCCGAGGATGACGTCGTCCACGAGCTCCGGGTCGATGCCGGACCGGCGGACCGCCTCGGCCACGGCCAGCGTGCCAAGCTCGAAGGCGTCGGTGTCGAGGAGCGAGCCCTTGAAGGCGGTACCGACCGCGGTCCTCGCCGTCGAGACGATCACGGCATCAGGCATTGGATCCCCCACTCCCTCGCCGGCCTCGGCCGGATCGGATCGAATTCACGTCGGCCATGGGCACACCTAGTTGATGTTGAAGCGCAGCGCGCCGTCGAGGCGGATATTCTCCCCGTTGAGGTACGGGTTGATGACGATCGACTCGACCAGGAGGGCGAACTCCTCGGGATGGCCCATCCGCTTGGGGAACACGATGTTCTCCGCCGGGTCCTTCTTGAGGTGGGGCAGGGCACCGAGCATCACCGGGGTGCCCATCGTCCCGGGGGCGATGGCGCACACCCGGATGCCCATCGGCGCCAGGTCCCTCGCCATGGGAAGCGTCATGCCCAGGACGGCCGCCTTGGCCGCCCCGTAGGCGACCTGTCCGCTCTGGCCCTCGATGCCGGCGATGGAGGCGGTGTTGACCACCACGCCGCGCTGACCGTCCTCGTCGGGCTCGTTGGCGCCCATGGCCGCGCAGACGTAGCGGCTCATGTTGAAGGTGCCCGTGGCGTTCATCTCGAGGGTCTTCACGAACGAATCCATGGCGTGCGGGGTCCCGTCGCGTCCCACGGTGCGCCCACCACCGACCCCGCCGCCGGCCACGTTGACCAGGGCGGCGATCGGCCCGAGTGAACGGGCGGCGTCGATGGCAGCGGCCACGTCGGCGTCGTCGGTGGTGGTGCCGCCCACGCCGACCACGCCCTCGCCGAGCTCCTTGGCCAGCTCGCCGGCGCGGTGGGCGTCGAGGTCGAACACCACGACGCCCGTCCCGAGATCCTTGAGGCGGCGAACGGTGGCGGAACCGAGCCCGCCCGCCCCGCCGGTGACGATGGCTGAACGTCCCTGGAGGTTCATCGGCCCGCCTCCCCGACGAAACGTCTTTCTCGGAGGTGAAGCACGGCCTTCGCTCGCGCACCGGCAGCAGTCGACCGTCGGACCGGTCCTGCCTGTCGGGAGCGGGACATGCGGACGCGCGCCGGAGGCGGGTTGCAGCTCATGGCCGGAACGGTATTCTTTCCAAACACCAACGTCAATATCAGCGGACGGCCTCAGTGCAGTGCCGACCGGGGGGAGCACCATGAGCGGCACCACGACCATCGATCCGGAATCGAACATGCTGATCGACGGCAAGCTCGTCGAATCGTCCACGGGCAAGAGCTTCGATAACGTCAACCCGGCCACCGAGGAGGTGATCGGCCAGGTCACCGACGGCTCGACCGCCGACATCCAACGGGCGATCTCGGCAGCCCGGCGGGCTTTCGACGAGACCGACTGGTCGACCAACCGGGCGTTCCGCAAACACTGCCTCGTGCAGCTCCAGGACGCTCTCGAGGCCGAGAAGGAACAGATGCGGGAGCAACTGATCCTCGAGGTGGGCTGCCCCCGGATGCTCACGGCCGGCCCGCAGCTCGACGTGCCCCTCCTCGACGCCCTCCGCTACCCGATCCAACTGATCGACGAGTTCGAGTGGGAGAACCGCCTCCCCGACGCCACCGACTTCCGGGGAGGCGTCAACTCCCGCCTGATCGTCAAGGAGCCGGTCGGGGTGGTCGGGGCCATCACCCCGTGGAACTACCCGTTCGAGGTGGCACTGGCCAAGCTTGGCCAGGCGCTCGCCACCGGCAACACCGTCGTGCTCAAGCCCGCTCCGGACACGCCGTGGAACACCACCCTCATCGGCCGCCTGGTGGCCGAGCGCACCGACATCCCCGCCGGGGTGGTCAACGTCGTCACCTCCTCGGACCACCTGGTCGGCGAGGAGCTGACCCTCTCGCCCGAGGTGGACCTCATCTCCTTCACCGGGTCCACGGCCGTGGGCAAGCGGATCATGGAGAAGGGTGCGGCCACCATGAAGCGGCTCTTCCTCGAGCTGGGCGGAAAGTCGGCCACCATCGTGCTCGACGACGCCGACTTCGACTCGGCGCTGCTCGTCGGCCTGGCGGTGTGCTCGCACGCCGGGCAGGGGTGCGCCATCCCGACCCGGATGCTGCTCCCCCGGTCCCGCTACGACGAGGGCGTCGAGCGCCTGACGAGCTACTTCGGCATGGTGCCCTACGGCGACCCCCAGCGCGAGGACGTGATCATGGGGCCGGTGATCAGCGCCAAGCAGCGCGATCGGGTGCTCGGGTACATCTCCCGCGGCGTCGAGGAGGGCGCCACGCTGACGGTGGGCGGCGGTCGCCCCGAGGCCCACCCCATGGGGTTCTTCGTCGAGCCGACGATGTTCACCGACGTGGACAACTCGATGACGATCGCCCAGGAGGAGATCTTCGGCCCCGTCCTGGTCGTCATCCCGTTCGAGGACGACGATGACGCGGTGCGCCTCGCCAACGACAGCGGGTACGGGCTCAGCGGCGGCGTCAACTCGGCCTCGCTGGACCGGTCGATGGCGGTGGCACGTCGGGTGCGCGCCGGCACCATGAGCGTCAACGGCGGCCTCTGGTACGGAGCCGACGTGCCCTTCGGAGGGTTCAAGGAGAGCGGTGTCGGCCGCCAGAACGGAATCGCCGGGTTCGACCAGTACCTCGAGATCCAGTCACTGGCGTGGCCGAGTGCGTGACCCCGAGCACGTGAGCACAGCTGACGGGTGCCGGCACGGACATTCCTGGGATGGGAGCCGTCCGTGCTGTTGAGCCTGACGTCAGACCAGGAGTTCTTCCGCGACACCACGGCGAAGTTTCTGAACCAACATGCGGTACCGGCGGAGATCCGCCGCCTCCGCGACGAGCCCGACGGGTTCGTCGCCGGCTACTGGCAGGCCGGTGCCGAGCTCGGGTGGACCTCCCTCCTCGTCGACGAGGGACACGGCGGCGGTTCGATCAGCGGCGACGGGCTCCTGGACCTAACGCTGGTGGCCGACGAGTTCGGCCGGCACGCCGCACCGGGCCCGCTGGTACCAACCAACGTGGTCGCCGGGGCCGTCAGCGGGCTGTCGGCCGACCGCCACGCCGACGTGCTGTCGGGCCTCCTGGCCGGGACCTCGATCGCCTCGTGGTGCCATCTGGAGCCCCGACCGAACGACGGCCTCGACGACCTCGCCCTGGAGGTCCGGGTCGACGGCTCCGACGTCGTTCTGAACGGCACCAAGAGACCGGCCGAATCCGCCGGTCGGGCGAGCCACCTGCTGGTGACCGGTCGGACGGGCAACGGGCTCACCCAGGTCCTCGTCCCGACCGACTCGGTCGGCGTCACGCAGCGACCGATGCACACGATCGACCTCACCCGTCGGTTCTCCGAGGTCACCTTCCGGGACGTGCGGGTGCCCGCCGACTCGGTGCTCGGCGAGGTCGGGGGGGCCGGCGCCCAGGTCGAGCGGCAACTCCAGCAGGCGCTTGTCATGGCCAACGCCGAGACGGTCGGCGCCATGCAGTTCGCGCTGGACCTTACCCTCCAGTGGGCGTTCGACCGCTACTCGTTCGGACGGCCCCTCGCCTCCTACCAGGAGCTGAAGCACCGGTTCGCTGACATGAAGACCTGGCTCGAGGCCGGGCACGCCCTCAGCGACACGGCGGCCCAGGCCGTGAGCACCGGTTCGGACGAGGCCCGCGAGTTGGCCAGTGCGGCCAAGGCCTTCCTCGGCCAGTACGGCCCGGAGCTCCTGCAGGACTGCGTGCAGATGCACGGAGGCATCGGCCTCACCTTCGAGCACGACATCCACTTCTTCCTCCGTCGGGTCGCCCTCGACCGGTCGCTCCACGGCACCCCGAGCCAACACCGGCAGCGGATCGCATCGATCGTGTCGGGCCTGGGGGACGCGGCATGAGCGCGGACGGCATTGAAGACCTCGATAGCTTCCGGAAGCGGGCCCGCTCCTGGATCCGGGACAACCTCGAGCCCGCCGCGACGGGGGCGTCGGCAGGGGTGCTCCGGAACAACAGCACCGACGAGGAGGAGCTGGCCCAGGTCGCCCACGAACGGGAGCTGCAGGGCATGCTGTTCGACGCCGGATTCGCCGGCATCTGCTTCCCGGTCGCCTATGGCGGCCAGGGCCTCTCCCCGGCGCACCAGCAGGCGTTGAACGAGGAGCTCGTCGGCTTCGAGTACCCGGTCCGGCTCCAGGCCCCCACGATCTCGCCGTGCGCCGCCGTCCTCCTCGACTTCGGGACCGAGGAGCAGAAGCTCCGGCACCTCCCGGCCATCCTGAAAGGCGAGGAGCTGTGGATGCAGTTCCTCTCGGAGCCCGGTGGTGGCTCCGATGTCGCCGGTGCCCAGACGACGGCCGTCCGCGACGGCGACGAGTGGGTCCTCAACGGGTCGAAGGTGTGGACGACCGGCGCCTGGTGGTCGGATTGGGGCCTCTGCCTCGCCCGAACCAACTGGGACGTGCCGAAGCACCGGGGGCTCTCGGTCTTCATGCTCCCGATCCACCAGCCGGGCGTCGACGTCCACCGGATCGAAATGCTGAACGGGACCAAGGAGTTCTGCCAGGAGTTCATGACCGACGTCCGGGTGCCGGACACCGACCGGATCGGCGAAGTCGATGACGGCTGGACCGTGGGCATCCGCTGGATGTTCCACGAGCGGATGCTCCACAACTCGCCCTACGTGACCGTTCCGGCCGGTGACGCCCACAGCGGCATCGGTGCGTCGTCGGTGCTCCGCGTGGCCCGCGGGAGCGGGCAACTCGACAACCCGTGGGTCCGGGACCTCGTCGGCGAGGCCCGGATGCTCCAACTGGCCACGGAGGCCCTGCAGCAGCGCCTCGCCGACGGGATGGGGTCCGGCGCCATGTCCGACCAGTCGGCGGCCATCGGCCGGCTCTTCAGCGGCGTGGTCTCGACCCGGACGAACACCATCGCCTTCGAGATCGCCGGAGGTGACGGTGGGGCGTGGACGGACGACGACGGCGCCCTCGCCGACTGCGGGTCCGACTTCCTGATGCGCCAGGTGCCGACCATCGGGGGTGGCACGACGGAGATGGCGCGCAATGTCATCAGCGAGCGGGTCCTCGGCATGCCGAGGGAGCGCACGCTCGACCGGGACGTCCCCTTCCGGGACGTCCCCCGCGGCGGACAGTCGTGACGCCGGCCCACCGGCCGATCCGCTCCGTCCAGGGTCGGGCTACCATGCGTCGCGTCAGTGACGTCGACGCCACAATTCGCCGAGCGGCGCTCTGCCGCCCGGGTCGCGCCGAAGACACGGGGGTTCACCGATGAGCGCAGTCATGCAGGGAGTCCGCGTGCTCGAGGTGGCCGAGCACACCTTCGTCCCGGCGGCCTCGGCGCTGCTGTCGGACTGGGGTGCCGAGGTCATCAAGATCGAACACGTCGAGCGCGGCGACGCCATGCGGGGCCTGGCCTCCACTGGACTGAACGTCGTGCCCAACGACGTCCACGTCCTCCTCGAGCACTCCAACCGGGGCAAAAAGAGCCTCGCCCTCGACCTGACGACCGGGGACGGGATGGCGATCCTCCGCAAGCTCGTCGCCACCTCGGACGTGTTCCTCACCAACAAACTCCCGAGCGTCCGTCGCAAGCTCCACATCGACGTCGAGGAGATCCGGGCCCACAATCCGGACATCATCTACGTGCGCGGGACCGGCCAGGGCGAGCGGGGGCCCGACGCCGACAAGGGCTCCTACGACTCCCTGGCGTTCTGGGCCCGATCCGGGGTGGCCGCCGGCGCCAGGCGGCCCGAGTACGACCTTGTCCCCCCGCCACCAGCGCCGGGATTCGGCGACTCCATCGGGGCGATGACCATCGCCGGGGGCATCATGGGCGCACTGTTCCACCGGGAGCGGACCGGCGAGGCCACGACCGTGGACGTCTCGCTGCTCGGCGTCGGCCTGTGGGCCATGGGCCAGGCACTGGCCCTCTCGCTGGTCCTCGACAAGCCGTGGGCGCCACCGCCCGCCGACGCCATGGGCTCGAATCCCCTGTCGCGGACCTACCAGACCGCGGACGATCGCACGCTGTGGTTCACCTGCCTGCAGGCCGCCAAGTACTGGCCGCTCCTCTGCGAGGCCATCGGCCGGCCCGAGCTGGCCACCGACCCGCGGTTCGCCGACCACGCATCGTTGATGGCCAACAACCGCGAAGCGTCCGACGAGCTGGACAAGGTGTTCGGCGGCGCCACTCTCGCCGAATGGCGCCTGCGCCTGGCCGACTTCGCGGGCCAGTGGGCCGTCATGCAGGACACCCTCGAGGCGACCGCCGATCCCCAGACCGTCGCCAACGGCTACGTCCAGGACTGCGAAACCGCAACGGGAGCACCCTTCCGACTGGCGGCGGCCCCGGTGCAGTTCGACGGAGCGCCCGCCGTACCCGGTCGCGCCCCGACCCTCAACGAGCACGGCGACAGCATCCTCGAAGAGCTCGGGTTCGACTGGGACGCCATCGTGGACCTCAAGGTCCGCGGCGTCGTCGCCTGATACCAACCATATCGACCCGGAGGAAATTGACATGACCCTGTTTGACGCATTCCGCTTCGACGGCAAGAGGGCACTGGTCGTCGGTGGCGCCACCGGCATGGGTGCGGCCTCGGCCGAGCTCCTGCAGTCCGCAGGAGCGGACGTGGCGGTGATGGACTTCGCCAACATCACACTGCCGGGGGGCACCGCCATCCATGTCGACCTGGCCGAGCGCGACTCGATCGACGCCGCCATCGACCAGTTGGGGGGCCCGGTCGACGCCCTCCTGTCGTGTGCGGGGGTGGCTGACGGCACGCCCGGCATCGAGAAGATCAACTTCATCGGCCACCGGCACCTCATCGACCAGCTGCTCGCCAAGGACATGCTCCCCCGCGGGTCCGCCATCGGGTTCATCTCGTCGGCCGCCGGCCTCGGCTGGGAGGCCAACCTCCCCCGGATCAAGGAGTACCTGGCCACGCCCGACTTCGACAGCGCGGTGGCGTGGGTGGCGGAAAACGGCGGTGCCGACTACCTGTCCACCAAGCAGGCGGTCTGCGCCTACGTCGCCACGCAGGCCATGCCCATGATGCAGCGCGGGATCCGGATCAACGCCACCTGCCCCGGCCCGACCGACACCCCGCTGGCCCAGGCCAACAAGGAGATGTGGCTCGGTTTCGGAGCCGACTACCGCGCCGAGGTGGGCGTCGAGGCTGCGACCCCTGCGGAGCAGGCCTACCCGCTGGTGTTCCTGTGCAGCTCGGCGGCCGCCTCGATCAGCGGGATCACGCTCGTCACCGACTCGGGGTACTTCGCCGCCGGTGTGACCGGGGCGTTCCCGCCCGCCACGGACATCGCCAACTTCCTGCTGGGGCGCATGTCATGACGTCGGCGGGGGCCGCCGAGGTCACCCGGGTCGGTGTCGTCGACGCCGGGCTCCTGGGGCGCAGTCGGGCCGGGGCTTCCACCAGAACGCCTGACCGGGGACACTCCACGGTGCCCCGGGCAGCGGCCCGTACGAGAATCCTCTGATGCCCACGGCACCGGAACCCTTCCACCCCGACCTCCGTGGCGTCGCCCGTTGGCTTCCGCGTGCGCCGGTCGGGCCGCGGACACTCCGTCCGGTCCGGATGCTGACCGGGCTGGTCTCACTGGTCCCGGCGAAGAATGTAACGGTGGAAACGGTGGGCCCTGTCTCCGTGCGGGTACACCGGCCGCCTGGCGCCGCGGAGCACCCGGCGATGCTCTGGATCCACGGGGGTGGCTACGTGCTGGGCACCGCCCAGCAGGACGACGCCCTCTGCCGCCAGTTCGCCGAGCGGCTCGGGATCGTCGTTGCGTCGGTCGACTACCGACTGGCACCCGAGGCGCAGTTCCCGGTGCCGCTCCACGACTGCTACGACGCCCTCACGTGGCTGGCCAGCCAGCCCTACGTGGACGACGCCCGGATCGCCGTGGGCGGGGCGAGTGCCGGCGGCGGCCTCGCCGCCGCACTGGCGTTGCTCGCCCGTGACCGTGGCGAGGTCCCGCTCGCCTTCCAACTCCTCGCCTACCCGATGCTCGACGACCGCACCGCGTGCCGCACCGGGATCGACGAGCGCCATTTCCGGCTGTGGAACAACAAGACGAACCGCTTCGGCTGGCAGTCCTACACCGGCCAGGCACCGGGGTCGTCCGGGATCACCGGGCTGGCCTCCCCCGCCCGCAGTGACGACCTGTCCGGACGACCCCCGGCGTGGATTGGCGTGGGGACACTGGACCTCACCCACGACGAGTGCGTCGCCTACACCGAACGCCTCGTGGCGGCCGGCGTCGACTGCGCACTGGACGTGGTGCCGGGTGCCTTCCACGGGTTCGACCTCGTTGCCAAGACCGGGGTGTCGCGGGCCTTCCGCTCAGCGCAGGAGACGGCACTGGCCGCTGCCTTCCGGACCGGTCCCGTCGCCGCCGGCTGACCGGCGGAGCGGTCTTAGCCCACCGGGGTCGTCACGACGGCCCTCGACCCTCACGCACCGCCTGCTCGAGCAGCCCAATCACCCAGGAGACCCCGCGGATCGCCTCAGCGGGATCGAGTTGCCAGTCCCCGACGAGGCGTTCGAAGGCCTCCACACTCCACAAGACGTCGAACAGGGCCGCCGCCAACATCTGGTGGTCCTCGGGCCACCGGCCGGCCCTGGCCGCCACGGCGCCGAGGAGCGCGTCCTTCTGTCGCCGGTTGGCATCGACCAGGGTGGCGTCGAGCGGCGGGCGGGGCTCGATCGGGTACGACGCCACGTGCTCGAGGAGCTGGGTGGCCACCTTGCCGATGTCTCCCAGTGCCATCCCCTCGAGATCGATGCCGGCCTCCTGCTCCAGGCGGTGCATGACCGCGTCACTCAGGCCCCGTTCGTTCCCGAAGTGCCGGTAGACCGTCCGCTCGCTCACCCCGGCGCGCTCGGCGACGGCCCGGACCGTCAGCCGCTTCCAGTCCCGGATCGATCCGCCGTGGAGGAGCTCGGAGCCGGCGCCGACGATCCGTTCCCGCGTCGCCGCGGCCTGCTCACGTCGCAGGGTCCCGTCATAGGTGCGGTCCGGCGGGTCCGCCGTCGGTGGCTCAGGCACAGGGGGAGCAGTCATGACCCGCCATTCTGCTACGCCAACTTCGCTGACCATCCCCCGTCCACCGGGATGACCGCACCCGTGATGAACGAGGCACGCTCGGACGCCAGGAAGGCGCCCACCTCGGCGACCTCGTGGGGCTCGCCGGCACGGTTGAGAGCGGCCTTCTGGGCAATGTCCGGGATGAAGTCCTCGGCCCCTTGGGCCATGATCTCGGTGAGGATGAAGCCGGGACAGATGGTGTTGACCCGGATCCCCTGGGTGCCGTACTCGATGGCGGCCGACTTGGTGGCGCCGATGATGCCGTGCTTGGCGGCCGCGTACACGCTGGTGCCCGCCGAACCGTTGAGCCCACCGACGGACGACCAGTTGACGATCGAACCACCTCCTGTCATCAGCAGCGAGCGGATGCCATGCTTCATCCCGAGCATCACCCCGCGCAGGTCGACATCCATCAGCCGGTCGTACATCTCCATGGTGAGGTCGGCGAGCATGCAGCCGTCGGCGATGCCGGCGACGTTGAGCACCGAGTCGACACGCCCGAACTCCGCCTCGGCGGCGGCCATCATCGCCTCGACATCGGCTTCCTGCGTGACATCGCAGTGCACCGGGAGGACGCCGCTGCCGACCTGCGCCGCCGTGTCCTCCTCGGCCCCGCTGATGTCGGCGGCGACGACCGATGCACCCTCGCGCACGAAGACCTTCACTGACGCCTTGCCCATCCCTGATCCGGCGCCGGTGATCACGGCCCCTTCCCGTCCAACATCCCCATCAGCGGCCTCCCCGCTCGTCGAGTCGATCGGTCTGGTCGCTCCGAGACACGCCGGTCACGGGGTGGTGACCGGAAGGGCCTCCCAGCCGCGGACCGTCGACGTGGGCGCCAGCTTGGCGTGCTCCGTTTCGACCTCCCAGGTGGGGAACCGGTTCAGGACCTCATCGAGTGCCACCCGGCCCTCGAGCCGCGCCAGTGCCGCGCCCAGGCACAGGTGGATGCCGAAACCGAAGGTGAGCGGCGGCCCGTCCTCCCGGTGGATGTCGAAGCGGTCGCCATCAGGGAACCGGCGGTCGTCGTGGTTGGCGGACGCAGGGATCATCTGCACGATGCTCCCCTCGGGCACCACCTGCCCGTGGAGTTCGACGTCCCGGGAGGTGACCCTGGCCATGTGGGGCGCCGGCGTCTCGAACCGGAGGAGCTCCTCGATGGCCCCGGGGATCAGCGAGCGGTCCTCGACTAGTTCGCGGCGCTGGTCGGGATGGTCGGCCAGCACCTTGCCGGTCCAGCCGATCAGGCGCGTCGTGGTCTCGTTTCCGGCACCGGCCACCACGGCGATGTAGGTGAGGAGCTCGTCGCGGGTAAGTCGCCGGACCGCGCCGGTCTCGTCTTCGAACTCGGCCTGCAGCAGCTCGGTCATGATGTCGTCGGAAGGGTGCTCGGCCCGCCAGTCGATGTACTCGCCGAACATGGTGCCGTCGACGAAGTTCTCGGTCACCTCCATCGGCTGTCCGGCCTCGGTGCGGAGGTTGCGGTCGGTATTGTCGCGGACTGCTTCCTGGTCCTGCTCTGGGATCCCGAGGAGCATGCCGATGACCCGCATCGGCATCTGCGCGCCCAGGTCGGCGATGAAGTCGAATCCGCGGGCGCCGACGAGGGGGTCCAGGCTCCGGACGCAGAACTCCCGGATCTTCGGTTCGAGCTCGGCGACCCGCCTCGGCGAGAACACCCGCGACAGCAGCCTCCGGTGGACCGTGTGCACCGGAGGATCTTCGAAGATGAGCACACCCGACGGCATCTCGATCTGGGCCCGGATCAGCTCGATGATGCCCCCCCGGCCCGAGATGAAGGTCTTGGCATCCAGCAGGCCCTGCTCGACGTCGGCGAACCGGGTCAGCGCGTAGAAGTCGTGCGGCTCGTTGTAGTAGAGCGGCGCCTCCTCCCGCATCCGGTGGTACACCGGGTAGGGGTCGACGTCGATCTCCACGTTGTACGGGTCGTAGTACACGTCGCTCGCACCTTGCACCGTCATGAGGCTCCTCCCGGAAGATTCATGTCGTACTGTGACATGAAGTTCCGGCGCGAGCAAGCGCGACCGGCCGGACGTGCTCAGCCGAACCGGGCGGCGAGTTCCTCGCGCAGCACCCGTCGGAGCAGCTTCCCGGTCTCGTTGAAGGGCAGGTCGTCCCGGATCGCGATCCGTTCGGGGGTCTTCGTGGACCTCAGGGCCTCCCGCACGAAGGCGCGCAACTCGTCCTCGTCGATCACGGCGCCGTCGACGGGCACCACGGCGGCGACGACCTTCTCCCCCCAGTCGGGGTCGGGGATCCCGACGACCGCGGCGGCGCCCACGCCCGGGTACTCCATGAGCACGGTCTCGATCTCGACCGGGGAGAGGTTCTCACCGCCCCGCACGATGACGTCGTCGAGGCGACCGTGCACGAAGAGGTAGCCTGCCTCGTCAAGATGGCCCTCGTCGCGGGTGTTGAACCAGCCGTCACCCGGTCCGCTTCCGTGCCCCTCGTACTCGCCCGCCACCTGCTCGCCCCGGACCCAGATCTCGCCCCGTGCGCCCGGGGCCAGGACGGTGCCGTCCTCGCCGCGCACGACCACCTCCACGGTCGGGAGCGGCCGGCCCACCGATGCCAGGCGGACCCGGACCGCGGGGTCCTCGCTGGCGTGGGCCTCGCGGTGGTCGTCGGGGCCCAGCAGGGCGATGGTGCTCGCCGTCTCGGTCAGCCCGTAGGCGTTCACGAACCCGACGCCGGGGAGCAGGGCCATCGCCCGCTCGATCACGGCCAGGGACATCGGTCCCCCGCCGTAGGAGAGCGACCGGAGCGACGGGAGCCCACCTTCGTCCTCGGCGATCACGTCGAGGATGCGGTTGAGCATGGTGGGGACCACCATGGCGTGGGTCACCGACTCGGCCCGCACCAGGTCGACCCAGACGTGCGGCTCGAAGGTCTCGATGTGCACGACCCGGCGGCCCGAGTAGGTCGACGACAGCACCGAGGAGATGCCCGCGATGTGGTACGGCGGGACGCTGACGATGGCCGCCTCGTCCTCGCCGGCGCCGGCGAACTCGACGGTCGAAATCACGTATGACGTCAGGTTGCGGTTGCGGAGCACGGCTGCCTTCGGCGCTCCGGTCGTGCCGCTCGTGTACAGCAGGACGGCGACGCTGTCGGGATCGCCCCCGTAGGGGTCGGCCTCCGCCACCGATGGATCGGCCACCCGCTCGAGGAAGTCGGCGCGCTCGAGGATCTCGATCCCCGGGATCGCACCGAGGCGGTCGGCGACCCCGTCCCCGGTGATGACCGTCGCCGGTGCCGTGCGGCGGACCAGGTCGCGCAGCTGCTCGTCCGTGAGCCGGTAGTTGATGGGGACGAACGGCTTGCCCGCGAGCGTGGCGCCGAACAGGGCGATCGGAACGGCCTCGGAGTTCAGGTCGACGAGCGCCACCCGTTCGCCGGGCGTGTCCGACAGGACGGTGCCGGCGCGGCGGGCCCGTGAGGCCATCTCGGCCATGGTGACGCCGTTGGAACGTGGCCCGAGCGCGATCCGCTCGCCCATGCCGTCCGCGGCCATCTGGAGGAGCAACCCGACATGCACGGTCGGTCAGTCGGAAGAGGGGAGCGGCTTGGCGTCCTTGAGGACGAGCAGTTCCGCGCCGACGGACAGCGACGACGTCCCGCCCTTGGAACACAGGAGCTCGAACTCGTTTGACCCGTCCGTGTAGCGCTTGCCGATCTGTGAGCCGCCGTCGAATCCCGACTCCGCGGACAGGCCGGCGGGCGGCTCGTCGCCGATCGGGACCATGGGGTGGCCGCCGCACTGCAGGTCGACCGCACCGGCCGGCGCCTTGATGACGACGACCTCGGTCTCACAGACCGCAGACCGGAACCTCGCTCCGGGCTTCAGCTCGACTGCCACTGACGTCCTCCCCTGTTGCCGTCCCGTCCGTCGGGACACCATCCTGCTCGGCAGCATCCCATGCCGCACTGGCGCACGCAAACCAGGCTCTCCGGTGGGGAAACGCCGTTTCCGTGGTCTCGTCTGGGGGCTCCGCCCGGGCAACGGGGACTTCGTCGAGTGATCCCCGGTGCCGGCTCAGGCCGGCGTCACTCCTCCTCGATCGAGATGGCCTGCTTCGGGCACATCCGGACCGCCTCGAGGACCCGGTCGCGGGCCGACTCGTCGGGCGTCTCGTTCAGCACGGTCAGGTTGTCGTCGTCGTCGAGCTCGAAGATGTCCGGTGCCACGCCCATGCACAGGGCGTTGCTCTCACACTGGCTCATGTTCACGACCACGCGCATGGCTCTCCTTCGGTGCCCTCGGTCTGCAGGTGCTCTTCGAGGCCGACGTATCCGCGCCCCTTCGGCCCGGGACGGCAGCGATGCTAGTCGCCGCGATCGAAACGGATGACGGGCACTCCCGTGGATCCGGTGGGGATGGGGGACGCGATCACGAGCCCGCGCTCGCGTCCGCCGTCCGCCCGGGGTCCTGCTAGGAGCTGGCGGCCGTCGACGTGTGCGGGAGGTCCGTGCCGCAGGTCGGGGTCGGGGAGGTCAGCGCGAACTCGGTCTTCTCGGCCTTCATGATCCATGCGCACGTCTGGGGCGGGTTGTGCCCGA
>JBKQRT010000086.1:0-2785 GCA_052143895.1 Acidimicrobiales bacterium | reverse complement strand
GGCGGCGGTCTCGGACTAGTCCTCGCCATTTTCGTTGGCATCGTCAACACCTTCCTCTTACCGATGGAGGTAGGGCAGTTGTACAAGCGGGAGGGGAAGATAGAGCCCGTGTCGGCATTGACAGGATTGTGGATACTGCTCCCTTTGGCGGGCTGGTTCGTGTGGCTTGTGAAGACTCAAGGTCGGCTCAACGACTATTGGTCAACGCACGAAGCCGGTGCGCCAGCGGCCACGACCGTATAGCGGGACAGCGACGAACTAGGCGTCCAAACCCAATGGAGGGCGGGGCCAAGGTCTCGACGCCGATTCAAGGGACGTTGCGTGCTGTATCTGCAGTCCGTTGCAACAGGGTAGAACCGACCATGTCCATGAGTCTCTGGTGGTAGCTGAACTTGCCTCGAAGCAATTTTGTCCCGTATCGCGAGGTCGTGGTCGCTCATCGACCGTGGCTGATTGGCACGTTGGGGACGCAAATCCGGGACCGCTTACAAGAGATTATGAGGACTCTTTGGTCCGTGGTCACACTTGGTTCGACAACTGCACGAGGATTCGCCCGAACAGGCCAGCACTGACGGTGCTGGGATCGACGTACTGCTCGATGGCCAGGCCGTTGGACAGTGCCAGCACCACGGTCACGACGTCGTCGACGGTGAAATCACCGACTGATGGAGTTACACCTAGGAACTCCTCAAGGCTGGCGGCAATCGCGTCCCGCAGTGTTCGCCGGTGGGCGATGAACCGTGCGCGCACCTCATCGTCGCGGACAGCTCGGCGCCAGAAGTCCAAGAAGACCATTCGCCATTCTCGCTGTTCGGTGAACGCGTCAGTGAGAAGATCTCCGATCTCACGAAGATCCGGGCGGTCTCGATCTTCGGCCGCACTGAAGGCCACGGCGTTCCGGATCGACTCCACTCGGGCAAGCACCTGCTCGGCCATCATGGTGTAGAAGAGATCGTCCTTGCCGGTGAAGTTGGAGTAGATAGCACCTTTCGTCAGCCCTGCGGCACCGGCGACTTGGTCCAGATTCGCCGTATCGAATCCTTGCTCGGCGAAGACTTCCAGCGCCGCGTCCAGCAGACGGCGACGTACCTCTTGGCGCGTGGGCCTGCGGGCACGTCCAACCGAGGGCGGGTTGGATTCCGACGCGGCACCAGTGCTTGTTTCCGTCCTGCCTTTGACACCGCTCATCCAGAGCAGCATACTGTTCAGTATTGAATACTAGGTAGTATTGAGGTGGAAGATGCCGCTGATCCCCTATGTCGACCCGAAGAGCGCACCAGAAGAGGTTCGGGAGCTGCTCGACGTCTTGCCTGACCTGCACGTGTTCCAAATGGTCGCACAAGCTCCCACTCTGTTCGGCCCCTGGTTGGCTCTGGGTGGGGCAATCCTGGCCTCACTTGAACTCGACCCACTTGTGCGTGAACTTGCGATCTTGCAGGTCGCCTGCACATCTGGCTGCGAGTACGAGCGAGTGCAGCACGAAGCGATCGCGGTCGGCGTCGGGGCCACCAGCGAACAGGTCACGTCGCTCGCCACCCCCAGTGAGAGCCGGGATCACGACGCGATACATCGGGCGTTTACTCCCGGCCAGCGGGCGGTGATCAGCTTCACCAATCAGGTGGCGGGCCCTGGCCGCATTGCGGAGGCCGACGTCGTCGCCCTCCGAGAACACCTGTCCGATCGCAGCATCGTGGAACTCCTGCTCGTCATCGGTCACTATTCCGGGATCGCCCTGTTGGCCGAAACCCTCCGCCTCGACCTCGACGAATCCGCTCAAATGGCAGTGGTCGATCTCGCTAGTGGCAACACGAGCGACGGGCGATGACCGTGACCGCCAATTCCGAGATCCTCGCTGCACTGCCGGCTCATGTCAGTGACACCGCTGCGGGCACCGCCCACGGTCACGGCATCTTGCAGGGTCGCCACCTGCTCGTAGTGGGCGGGGGTCAACAGACCTACGGTCAGGACGACCCTCCGGTAGGTATTGGGAGAGCGATCAGCCTGTTGGGCGCCCGCGAAGGAGCGTCGGTCGCGGTCGCCGACATCGATGCCGACGCCGCCCAGACCACCGCAGATCGCATCACCAAGGAGGGGGGCACCGCCTACGTCCTGGTGGGTGACAGCAGCGTCGAAGCAGACGTAGCACGCCTTGTCACTGAAGCCGCTGAGCATCTGGGTGGACTGAATGCCATCTCCCTCAACGTCGGCGTTGCCGTCGGGGACCATCTGGACGGCACCACGTCTGCCGACTGGGACAGAATCATGGCGACCAACTTGCGGTCACCGTTCCTGTTCTGCAGGTACACACTTCCACGGTTGCCACCCGGCGCCTCGATCGTTCTCACTTCTTCTACTGCTGCACGGGTCGTCAGCACCACGGACAGCCCCGGATATGCAGCCAGCAAAGCGGCCCTGTCCGGACTGTGCGCGTATGTCGCCAAAGAAGCAGCTCTACGGAGAGTGAGGGTCAACGTCGTGATGCCCGGGCTCATTGACACATCCCTCGGGCGACTCGCCAGCCTTGTCAAGCCCGACCGGGACAGCACCCCGATTCCCCTTGGTCGTCAGGGATCCGGTTGGGACGTAGCCGCCGCGGCCGCCTTTCTCCTATCTGATGCCGCCGACTACATCACGGGCCAGACCCTTGCCGTCGACGGAGGTCTCTCCGAAGTCAGGTGATTGTGAACGATCGAGATGACTGACGGCTTGGGATTGCTCTGCAAGCGGTCGATCTCCATTAGCCCTGATCGTTCACGAGAATCCGGAGGGTTTTCGTGAGGCAATG
>JBKQRT010000085.1:0-12942 GCA_052143895.1 Acidimicrobiales bacterium | reverse complement strand
GTCTGAGGTGTCATACGCGTACCGGAGCCGGTCGCCCAGCTGGCGGAGCCGCTTCCCGGAAGTGTCATCCAGGTGGCGGAGCCACAGTGGAAGGCATGAACCGCAATCTCACACGCAAACTCATGCGAAACGAGCGCGATGGACGCGCGATGGTTGCGGAGGAAGCTACAGAGCCGAACGACAGAAAATGCTCTGGCCCGGATAGACGGGGTGGGGCTAGCTGGAATCGAACCAGCGACCTCAGCATTATCAGTGCTGCGCTCTAACCAACTGAGCTATAGCCCCGGAAACCGGTGCACGACGCTACACCACGGCTGCACGGCCGGTCAGCGGACCGCCGGCCCGTGTTCGCGGCAGGCGGATCGGGTCACTCCTGACCGGACATCTCGCCTGCCACAGCGGCCACGGCAGCCACCGCGTCGCCGCCGTCGAGGTTCATGACCCGGACGCCGGTGGCGTCCCGGCCCTGGGACGCGATCTCCCGGACGGCCGTGCGGATGACCACCCCGGAGGTCGAGATCAGTAGGATCTCGTCCTCCAACCGGATCATGAAGGCAGCCACCACCCTCCCCCGCTTGGCGGTGAGGCGGATCCCCCGCACGCCCTGACCGCCTCGGGCCTGCCGGTTGAACCGTTCGACCTTGGTCCGCTTGCCGTACCCCGCGTCGGTGACGATGAGGATGTCGGACTCGTCGCGGGCGACGTCGCACGACACCACCTCATCACCGGCCTTGAGCCGCACGCCACGCACGCCCGCCGCATCCCGGCCCATGGCCCGGACGTCCTGCTCGGAGAACCGAATCGTCATCCCCGACGACGTGACGAGGAACAGGTCGTCGTCGCCGTGGGTCTCGACCACCCGGACGAGCTCGTCACCCTCGCGGAGGTTGATGGCGATGAAGCCCTCGCGGCGGGACTTGTCGTACTCGGTGAAGGAGGTCTTCTTCACCTGGCCCAGCTTGGTGCTGAACACCAGGTAGTGGCCCTCGGAGAAGTCGCGCGTGCCGATGATGGCCTCGATCACCTCGTTGGGGGCCAGGGGCAGGAGGTTGACGATCGCGGTGCCCCGCGCCGTGCGCTCCTTCATCGGGATCTCGAGGGCGCGGAGCCGGAACACCCGGCCCCGGTTCGAGAACAGCAGCAGATGGGCGTGGGCCGACGTGTGCACCACGTCGTCGATGAGGTCCTCCTCTTTGAGCTTGGCCCCCTGGACGCCACGCCCGCCCCGGCCCTGGGTCCGGAACGCATCGGCGGAGACCGCCTTCACGTAGCCGGCCCGGCTCATGGTGACCACCAGCTCCTCGTCCTCGACGAGGTCCTCCACGTTCATGTCGCCCGGGTCGTGGGTGACCACCGTCCGTCGCTCGTTGGCGAACTTCTCCCGGATCTCCGCCAGCTCCGAGGCAATCACGCCGCGGAGCTTGACCGGATCGGCCAGGATCGACTCGAGTTCGGCGATCTCCCCGAGCAGCTTGGCCAGCTCCTCCTCAAGATTGGACCGGCCCAGCCGGGTCAGGCGGGCCAGGGTCATGTCGAGGATGTGATTCGCCTGCTCCTCGGAGAACTCGAACGGCTCGGTCCGCAACGCCTCGAGCGCGGCCGGGCGATCGTCCGAGCCCCGGATGGCGGCGATGACCGCGTCGAGCATGTCGATGGCCCTGAGCAGACCTTCGACCACGTGCGCGCGGGCCCGCGCCTTGTCCAGCAGGAACTGCGACCGTCGCGTCACCACCTCGACTTGGTGGGCCACGTAGTGGGTCAGCATCTGGGCCAGGTTGAGGGTGCGCGGCACCCCGTCCACCAGGGCCACGGCGTTGACACCGAACGAGGTCTGCATCGGCGTCTGCTTGAACAGGTTGTTCAGGACCACATTGGCGTTGGCGTCGCGCTTCAGCCGGATGACCAGACGGGTCTTGCCGCCCGACGAGTCGTCCTGCGCCTCGGCGATGCCGTCGAGGTCCCCCGAGCGCACCAGATCCTCGATCTTCTTCGAGACCGAGGCGATCGACGTCTGATAGGGCATTTCCGACACCACGATGCGGGTGTCGCCGGCACGCCCTTCCTCGATTTCCGCCACCGCCCGGAGTTTGATCGACCCCCGGCCGGTCCGGAAGGCATCCAAGATCCCCTGGCGACCGAGGATGAGCGCCCCGGTCGGGAAGTCGGGTCCCTTCACAAACGCCATGAGGTCGTCCGGGGTGGCGGCGGGGTGGTCGAGCAGGTGGGTGGTGGCGTCGATGATCTCGCCCAGGTTGTGGGGCGGGATGTTGGTCGCCATCCCGACGGCGATGCCTTGCGAGCCGTTGACCAGCATGTTGGGGAACCGGGCCGGGAGTACCGTCGGCTCCTCGGACGTGGCGTCGTAGTTGGGGACGAAGTCGACCGTCTCCTGGTCGATGCCGTTCATCAGCTCCAACGCCAGCGGACCGAGGCGACACTCGGTGTAGCGCATGGCGGCCGGTCCCTCGTCGGGACCGGTGCCACCGAAATTGCCGTGGCCGTCGATCAGCGGATGGCGCATGGAGAAGTCCTGGACCATCCGCGCCAGGGCCTCGTAGATGGCCGAGTCCCCGTGCGGGTGGTATGACCCCATCACGTCCCCCACCACCTTGGCGCACTTGGTGTGCGGCCGGTCCGGCAGCAGCCGCTGGTCGTACATCGAGTAGAGGATGCGCCGGTGAACGGGCTTCAGTCCGTCGCGTACGTCCGGCAGCGCCCGCGACACGATGACCGACATCGAGTACTCGAGGAACGAGCGCTCCATCTCCTCCTGGATCTCGATGGGCTCGACGAACCCGGAGATGTCGCCGGTGTCGGTTCCGGTAGCTCCGTCGTTGTCACTTCCTGGCATGCACTGTCCTCATCATTCGTGCTCCACTCGGTCGAGCCGGCGCCGCTCCGGCCGGCTCGACCGTCTTCTCAGATGTCGAGGAAGCGGACGTCTTTCGCATTGGTCTGGATGAAGTGCCGTCGCAGTTCGACGTCCTCCCCCATCAGCACCGAGCACACCTCGTCGGCCACAGCCGCCTGCTCCACCGCGATCTGCAGCAACGAGCGCTGCCCAGGGTCCATGGTGGTGTCCCGCAGCTCACCGAAGTCCATCTCCCCCAGCCCCTTGAGCCGCTGGAAGTCCGCCTTGTGGTTGGGGTGCTCGGCCAGGAACGCCTCCCTGGCCGTTTCGTCCTTGAGGTAGATCTTCTCCTTGCCCACCAGAGTCGAGTAGAGCGGCGGCTGGGCCACGTACACGAACCCACCTTCGACCAGCGGCTTCATCTGCCGGAAGAAGAACGTGAGGAGCAGGGTGCGGATGTGGGAGCCGTCCACGTCGGCGTCGGCCAGGATGATGATCTTGTGGTAGCGGATCTTGGCCACGTCGAAGTCCTCGGCCAGACCGGCGCCGATGGCCGAGATGAGCGCCTGGATTTCCGTGTTCTTCAACATCTTGTCGATGCGGGCGCGCTCGACGTTGAGGATCTTGCCGCGGATAGGGAGGATGGCCTGGGTCTTCGGATTGCGGGCGTCCTTGGCCGAACCGCCGGCCGAATTCCCCTCCACGATGAACAGCTCGCTCTCACGCGGGTCGCGTGACGAGCAGTCCACCAGCTTCCCCGGCAGTCCGGCCCCGTCCAGCGCCGACTTGCGACGGGTGAGGTCGCGGGCGGAGCGGGCGGCCACCCGGGCCCGGGCTGCCAGCAGGCCCTTCTGGATGACCTGGCCGGCCTCGCGCGGGTTCTCCTCGAACCATTCGGCCAGCTTCTCGTTGGTGGCCCGTTCCACCAGCGACCGGACAGGGACGTTGCCCAGCTTGGCCTTGGTCTGCCCCTCGAACTGCGGGTCCTGCAGCCGAACCGAGATGATCGCCGTCAGGCCCTCGCGGATGTCCTCCCCCAGCAGGTTCTCGTCCTTCTCCTTGAGGGTGCCCTTCGCCCGCGCGTACTTGTTGGCCACGTTGGTGAGGGCCTTCTTGAATCCCTCTTCGTGCATTCCGCCGTCGATGGTGGAGATGCCGTTGGCGAACGAGTGGATGCTCTCGTAGAACCCGGTGTTCCACTGCAGGGCGATCTCGACCTCCATGGTCTCCTCGCGCTGCTCGAGCGAGGCCACCTTGCGGAAGAGCGCCTCCTTGGACGCGTTGAGGTGGCGTACGTAGTCGATGATGCCGTCCTTGTACTTGAACGTCTGGTCGGGCTTCGCCTCCGGTCGCTCGTCCTGGAACCGGATCTCGAGGCCCTTGTTGAGGAACGCCATCACCTGCAGGCGCTCCACGACCGTCTGCGCACGGAATTCGACCTCCTCGAAGATGGTCGGGTCCGGCCAGAAGGTCACGGACGTGCCGGTCCGGCCACGTGGCGCCCGGCCGGTCACCTCGAGCTTTCCGGCCGGCTTGCCGCCATCGACGAACTCCATGACGTGGTGGTCGCCGTCGCGGTCGATCTCCAGCAGCAGCCGGGTGGACAGGGCGTTGACCACGGAGATGCCGACACCGTGGAGTCCGCCGGAGACCTTGTAGCCACCACCTTCCCCGAACTTGCCGCCGGCGTGGAGCACCGTCAGCACGATCTCGGCCGCGGACTTGCCCTTGTGCTCCTTCATCGGCCCGGTGGGGATGCCCCGGCCGTTGTCGGCCACCCGCACTCCCCCGTCGGCCAGCAGGGTGACGTCGATCTGCGTGCAGAAGCCGGCCATGGCCTCGTCCACCGCGTTGTCGACCACCTCCCACACGAGGTGGTGCAAGCCGGTGGGACCGGTCGAGCCGATGTACATGCCGGGACGCTTCCGCACCGGCTCGAGACCCTCCAGGACGGTGATGTCTTCGGCGTCGTAGGTGGCCTCGACCACGTTCCGCCCATTGTCGGTTTTCAGCGCCACAGGCGCGCCCTTTCCAGCATCGATTGACTGATCGGGAACCAGCGCAACGAGGTCGCCTCCGGTGCACTGGGAGCGTTCCGGCGGCGCCGGCGATCCCCCGATTCCAAGGTCCCAGTGTAGCCGTCGGGGGTGACCGACCTGTCCGATGGTCAGGCGTCGGCCACCCGGAACTAGCGTCGAACCCGTACCTCGAGCCGGCTCGGGCGTGCCACCCCGACCTCTTCGGCCACCCGGTCGAGCAACTCCTCCCCGAGGTGCCGGACCTGGGTCGCCCAGGCCGGGTGGTCCACGGTCACCACCAGGGCTTCGGCATCGAGCCGCACCGGCTTCACGTGCTCCGCCACCGCGGGGCCGACCATCTGCTCCCACCGTGAGAACAGGCGCCCGAGGCCCCGCGGATCCTGCATGCCGAGCCGGCGAGTCACCGCGTCGATCGACGCGTCGAGGGCCTGCGGGCCCCGGTCACGGCCGTAGGGGTCCTCGCTGCTCATCCGGTTCATTCGGTCGAGGGGCCGGCGGCCGTGACGTGTCCCCCGTCGGCCACCTCGTAGATCTTGGCCGCCGACACCTCCGGGGGTGCCGGCATCGCCGTGGTCAGCAGCGCCTGGCCGGGCGGGAGGCCGGCCAGGAGCGCCCTGGCGCGAAAGGGGTCGAGCTCGGAGAAAACATCGTCGAGGAGCAGGACCGGCGCGGAGCCGAGTCGCTCCGTGGCCAGTTGATGAGCGGCCAGCTGGAGCGCCAGGGCCAGCGAGCGCTGCTCGCCCTGCGAGGCGTGGGTGCGGCTGGGTAGCCTCTCGAGCGAGACCTCGAGCTCGTCGCGGTGCGGTCCGATCATCGAGACCCCCCGCTCGACGTCCCTACTCCGAGACGCCCCCAGCGCGTCCACCAGTTGACCCGTCCACGACCGCCGGTACACAAGGTCGATGGTGCTCGGCCGTCCGGCCAGCCGGGAGTAGTGCTCGCCGGTGAGCGGCGCCAGCTGCATGACCAGCCCCTCCCGGGCTTCGACCAGCGTGGCGCCGGCTGCGTCGAGGCGCTCGTCCCACACGTCCAGGGTGGTCGCCACCTCGGGTGACAGTCGGCGGCCCGAGCCTCGCAGCAGGGCCGAGCGCTGTCTGAGGATCCGCTCGACCTCCTCCACGGACCGGGCGGTCTTCGGGTCGACGACGGCCAACGTTTCGTCCAGGAACCGGCGTCGTTCGGCCGGGCCGCCCCGGATGACCCCGATGTCCTCCGGGGAGAAGACAGTCGTCCGCAGTGCCTCGTGGAGGTCGCTACGGCGACGGGCCGGCTGCCGGTTGACCAGGGTCCTCGACCGCCCGACGGCGGACAGCTCGGCCTCGACGGTGAGGGGGCGGTCCTGCACCAGGGTCTCCGCACGCAGGATCGCCTGGTCCCGTCCCCGACGGATCATCGCTTCGCGGGGGGACCCCCGGAAGGACTGGAGGGTGGCGAGATACCCGATCGCCTCCAGCACGCTGGTCTTTCCCGAGCCGTTCCTCCCGGTGATGACCGTCGTCCCCTCGGGGTCCGGTTCGATGATGGCCCCGACAATGTTCCGGAAGTCCGAGATGGTCAACGAGACGAGATGCACGGAGCGGTCAGGACGCTGGCAGGTTCACGACACCCGGACGGGCATCAGGAGATACCGGAAATTGGTCTCCTCCGCGGCTCGCACCGTGGCCGGTTTGGTGGCGTCGACGGTCTCGAGCAGGACCTCGTCTCCGCTGACCGCCTCGACGCCGTCGATGAGGTACGTCGGGTTGAACGCGATGGTCAGCTCGGTGCCGTCGAAGTCGGCGTCGACGGTCTCGCTCGCGTCCCCCACCTCTTGGGAGACCACGGTGAGGTCGACCCCACCGGAGCGCATCGACAACCGCACCGGGGTCGTGTTGTCCCGGACGAGCAGTCGTACCCGCCGGAGGGCGTCGAGGAGCGAGTCCTTCCCGACATGGAGGCGGTTCGGATAGTCGGCGGGAATGAGCTGGCGGTAGTCGGGATAGGTGCCGTCCAACAGCCGCGTGCTGACCCTCACGTCGCCGGCGGTGAAGGTCACGTCGTGGTCACCGATCGACAGCCCGATGGTGGGTGTTGGTCCATCGCCGGTGTGGTCCTCGTGGGCGCCTGGGGCGCCCACGTCCTTGGCCGCCATGCCGAGCGTCGGCAGCTTCTGCAACTCGGCCAGGGCCCGCGCCGGTACGAGGATCTGCGATGTGTCCACGAACGCGTCACTGCCGCCGATGTCGCGCATGGCGAGGCGGTAGGAATCGGTGGCCACCAGCCGGACCCCGTTGCCCTCCGGCGCGATGAGTACCCCGGTCAACAATGGACGGGCGTCGTCGTTGGACGCGGCGCGGACCACCTGGCGCAGGGCCCCGGCCAATCCCGCGGCCGGGAGGAAGGTGGCCGGCTTCGGGGGCTCGGGCAGCGTGGGGAAGTCGTCCACGGGAAAGGTGCGCAGGCTGAACCGTGACCTCGCCGCGCCGATCTCCACCTTCTCACCGTCGGCCTCGATGGTCACCGCGCCGGGTTCGAGCGAGCGGACGATGTCAGTCAGCAGTTTCGCCGGCGCCACGCACACGCCGTCCCCGATGCCGATCGCTTCACTGGACACGTGGACGGTGAGATCCAGGTCGGTCCCCACGACCGAGAGGTGGTTGCCCTGGGCTTCGATCCGGACACCCCCCAACGCCATCGACGTCGAGGTACGTGAACTCACGGCGCGACCAGCCGTGCTCAGTACCTCCACCAAGGAGTCACGCTCGCATCGAAACTTCACCACGAGGTCCTTTCTCGCTGCACGTTGTCTGCTGCCTTGCCTCTATGTAGGTATGAATTTGAATTAGTGATGGTAATAAGCCCTGTGGATTGTGGATAACCCACCGTCAATCCTGGCCGGGGGCACATCCCCCATCCACTGCCCATCCCTGGTTTCCGGTGGCAAGCGGTTCCGAGGCGTCCGGAGGGTGACGGGTTATGGACAAGTTCATCCGAGTTCACAGAATTACCCCAGACTGAACAGGGGATATCCACAGATAGTGCACAACCTCTGGAAAGACCGGCAGCACAGTGCTGGGAAGGGCGGACGATCACGACCCGCTCTTGATCCGCACGATGAGGTCGGTGACCTGGTTGTAGATCTGGTGGCGTTCCTTCATGAGGCCGCCGATCTTCTCGACCGCGTGCATGACCGTCGAATGGTCCCGACTGCCGAATTCCCGCCCGATGGCCGGATAGCTGAAGTCGGTGAGTTCACGGAAGACGTACATGCTCACCTGACGGGCGGTGACGAGTGGTCGCCGGCGGTTGGGGCCCCGCAGTTCGTCGACGGAGAAGCCGAACGTCTCCGAGGTGGCCTCCAGGATGACCTGGGGGGTGATCCGCCGAGGCTGATCCGCCGAGACGATGTCGGACAGGACCTGTTCGGCCAGCTCCCGGCTCATGGGTTGGCGGTAGAGGCTGGCGAACGCCGTAACCCGGATCAACGCCCCTTCGAGCTCCCGGATGTTGTCCTTCACGTGGGTGGCGATGAAATCGAGCACGTCGTCGGGGACGTCGACGTGCTCGTGCTCGGCCTTGGCCTGCAGAATGGCCAGCCGTGTCTCCAGATCGGGCGGCTGCACGATGGTGATGAGTCCAGAGAGGAACCGGCTCCGCAGCCTGTCCTCCAGCGTGGCGATGGACTTTGGCGGCCGGTCGGAAGTGAGGACGATCTGCTTCGACGCTCCGTAGAGAGAGTTGAAGGTGTGGAAGAACTCCTCCTGCAGCGACTCCTTGCGCTCCATGAACTGGACGTCATCGATGAGGAGCACGTCGCACTCACGGTACCGGCGTTTGAAGGCGGTGGTGGTGTTGGTCCGGATGGCGTCCACGAACTCGTTCATGTACGTCTCGGTGGTCAGGTAGCGGACGTGACGCCCGTTGAAGTTCTCGAGGACGTAGTTCCCGATGGCATGCAGTAGATGGGTCTTGCCCAGACCGGCGTCCCCGTAGATGAACAGCGGGTTGTAGGACTGCGCGGGCGACTCGGCCACGGACTGGGCGGCGGCGTGGGCGAACCGGTTGGAGGAGGCGATGACGAAGGTGTCGAAGGTGTAGCGGGGATCGAGGACCGGGGATTCGAGATGACCAGCCCTCCCGGACCGGCTCGAGGCCGACGAGGTCGGTCCCCACGAGGACCCGCCGCGGCCGCCGCCGGACGCGGCCCCCACCGGCAGCTCGGCCTCCTCGGGCTCCGCCAGGTGCTCCTCGGCCGGCTCGTGGATGGGGGCGACCACCTCGAGCTGGACGACGAGGTCCTGCCCGACGGTTCCGGTGACGGTGTCCTGGATGAGACCGAGGAAGCGTGACTCGACCCGGTCACGTATGAGGGTGTTCGGGACGCCGAGCACCAGTTCCCCGTCCTTGACGGACAGGGGCGTGATCCCTGACAGGTAGGCCTGCCAGATGGCATCCGACACCTGCTCACGCAAGGCGTCCGAGCACAGAATCCACAGCCCTTCAGTGTCGTTCACGTGGGCCTCCGCCCTTGGACAGTTCGATCGGTCCACAAAGATATCCACAGCTGTGGACGAGTCTCGATGGTGTGTGTGCGCCGTCCCGAGGGTCGTGCAACTGGCGCTCTGATGAGTGCTTCTTTGCGTTGTTCCTGGTGGAAGGCAGGTCATCCCCGGCACATCTCCTCCACGCCGGGGGGCTGCCCGCTGTGTTCGGAACGGTACACCGTGCCCACACACCGTGCCTCTCCGATTCCGACTAGAGCTCACATTGGAAACGCGCCTAGCATGTAGCGGAATGCGCCGATCCTGGTGGTCGGGCCCCCTGCCGAACGCGACAACATGTCCACGGTCCAGGGCGAGGAAGGAAGTGGATGGATGAAGCGTACCTATCAACCGAACGTACGGAAGCGGGCCAAGACCCACGGGTTCCGCAAGCGGATGTCGACCAAGGCGGGCCGCGCGGTGATCCGGTCTCGCCGGGCGAAGGGACGCCATCGTCTGTCGGTGTGACGGCCGGAGCCGGCACCCAACAGTCCCGCCGGGCGGGTACGGGGCCGATTCGCTCACGAATCACGTTCGAGGAGCTGCGCCGGACACGGGCACGAGGTCGGTCCGGTCCGATCAGCGTGAGCTACCTCGAGCAACGCTCCTGGTCAGAGCCCCAAGTGGCCTACGGGATCAGCCGGCGGTTGGGGAACGCAGTCGTGAGGAACCGGTTGAGGCGCAGGCTGCGCGCGATCATGCTTGAGGAGGCACCGTCCCTTCCGGCCGGCGCTTACGTAGTACACGTCGGGCCATCCGGCCCGACGCTGGAGTTCGACGAACTGAAGGTGGCCATGAGCCAAGCACTGGAGAGGGCCACGAGGCAGGCGTCCGGTCGCCGCTCCCCCACGGGGGCAGGTCGTCCTGGAGCGGCGAGGTGACCGCCGCCAGCAGGACCCTGGACCGCGCGGCATCGGACTCCGCCACCGGCGCCCGGCCGAGCCGGAGGGCGCCGGTGGCCTGGCTCACCTGGTGCATCCGCGGGTACCAGCTCGCACGTTCCGGGCGCCCGACGGGCTGCCGCTACCTTCCCACCTGTTCGGAGTACGCCGTCGAGGCTCTGGAACGGCACGGCCTCGTCCGAGGCTCGTTGCTCGCGGCACGACGGCTGACACGCTGTCACCCCTGGGGTGGCCAGGGCTTCGACCCGGTCCCTGAACGGAGGGTCTCATGTACGCATCACTGACCACGCCGATCGGCAAGATCTTCCAGCCACTGCTGGACGCGGTGGGCTGGATCCTCGCCTTCTTCTACTCGATCGTCCCCAACTACCCCATCGATGTCGCGCTGCTGACGATCGTGATCATGGCGCTCTTGACGCCGCTGACCGTCAAGAGCACGAAGAACATGGCTGCCATGCAGGCTCTCGGGCCGGAGATGAAGAAGCTGCAGCAGAAGTACAAGGGCGCCGAGAACCGCGCCCAGATGAACGAAGAAATGATGAAGCTCTACAAAGAGCACAATGTCAACCCGGCATCTGGGTGTCTGCCGATGCTATTGCAGATGCCGGCTTTCTTCATTCTCTACAGTGTAATTCGTGGAATGACCAACACCGTTGCCCAAACTGTCTACAAGACGACGCTGACGGGAAAGCAAATCGTGAGCGGAACACGGATCGTCGCAGAGCCCCGATACATCCCGACGGACAGCAAGATGTATCACAACATCGTCGCTGCTCACGGGCAGCTGATCTCGTTCGGTATGGACTTCTCGGACAGGCTTCTTTCTCACCACAGCTCGATCTGGGTCGCCATTCCATATCTACTGCTCGTGGCGGGATCCGTCGGACTCCAATACTTGCAGATGTCGAGGCTTAATGCCCGAAATCCCGGAGCAGCACAAGCCAATCCTCAGGCAGCAATGCTCCAGAAGTACATGCCACTCATCTTTGGATTTATTTATATCAATGTGGCCGCAATTCTCAACGTCTATTTCATCGTTTCGAGTGCGATTCGGATCCTCACGCAAGAGATTCTCTTCCGGAAGGGCATCGTGGGCGGACCGCCACCGCCACCGGTGGCCGGAACTGCCGGACCGAAGATCCCGGCCGTCGATCGCACCGAGCGCGCCCTGCCGAAGCCAAAGGCAGCCGGTGGCGCGGGGGCGAAGTCGAACGGCGCCGGCGCCGGAACCGCGAAGGCAGGCGGGGACAAGTCGGCCGGTGCCGTCCCAGCCAAGGCGTCGGTCAAGTCGACCGGGGCGAACAAGTCCACCGGCAAGCCCGCTGCTACAAACAAGTCGACCGGCTCGACCACGTCGGCAAAGTCACCCAACGGTCCCGGTCGGCCTGCCGGTAAGAAGACGGCGGGCACGGCCAACGGGTCGAGCGCACCGAAGAGCAACGGCGTCGGGTCATCGAACGGAAGCAACGGATCATCGGAGCCGTCCACGGACGGCGGCGATGCGGCCCCGAAGGAGCATCCGCGCTCGAAGGCGAAGCGCGAGAGAAAGGCACGATAAGCAGTGGAGTGGGTGGAAGCCAGTGGAAAGACGTTGCCCGAAGCGAAGGAGATCGTGCTCGATCTCCTCGGGGTGGCCGAGGATGACGCCGAGTTCGTCGTCCTGAGCGAGCCGAAGGCCGGTCTGTTCGGTCGGATGCGGGGTGAGGCACGGGTGCAGGCCCGGGTACGTCCCGTCACTCCCCCACCCAAACGGGGACGGCGCCAGCGACCCGAACGGGCGCGGGATGGTGAACGGTCCCGGGGAGGCGGGTCTGGACGGAAGGGCGGTTCGTCGCGGGGGGACGGCGGTGGGTCCCGGCGAGCGGGCGAGCGCGCCGCTAACGGGAACACCAAAGGCGACGAGGCTCCGGTCGGCGCCGGCGGTAATGGCAACGGGACGGACGCTCACGCATCGGTGGAGAGTGCGACCAAGGCGAGTTCGTCGGGCCAGTCTCGCCGTCGCCGGGGCCCTCGAGGTGGAGGCGGATCGAACGGGGACCAACCCAGGCAGTCGAAGCAAGGATCGGGCACAGCGCCCGGGAAGAGTGAGGACAAGATGCAGGAGTCATTGACCCTCGAGGAGCAGGGCGAGGCGGCTCGCGAATTCGTCGCCGGCCTGATCAGTGAGTTCGGCCTCAATGCGGAGGTCAGCGCGGTCGAGCTCGACGAGGACACCGTTCAGGTGGCGGCCACCGGTGACGATCTGGGACTCCTGGTGGGGCCCCGAGGAGCCACCCTCGCTGCTGTCCAGGATCTCACCCGCACGTTCGTGCAGCGGCAGTCCGAGACACGCACCGACCGCATCCTGGTCGACGTAGGCGGTTACCGCGAGAAGCGCGCCGTCGCCCTGCGGCGGTTCACCGGGGGCATCGTGGAAGAAGTCAAGCGATCCGGAGAAGAGCGTGCGCTCGAACCGATGTCGCCCGCTGACCGGAAGGTCGTCCATGACGCGGTGAACGAGATCGAAGGGGTCGAGACCCGATCCGCCGGGGACGAGCCGTCCAGATACGTGGTGATCCAACCCTCGAGTTGATGACTCTCGGGGGCATCCCCACGTTCCGAAAGCGGCACCGGGTTTCGCCCGGTGCCGC
>JBKQRT010000084.1:0-7620 GCA_052143895.1 Acidimicrobiales bacterium | reverse complement strand
GTCGCGGCTGCTCCCCCGCCGGCGATGGTAGTCGTTCCTCGTCCGTGTACCTGGCGCTCGAGGATGTGCACTTCGTGCCGGAGCACCATGAGTTCGACGTCCTTGTCGAACTCGGTCCCGCGGGCGGACTTGACGAGACCAAAGATGCGACACAAGCCGAGGTAGATGAGGGAGAAGGCCATGGCGGATGATGGATGAACGCTGAGGTGAAGTGCCAGCTCAGCACGGTAGAGCCCTGGTCCGGGCTCGCCGGGGCGAGCGAAGATTCTGCGACGCGATCGCCCGTGGTCGCGGAGACCGCCGTTAGCGGCCCCGGTGACGAGTCGGCAGAATGGTTCGGCTCGTTCCGGTTCGACACCGAATCCTCTGTAGTGCCGGTGAGCCTGTAGTTCAGCATGGTGGTGGAGGGCTCCCACGGGAACCGTGGACTGTTGCCTTTGAGCACGAGCGTCAGACTTCTGAATTTCCTGCCCTCCCTGGGACGAGCACCCAACCCATGGTCCTCATGTCGAGGAAGGAGCGAACGATGGATGTGGTGCATCCCCGGTGCGCCGGGGTGGATATCTCGAAACGGGACGCCAAGGTCTGTATCCGGATCGCTGCCGGTTCGGGTCGGTCCAAGGCGACATCGGCAGTGACGACCTGGGGGGCGGTCACCAATCAGATCCTGGCCCTGCGTGATCACCTGGTCGCCGAGGAAGTGACCCTGGTGGTCATGGAGGCCACCAGCGACTGCTGGAAGCCCTTTTACTACCTCTTGGAGGACGGTCCCTTCGAGGTGATGCTGGTCAACGCCCGTCACGTGAAGAACCTGCCGGGCCGGAAGACCGACGTGTCCGACGCTGCGTGGCTGGCCCAGCTGGGTGCCCACGGGCTGGTTCGAGGTTCGTTCGTTCCGCCCGAGCCGATCCGCCAACTCCGGGACCTGACCCGCACACGGACCACCCTGGTGCGGGCCCGGACCAAGGAGATCCAGCGCCTGGAGAAGCTGCTGGAGGACGCCGGCATCAAGCTGTCCTCGGTGGCCACCGACATCACCGGGGTCTCGGGCCGGGCCATGCTCGACGCCCTGATCGACGGCCAACGTGACCCCGAAGTGCTGGCCGATCTGGCCAAACGGCGAATGCGGTCCAAGATCCCCGAGCTCACGGAGGCCCTCACCGGCCGCTTCAGCGAGCACCACGGGTTCCTGGCCCAGCTCCACCTGGACCTGATCGACAACCACACCCGGGCCATCGACGAGTTGACCGGTCGGATCGAGGTGGTGGTGGAGCCCTTTCGTCACGTGAGGGACCTCCTCGTCACCATTCCGGGGATCTCCACCCTGGTGGCCGACGTGATCATCGCCGAGACGGGTGGAGACATGAGCCGGTTCCCGACCGCCGGGCACCTGGCCTCGTGGGCCGGGACGTGTCCAGGCTCCAACGAGTCCGCTGGTCGGATCAAGTCCACCCAGACCCGACCGGGGAATCCCTACCTGAAAGGAGCGCTCGGCATCGCCGCGATGTCGGCATCCCGGAGCAAGGACACCTACCTGGCCGCCAAGTTCCGCCGCATCGCCTCACGCAGGGGTCCGGTCAAGGCCATCGTCGCCCTGGAGCACGCCATGCTGGTCGCCATCTGGCACATGATCACCACCGATGTCCCCTACGGCGAACCCGGAGGGGACTACTTCACCCGCCTCAATCCGGACAAGGCAAAGCACCGCGCCCTCGACCAGCTCCGCAAGATGGGCTATTCGGTGACCCTCCAGCCCCTGGCGGCTGCGGGGTAACAGGAAATCTTCGCCTCAGAGCCATGACCGTAGTTTTGGTGCCCTTCAGCCCCGATCACGCAGTTCAGCGTCTGGAAGGACGGCCGAGGCCTTGGCGGCCTCAGGGTCTTTCGACCCTTCCTCGGCCAGCCGTGCACCAGCGAAGGTGGAGCCATGGATCAGCTACCGACACCCGTCGATGGGGCGGCGCCGGGCTTGCGGGGACGTGAGCTGCTGGGGCACCCCGGGCACAACAAGGACGCCGCCTTCAGCGACGAGGAGCGGTCGAGCTTCAACCTCCGCGGGCTTTTGCCGTGGCGGGTGACGACGATCGACGAGCAGATCGCGCTCGAGCTGGAGCACATCCGACGTAAGGATGACGACCTGGAGAAGTACATCGGCCTGGTCGCTTTACAGGACCGCAACGAGACGCTGTTCCATCGGCTGCTGCTCGAGCACCTCGAGGAGCTGGCCCCCATCGTCTACACGCCCACCGTCGGGCACGCCTGTCGGCAATTCAGCCACGTGATGCGCCGGCCTCGGGGTGTGTGGATCACGCCGGACGACATCGACCGCGTGCCCGAGCTGCTACGCAACTCGGGGCAGGAGGACGTGCGCCTGATCGTGGCCACCGACAACGAGCGGATACTGGGGCTCGGTGACCAAGGAGCGGGGGGAATGGCGATCCCGCTCGGCAAGCTCGCCCTCTACAGCGCCGGGGCGGGGATCCATCCGAGTCTGGCCCTCCCGGTCTCCATCGACTGCGGCACGGACAACGAGGAGCTGCGCCGAGACCCGCACTATCTGGGCTACCCGGGCCCGCGATTGCGGGGCCCGGCCTATGACGAGCTGGTCGAGGCTTTCGTGCAAGCGGTGCTGGAGGTCTATCCCCACGCCCTGCTTCAGTGGGAGGACTTCAAGCAGCACATCGCCATTCGACTGCTCGACCGCTACCGGCACCGCATCGCCAGTTTCAACGACGACATCCAGGGCACGGCCGCCGTCGTCGTGGCCGGGATCCTCGCTGTGCTGCGGGCTCGTGACGAGCCACTCATGAGCCAGAAGATCGTGTTCGTGGGCGCCGGAGCTGCCGGCACCGGGATCGCGCGGCTCGCCCAGGCGGTCATGCGCGAAGAGGGCGCGGGGGACTCCGAGTGTCGCCGCGCCCTCGTCATGCTCGACTCCAAGGGACTCATCTACGAGGGTCGCGGTGACCTCGACGAGGACAAGGCGCCCTTTGCGCTGCCCAGGCACGACCTGCTCGACCTGGGCTTCGAGGAGGGCGAGTCCTACGACCTCGAGGCCGTCGTCCGCCGCGTGGCCCCTACGGTCCTGGTGGGATCGAGCGGGGCGCCCGGGGCCTTTTCGGAGCTGGCGATCCGCGAGATGGCGGCGCGGACCAAGGCCCCAATCGTGCTTCCCCTCTCCAACCCGACGGCGAACTCGGAGGCCGCCCCCTCCGACGTGCTCGCCTGGAGTGACGGCCGAGCGCTCGTGGCCACCGGCAGCCCCTTTCCGCCCGTGAGGGTCGGAGGAGCCGAGAGGGTGATCGGGCAGGCCAACAATGTGTTCGTGTTCCCGGGGGTGGGCCTCGGCACCATCGTGTCCGGGGCGGCGGAGGTGACCGACCGCATGTTCCTCGTGGCCGCCACCACCCTCGCCGGCTTGGTCTCCGATGACCGCCTGGAGGAGGGCGCCCTCTACCCGGCGCTGTCCGATCTACGCCAAGTCTCCCGACAGGTCGCCGTGGCGGTCGCGACCGAAGCCCGTTCGAGCGGCCGATGCCGGCTCGAGCCGGGGACATCGCTTGATGCCGCGGTGGAGGCCGCCATGTGGACCCCTGACTACAGCGTCTGCTCGCCGGGTTGACACTCTGTGCCCGCAGGAGGTGCCGTTGCATCGGGTTCTGCCCTATCTGCGGGCGTAACTATTCAGGCCCCTTGACCACCTGATCCACCACCAGGGAGAGCACCGCGCGTACCGTGGAGAATTCCAACCAGCGATCCCTCTCCCGACGCTCCTTCCTACGAGCAGCTGGCGTCCGAGAACGAACTGCTTCGGGCTCAGGTGGCGATGCTCCAGTCGAAGCTGGCCGACTTGGAAGAGCGCCTCGGCCGCAACCCGCGCAACTCGTCGATGCCCCCATCGGCCGAAGGGGTCTCGAAGCCCCCGGCACCGTCTCGTGCCGAGCGTCGGGCCGCCGCCCGCAAGCAGGGAAAGCAACCCGGTGCACCGGGCAAACACCTGGCCCAGGTGGTAGAGCCCGACCAGGTGATCAGCCATGCACCTCCCTCGTGCACCTCGTGTGGTTCTGACCTCGACGACGCCGAAGTGGTCGATACCGAACACCGCCAGGTCTTCGAGCTGCCCGAGATCCGCCTCGTCGTCACCGAGCACGTCGTCGAGCGTCGGCGGTGCCAGTGTGGTTGCACGACCAAGGCTGACTTCCCGAGCGGAGCCACTGCTCCTGCGTGCTACGGACCTGGCATCCGAGCGCTGGCCGCCTACCTGGCCGTCCATCAACACTTGCCCATGGACCGGATGGCCCAGCTGTTCAGCGACGTGCTCTCCGCACCGGTCTCCGTCGGAGCCCTGGCCCAGATGGTCACCGAGGCAGCCGATGCCACCGAACCGTTCACGGTGGTCACCCGTGCACTTCTCCGAAATGCCGGTGTCGTGCACTTCGACGAGACCGGGGGCCGAGCAGCAGGGCGGCTCCACTGGGTGCACTCCGCGTCGACCAGTCTGCTCACCCTGATCGACTGCCACCCCAAGCGTGGACGGGCGGCCATGGACGACCTCGGGGTGATCGGGGCCATGTCCGGGGTGGCCATCCACGATGGGTGGAAGCCCTATCGCCACTACGACGTCGACCATGCCCTCTGCAACGCCCACCACCTCCGAGAGCTCAACGCCGTGGGCATCGGCTGGGACCAGGGATGGGCCAATGACCTGGCTCGCCTCCTTGTCGAGGCAAAGCACGCCGTCGAAGACGCACAGGCAGCCGGTGCCGACTGCCTCGAAGTCGGAGTCCTGCATTCGATCCGGGTCCGCTACGGACGGCTGGTGGCCAAGGGGTTCGCTGCCAACCCGGCTCCCGAAGTCGGCAAGCGGTCGGGCTACGAGAAGAAGGCCTTCAATCTCCTCGTCCGGCTCGATGGACAACGGGACGACGTGCTGCGGTTCATCACCGACTTCAACGTCCCCTTCGACAACAACCAAGCTGAGCGAGACATCCGGATGGTGAAGCTCCAGCAGAAGATCTCGGGATCGTGGCGAACGCTCGAAGGTGCGAGGAACTTTTGTGCCATCCGCAGCTACGCCTCGACCTTGCGCAAGCACGACCGCAATGTGCTCGAAGGGCTACGCCAGTTGTTCGACGGTCAGGCGTGGCTCCCCGCTCCCACCTGAATAGTTACCGTGGTGGTAGCACGATTCCGCCCGAAGAGAAAGGCACAAACAGATGAGTGAAGAACAACCCCTCCTCGACACGGTCATGGAGATGACTGCGGCATCGATGACCAACTCCAACCTGGGAGCGCGCGACCTTATGATGGTGCGGCTTGCTGCGTTGGCGGCTGTCGACGCCCCTCCGTCCTCGTATCTTTTGAACCTGGCGGCAGCCGTCGATTCGGGCCTCACTCTGGAAGACGCACGAGCTGTCTTGATCGCGGTTGCGCCGATTATCGGAACGCCTAGGACGGTGGCCGCGGCTGGTGCGATCGCCAATGCCCTGGGATTCGCCTTGGCCCTTGAGGAGGCCATCGAAGAAGGTCAAGCCTAGGCCTGACCTTCGCGAGAAGGCCCCTTGGCTAAACCAGGGGGCCTTCTCGCCACTGCTCTTCAGGGTCGCCTCAGACGGTTGACTCCTCGCGTCCTCCGTAGACAGCCAGGCCGTAGACGACCAGGATGCCAACGAAGATATACGTCATCGACCAGATGGGGTAGTAGGGCATCCACCAGATGGAGCTGATCGACAGCACCGCTCCAGCAAAGATGCCGATCCATCGGCTGACCTGGAATCGCGCAACGACCCCGATCGAACAAAGGATGAGCACGACCGCGACGATCAGGTACACCCAGCCGTAGGTCTTCAGACTGTGCCCGAAGATTGCATCCTCGAAGTTCTGTGGAAGTACACCGTGGTAGCGGAAAGCCCAGATAGCATCGAAGATTCGCATGATCCCAGCGACTCCGAGGACGATCGCTGCGAACACGAGCCAGCCGTCACCCTTTTGTTCCATGGTCCCACCTCTTTTCTTGGATTGACCGCCCCATGCTTACCCTCAACCTGTGGCGATCCTGGAGATTGACGTTAGGGCCACCATCCGATCCTTCGGTGGATTCTCTCGAACTTGAGCACGAGAGCGGACGTGGATAGTGCAAGAATCGGCGGTCGCTGCCAGTCTCATTCTGGTCGCGGCGGAGATGTCAACGGCGAGGAGGCCCTGTAATGACCGGTACCCACATAGTTACTGACAGTTCATGTGATCTCACTGAAGATGACCTGGACCAGCTCGATGTCGAGATCGTTCCACTGAGCGTGCGATTCGGGAGTGAAGAGTTCACCGACGGACTGGACCTGACCGTGGCGGACTTCTACAGCCGGATGGCCCGGTCGGAGGAGCTCCCCCAAACGTCCTGCCCATCGCCTGGTGCCTTTGAGCAGGCGTTCACAAGGGCGAGGGAAGCCGGCGCCGATGCGGTGGTCTGTCTGAACATCTCCAGCGACCTGTCGAACACTCTGCAGTCAGCTCAGACGGCCGCAGATGCTATGACAGGTCAAATTCCGGTCCATGTCGTCGACAGCAGGTCCGTGTCGAGCGGACTCGGAACCCTCGTTCTGGAGGCCGCCCGGGCCGCTCACAGAGCTGCTGATGTGGACGCAGTATTGGGCCGGGTCCGCTCACTCATTCCCAGGACTCATGTGTTCGCTGCCTTGAACACGCTGGAGAACCTGAGGAAGGGAGGCCGGATCGGTGGGGCGAAGGCCATGATCGGGTCCATGTTGTCCATCAAGCCGGTGATTGATATCAGCAGTGGTGAGGTCCAAGAGGCTGGGAAACCTCGGACGCGGAGAAAGGCCATGCGTATGCTCTACGAACGGATGGTGGAGGCGGAACCGATCAGACACCTCGCCGTGATGCACGGTGGTGCGCTCGACATCGACGAGTTTCTCGACCTCATCGCTCAGCGATTTCCTCGGGAGTCATTTCGGTTGGGGCAACTGGGAGCTATCGTCGGCGCTCACGGCGGTGCTGAGATCATCGGGGTCAGTTGGATTGCTGCGGATTAGCACGTGCGACAGAAAGGTGTCTCCGAACAATGACAATGGCCTTCACGATCCACCGCCGTGCGGCTGGTCCTCAATAGCTTCGGGGGAGCATTGGGAGATTCGATCTGACACAGCCCGATGAGGAGGGAGAAGGCCACGGTGGATGATGCCCTGACCATAAGGAGAAGTACCAGTCCGCAGGCACAATTGGGATTTTGGTGCCCTACACCTCGCCATGTTGGACGGCTGGCGGGACTGGGCCCAGCGTTGTCGCATCCCAGCCTTCGTCGAGCTCGGCCGCAAGATCAGAAAGAACATCGCCGGCATCGAGGCGGCCATGCTCAACAACCTGTCGAACGCGCTGATCGAGTCGACCAACACGAAGATCCGCGTCCTACACCGCATGGCCTTCGGGTTCGCCAAACCTGAGCATCTGATCGCTCTCGCCCTGCTCGACCGCGGTGGCTACTGCCCGCCACTCCCGGGTCGTCATGCCGCCTGATCGACCCACGTATCAGTCAGGAGAGCCCGAAAATAGATGACTCGACATATCGAATCCGGACGACCCTAGCCCGCACACTTTGGGTCCTAG
>JBKQRT010000083.1:0-2785 GCA_052143895.1 Acidimicrobiales bacterium | reverse complement strand
GGTCCAGCCGCGCGCGGTCAATGCCAGGTGAAGCTCCGCGTCGGCACGCATGCCGATGGGAGCGATCGCCTCGGTGCGCAGGAGCAGAACGCGGCCCGGGGGGCTGAACGGGCAGATCAACGGCTCGGCCGGCGGCACGACGGGGAGGTTTCGCTCGGGACTGGAGGCCTTCAACAGGCGGAGGTAGGCCTCCTCCTCCATGTCGGGGAAGAGGTGCCGGGTCCCCTCGATGTCGGCGAAGTCCCGGGGGTCGACGTAGGAGCCGAGCATGGCCCGCCTCGGATCCTCCTCGGCCAGTGCCATCAGCGTTCCCAGCCAGCACCCCTCGGCCGGTGCCTCGATGGTGATGTCGGACTCGACGTAGGCGAAGTGGGAGCCCGCCTGGGGGAGATATCCCTCGAGCACGGACGCGAGGTTTCCGGCCTCGTTGGACTCCATGAGGTGGACTGCGTGGAACATCCCCCGACGCTCGAAGGCGGTGATCACCTGGCGGACCAGCGGGTCGGTGGAGCCGTTGTCCACCAGGACGAACCGGCAGGTTGTCCGGGTCCGCCGGAAGAGCGAATCGAGGCTCGCCCACAGGTAGACGGGCCGCTCCCAGCTCAGGATGAAGACGTAGGGTCCTGAGGGATCGGTCATCCGTGGCTGCTCATCACGCCGACGATGATCGCGCAGATCCGGTCCACACCCGATGCGCCCAGGGTGTCGCTCATCGGGAGCGAGATGATCCTGGCGGCCAGGTCGTCGGTCGCCTCCATGGACAGGGCCGAAGACCCCTCGAAGACCGGATGGAGGTGGACCGGGGGGTTGTAGTAGCGGCGTGACGCGACGGCGGCGGACCCGAGCGCAGCGATCGCCCTGTCGCGTTGGGCCGGCTGCGGGAACGCGGCGGGGACGAACGGCAGCGCCGAGCGCTCGGCGTGGGGCTGGAACCCGATGCCCATCCCGGCCAGTCCTTCGCGGTAGCGCTCGAAGACCCTTCGGCGGACGGACAGGCGGTCGTCGAGGACCGCGAGCTGCAGGGTCCCGATCTTCGACGAGAGCTCGTCGAGCTTGCCGTTCGTCCCGAGCATCGTACTGCGACTCTGGTCGTCGAAGCCGAAGTTGGTGAGCCGGTCGATGGTGGCGGCCACCGCGGGGTCCCGGGAGCGCACGGCACCACCCTCGCCGATGGCCAGCAACTTGGTGGCATGGAAGGAGAACACCTCACAGTCGCCCCTCAGTCCGACCGGCTCGCCGTCCTCGTAGGTGGACCCAAACCCGGCTGCGGAGTCGACAACGAGCCCCACGCCGTGCTCCTCGGCCAGCGCCTCCCACGCGGCGATCTCGGGGTTTGCGACGCCGAAGGTGGAGGTGAGGAGGATCCCGGCGAGCGACGAGCCGTGGGCGACGCACCAGGCACGAGCCTGGTCCAGGCTGGGCTGCCACGACACGGGGTCGATGTCGATGAACACCGGATCGAAGCCGGTTGCGCTGATGGCGAGCGGGCCTGCGGCGAAGGTGAAGGACCCGACGAGCACATGGGTCCGGCCCTGGTCGAAGTTGGCTTGGATGGCGAGATGGAGGCCGGTGGTCCCGCTCGACACCAGGGAGACCTGGTCGTCGGCGCAGCCGAGTCGTCCGGCGAGTCCGCGTCGGAACTCCCGCGCTGCCGGTCCCCCGTTGGAGAAGATCCCCGAGTCGGTGATCTCGACGAAGACCTCGGCCAGCGCATCCGGTGACGGGAACGTCGGTCGGAGGAACGGGATCGGTGCGGTCACAGTCCTGGTCGGTCCACGGGCCGTGCGGGGACGCCCATCACCGTGGTTCCGTCGGCGACGTCTCGGACCACGACCGCCCCTGCCGCCACGACCGCCCCGGCCCCCACCCGGACGTGATCGATGACGGTGGCGCCGATGCTGACGTAGGCGGAGTCGCCGATCGTGGTCTCGCCCCCGATCCGTGCCCCCGGCCCGACGGTGACGAAGTCGCCGAGACGGACGTTGTGGCTCACGATGGCACCGGTGTTGACCAGGACGTGGTCGCCGACCACTGCTGATGCGTTGACAGCGGCGAGCGGGGCGACGGTCACGTCGTCGCCCAGCACGGCGGTCGGGGAGACCCATGCGGCGGCCGCGACCACGCCGGCGAAGCGTCCCCCGGGCACCCGTGCGACGAAGGCCCGGCGGAGGTCCGGTTCGCCCACGGCGGTGACCACGGGCACGCCGGCGAACTCGTCCGGGAGCGTGGCGAAGGTGAAGATGGGCGCCGGGAACACGCCGGCGTCGCGCCGGAAGGAGGGCTCGTGCTCCTCGACGAGCGCCACCACCCGGATGCCTCGCTCTGCCAGGTAGCCGCAGGTCTCCAGGGCCTGGCGCCCTGCGCCGAGCACGACGATCCCCCCGGCCGACCCGGCCGACCCGGTCACCTTGGCGGTTGCGGGCAAGGGCCGGTGCCTGCACGCACGCGTGCGGGGCGGCACGGCGACGTCACCGTGCCGAGGCCGGCACGGGGGTCCCGGGCTGTCATCCGACCGATCCGCATCTCCACAGGTGTTGGCCTCGTCCCTGGTCCACGCGCCGGCTTTCCGCGGTGGCGCCGTCGTCCTCCGGGCCGGCGGCCGCGGAAAGGAATCTGATCCTACCGAAGAACCGAGGCGGGACACATGCGAACCGGGGCCGTCGACGTTGCCCGGATGACGATTCGGGGGCACGGCTACCGCCTGCTCGCCGCCACGTGCTACGTGCTGGCCGCCCCGCTCATGCCTGCTCGGCCAGTCCGGGACGATCACCGTGATCCCGGGTTC
>JBKQRT010000082.1:0-8588 GCA_052143895.1 Acidimicrobiales bacterium | reverse complement strand
GGGCCTCGGCCACCACGTGCATGGCCAGTGTCGACTTGCCCGAGGACTCGGGACCGAAGATCTCCACGATACGACCGCGGGGGAGGCCCCCGATGCCGAGGGCCAGGTCCAGGGCCAGGGCCCCGGTCGGGATGGCCTCGATGTTCATGTGGAGGTTCTCCCCCATCCGCATGATCGACCCCTTGCCGAACTGCTTCTCGATCTGCCCCAGGGCCATGTCGAGTGCCTTGTCACGTTCCATGTCTTCTGCTTCTCCTCGCTGCTGTCGCTCACTTGACCGGGCCGACCCTACGGAGTGGGTGTGACGCCGGTGGGGTGGCTCCGGACGGGGATCCGGGACCGATCGGGGGGACTGCTCCTGCTCGACATGGTCACTGTAGACCCGAACGCATGTTCGCTGTCGGATCCCCTCCGGGTCACGGGGGCGAACCGCCGCGCCCCCCGGCGTTGCCCGGTTGGATCGACCTCCGGCGCCCGGCCTCGGAGTAGCCTCACCCGTCAATGCCCGACGATCCCCCGACGCCGAACGGCCCACCGATCCTCACGCGCCAGGAGCTCCGCAAACAGGCGCGAGGGTCGTCGCACGTCTGGTGGTACGTGCTCGGCGGTGCCGCCGTGGTGCTGATCGGGGTCGTCGTGGCCGTCCTCCTCGCCGGAAAGAAGTCGGAGAACGCGGCCAAGGCGGCGGCCACCACCACGGTGGCGCCGGCGGCCGCCGCCATCTGCCCGCTGACCGGGGCACCGGCCCCGGGCGGGACCGTTCCCGCCCGTCCGGCGCTCGGCGTGAAGATCGGCAACTATTCCGGTGACCGGCCGTCGGCCGGGCTCAACCAGGCCGACATCGTCTTCGAGGAGCCGGTCGAAGGGGCGATCACCCGGCTGGTCGCCGTCTTCCAATGCCAGAGCACTTCCCTCGTCGGCGATCTGCGCTCGGCCCGTGAGCCCGACGCGGCCATCCTCTCCCAGTTCTCCCATCCCATCTTCGTGCACGCCGGCGGCATCCGCCCGGTGCTCGCCCTGATGGCCGCGTCACCGCTCACCGACGAGAACCTCCTCGACGGGAGCGGCTCGACGATCATCCACCCGCCCGGCCGGGTGGCGCCCTACTCCACCTTCGCCAACACGGCGGCGCTCTGGGCCCTCGACTCCTCCGACACCGCGCCCCCGGCACCGATCTTCACCTACTCCGCCACGCTCCCCGCCGGATCGGTGCCCGGGTCCGGAGCGAGCGTCCACATCCCGTTCTCGTCGTCGTCCGACGTGACCTGGCGGTGGAACCCGAAGGCTGGCAACTATCTCCGGTTCTACTCGGGTGAGCCCGACAGGCTCCTCGACGGGTCGCAGACCGCCGCCACCAACGTCGTCATCATGTCCGTCCAGACGTACACCGGTCCCTGGGTGGAGAACAGCGAGGGGGGCCTCGAGGTGAACGTGACCTACTCCGGCGCCGGGCCGCTCGTCGTGGTGCGCAACGGTGTGGCCATCACCGGCACCTGGAGCCGGTCGAGTCTCACCCAGCCGGCCACGTTCACCACCACGGGCGGGGCGCCGATCACGCTGCAGCCCGGGAACACGTGGGAGGAGCTCGTGCCCGACGGCATCACGGTCACGACGACGTCAGCGCCGGCGCCGGCTTCGGCGACGCCGACCACGCGGGCGCCCTGATGGGATCCGGCCGAGCCGCCTGAGTCGGCCCCGCGCCGGCCGGAAGCGACTCCGACGCGGGGCCGACTGGTAGCGTCGGCCGCCGTGAGCGGAGACCGTCCCGTGCAGCGGATCCGCGGGCGGGGGACGTGGTCGCGGGGGACGGTGGCCGGCGTGGCGGTGGCCACCGTGGCGGCGGGTGCCCTCGGCCTCCAAGCCGTCCGGGGGAACCGGACGGTGAGCGCCCAGGTGGCCGCTGTGGCGATACGGGGCGCCGGCCTGGACAACGCCTACTACCACTGCCTCGACGTGCAGACGCGCAGCCTGGTGTCGCCCACCGACCCGGTGACGTTCGTCGGGACCAATCCCTACTCGGTGATCACGCTCCTCCAGGCCGTCGGCAGCTGGGTGACCGTAGCCGCTCCCCCCTCGACGGCCGTCGCCCGCCTCTCGCTGCGATACGGACAGGGGCACGGTTGCCTCGGGACGGTTGTGATCGCCTACGTCCCGGGACCTCACGGCAGTACGAGCGTCCGGGTCGGTTCCGGGGCGGACGTGGCCGGTCCCGGTCCCCCGCCACCGACACCGCTGTGAGCCGGAGCGCAGGGATCCACTCGACGTGACCACGGTGCCGGCCACCGTCCTGACCCTGGCTGCCCTGGCGGCCGCCGGCGTCCTGCCGGTCGTGGCCGCGGTGGGACTCCGCTGGATGACGGTGCCGCTCGTGCCCCTGGGCGGGGCGGTCATCGGCGCCCTCGCCGCCGCCTGCTATCTCGTCGCCGGCGGATCGTTCATGGGCTGGTTCGCCGGGCTGGCGGTCGTGGCCGCGTCCCTCGTCGCCGTCCGCTGGTCCACTCGCCCGGCGGCACGCCCGTGGTCCGGCACCGGGCCTCCGGGTGGCACCCGCCACCGGGCCGCTGGCGCCATCGGGGCCGTGGCGGTGGTGGCGGCCTGCGGCTGGTGCCTCCGGGCGCTGGCCTCACCGGCGGTGGGCTTCGACGCCCGGTCGATCTGGCTGATGCGCGGCGGGTGGTTCCTCGAGTCGCATCACCAACTGCTCACCGATATGCGAGCACCCAGTTTGGTGCTGTACCAGACGGCCTATCCGCCCCTGGTCAGCTCGTCGACAGCGGTGGCGTGGAGCATCGCCGGTGGCCACTCACTCCGCGTCGGGGTGGTCGTGATCGCCCTCCTCAACACGTGCGCGCTGGCCGCTGCCGCGCTCGCCCTCGTCGAGTGCGGTCGGACGGCAGCCGTGCGTCTGGCAGGGGACGGCCCGCTGCCCGTCGCGCCGCTGGCGGCCGGCGTGGTCGCCGCCGCCCTGCTGGTCCCCGTCGCCTTCGGCATCACCGGGCCGTTCATGACCAACGGGTACGCCGACCCCATCTGGTCCCTGGCCGCGGTCGGCGCTGTCGCCCTCGGGCTGCAACTGCGGTCCGGGCCGGCGGGGCGAGGCGCGACGGTGGTCCTCCTGCTGGTGGTCGGCACTTCCAAGATCGAGGGCACCGCCATCGCCGTGCTCCTGATCGCCCTCGTGGCAGCGCGGGGGATCGCCACCCTCGCACCCGGGGAACGCCGCCGGCAGGGTCGGCGTCCGATCGGCCTCGCCGTCCTCGAGCTGTGCGCGGTGATGGCCTGGCCCGTCGCCACGCGGCTCGTCCACGCCAGGGGTGCCACCTCCACGTTCGCCCCGGCGAGCGTCTGGCCGGGCCGCGTGCGACCCACCCTCCACGCCTTGGCTCCGTACCTCCACGGCTTGGTGCTCGCCGTCCCGCTGGCGGCGATCGGAGGGATCTTCCTGTCCCGAGTCCGCCGGGCCGCCGGGCCGGCCAACGACGGATGGGGATGGGCTGGGCTCGTCGCCGGGCTGGCCGGAGTGGTGGCCGTCCTCGTCACCGATTCCGGGGCCATCGGGCCACTGCTCAACGGATCGGTCCACCGCTTGTCGGAGTTCCCGGCCCTGGCCGGATGGTGGATCGTGGCCGTCTGGGGCGTCGTGGCGGTCGGCTCGCCGGCCTTCGAACAGAGGCGGCACGCCCACACCGACGTCCCCCCGCCACCCGAGGTCGCATCGGCCGGCAAGCGACACGACGTCACCGTCACCCGGTAGCGGTCCGGCCGGCCCTGGGCCGGTTGACAGCCCGACGTGTCAGCCGGCGGGGGCTCCCACGACCCGGCGCAACAGGTCAAGGGCGGCGATGGTGGCGTACTGGCGGACCCGGTCGCGGTCACCCGGCACGGTGAAACCGTGGGACATGGTCTGGTGCCCGTCACGGGCCAACCCGACGAAGACGGTGCCCGGAGGCCGGCCGTCCTGTGAGCCGGGACCGGCCACGCCGGTGATGGCGAGGCCGACGTCGGATCCGAGCACCCGTCGGGCGCCGTCGGCCATGGCCCGGGCCGCCTCCTCGGAGACGACCGGCCCCTCGGGCACCCCGAGGACGGTGAACTTGACCTCCGAGGCGTAGGACACGACCGAGCCGCGGAACCAGGCGCTGGCCCCGGGCACATTGACCAGACGGGAAGCGGCCAGTCCCCCGGTGAGCGACTCGGCCAGCCCGAGGGTGAGCCCCTCGACGGCCAGCGCCCGCGCGACCGCGTCCTCGATGGCCTCGTCGTCGATCCCGAACACCACGTCGCCGGCGGCTGCGGTGAGGACGGCCCGGATCTGGGCCTCCTGGGCGTCGAGCAGGGCGGTGGCCTCCTGCTGGTCGCGGGCCCGGACCGTCACCCGCACCTTGATGCCCTCGATGCCGCTGGCCAGGAAGGCGATGGTGGCGGAGGCGGTCGACCCGTCGGCGGCGGCGGCGTCGAGACCTTCGATGTGGCCGGCCAGTGTCTCGGCCAGCCCGGACTCGCTCATGCCCCAGGTCCGGATGACCCGACTGGCGATCACGCCCGTCTCCTCGCCGCGCTCGGCCATCCTGCGCCGCAGGTCGGGCAGGATGCCGCGCTCGAACATGTCGGCCATCTCGTAGGGAACGCCAGGCACGGCGTAGAGCACCTTGAGGCCAACGGGACTGATCAGGCCGGGCGCGGTGCCCTTGGTCTGCGGGATGACCGACGCCCCCTCGGGCACGTCGGCCTGGCGCAGGTTGGCGTCGGGCATCGCCCGGCCCCTCGCGCCGAACACGGCCCGGATGCGCTCCACCACCTCCTCGTCCCGGCGGAGCGGGACGTTCATCACTTCGGCGATGGCGTCGCGGGTGATGTCGTCGTGGGTGGGACCGAGCCCACCGCACACGATCACGCCGTCACTGCGGGCCAGCGCCGTCCGGAGCGCTAGCACGATACGGTCGTGGTTGTCCCCGACGGCCTGGTGGAAGTGCGAGGCCACACCAGCGGCCGCGAGGTGCTCGCCCAGCCACCGCGAATTGGTGTCGGCGATCTGACCGAGGAGCAGCTCGGTGCCGACCGCGACGATCTCGATCCGCACGGTGGCCTCAGGCCGCCGAGCTGGTGCCGTCGACCGGGTCCACCTCGGCACCGGCCGCGACGGACGGGGTGGCGGTCGCCGCCCGGCGCCCGTCGAGGAAGTACTGGCCCCCGGTGAAGATCGTCATGGCCGTCGCCACCCAGATGGCCGTCGACAGCACCGCCTGGTGCCCGGCCAAGGGTGGCGCGAGGCACATGCCGATGGCCAGGTCCTGCAGGAGGGTCTTGAGCTTGGCGGAGTTCCGTGCCGGGATGGACACGCCCCGCCGGCCGACCACGGAGCGGTAGACGCTCATGGCCACTTCCCGGATGGCGATGAGCGTCACGGGCAGCCACCACACGATCCCTTTGGCCACCAGTGCGATGAGCGCGCCCAGCACGACCACCTTGTCGGCCAGGGGGTCGAGGAAGGCGCCCGACCGCGTGGTCCCCTGTTTGCGGGCCAGCCAGCCGTCGATGCCGTCGGACAGGGCGAGCAGGCCACCGAAGACGAAGGTGAACCAGCTGGCTCCCCACAGCACGATGAGGGCGATCATCACGGGTGTCGCCAGGAGGCGGAGGAAGGTAATCCCGTTGGCCGGGGTGAGGAGCGCCGACGGCCCGAAGGTGGTGTCGGCCGCCACCGGTGGTTTCGGATCGACGGTCCGCCGGGTCATCGGACCGGTCCCGTCACGGCCGGAGCGCGATCGACGACGTCGGCCACGAGGTCCGGACCGTCGGCCCCGGTGACGACCACGTCGACGAACGACCCGACCGGCGCGCTGCCGGTCACCGTCACGATGCCGTCGATCTCGGGAGCCTCGCGATAGGTCCGGCCCTCCCCAGGAGCATCGATCAGGACCCGCACCGTCGACCCGATCAGCTCCTCCCGGCGGCGGGCCGTGATGGTGTCCTGCAGTTCGGTGCACTCGCGCAGGCGCTCGGCCACCAGCTCGTCGGGTACGTGCCCCTCCAGACCGGCGGCGTACGTACCCTCCTCGTTGCTGAAGGGGAAGAAACCGACCCAGTCGAGTTGAGCCTCCTCGATCCAGGCGAGCAGGCGATCGTGGTCGGCTTCGGTCTCGCCCGGGTAGCCGATGATGAACGACGACCGGAAGGCGGCCGTCGGCTCGGCGGCCCGGATCGAACAGATCCGAGCGAGGAACCGGTCGCCCTCGCCCCAGCGGCGCATCCGCTTGAGGAGCGGGCGCGAGACGTGCTGGACCGAAAGGTCGAAGTACGGGACACCGGTGGCCAGGATGGCGTCGACGAGCGCGTCGTCCAACGTCGACGGATAGAGGTACAGGAGCCTGGTCCACTCGACGCGGGCAGCCACCGCCGCCACCAGGTCCACGATGGGTCGGCAGCCGGCCGCGGCGGGGCCGTCGAGGCCGGACCCGGTCCGGCCGCCCGAACGGTCGAGGGCGAACGAGGACAGGTCCTGGGCGACCAGCACCACCTCGCGCAGGCCGCCGTCCGGTCCGCCCAGCTGGTCCAGCTCGGCCAGGATCGACGCGGTCGAGCGTGAGCGCTGCTTGCCCCGGAAGGAGGGAATGGCACAGAAGCCGCAGTTCCGGTCGCATCCCTCGGCCACCTTCAGGTACGACCAGGGTGCGGTGACCGGCGGTCGGGGCAGGTTGAGCAGATCGAAGGCGGGTGGGTCGGCCTTCGGCGGAGCGGGGGGCGACGTACGACCCAACGCCACCGGGACGCCGACCGGTGTGGTCGCGGGGCGGGCCGGTCCGGTGAGCGGGGTGCCGAACGAGGCCACCAGGTCCACCTCGGGCAGTGCCCGGGCCAGCTCCTCGCCGTAGCGCTCGGCCATGCAGCCGGTCACCACGAGACGGGCACCGTCCCTGCGGACGTCCGACAGGGCCAGGACGGTATCGATCGATTCCTGGCGGGCCGCCTCGATGAAGGCGCAGGTGTTGACCACCACCAGGTCCGCGTCCTCGGGAGATCCGGCCGCCTCGAGGCCGTCGACGACGAGGGTCCCGACCAATTTGTCGGAGTCAACCTGGTTCTTGGGGCAGCCCAACGTCTCGATCCAGTACCGCTCGGCCACCCAGACAATCTACCGGGGTGACAGGGACCGTATGCTTCCCGTCCCGGCAGGCACGGTTCGCCGGTGCCTGTGACACCGGGGCCGGCCGACACCCCCCTTGCTAGGGTGGCCCACCGCCACAGGTGACGGGATCGACCCGCGGATGGCTGGATCGCAGAGCGCTCAGCACATGTTGGACACCGAAACGGCCGCACCTCTGACCCGGCACCGCCGATGGCGCCTGCTCGGAGAGGCGACATCGGCGTCGTGCCTCCCATGGCTCACCTGTCGGTGCATCGTGCTCGCCGCACTGGCGCTGGCCAGGTACGAGGTCAGTCACCTCGACATCACCCAGCCCAAGGCCGTCAGCCATGCCCACGCCGGACTGCTCGGCTGGGACGCCGGCTGGTACGCTGACATCGCCGCCCACGGCTATGACGCCGTGGGCCGGTCGGGGCTCCGGTTCTTCCCGCTCTTTCCGCTTGTGGCCAGCCTGGTGCACCACGTCACCTTTCTGCCGGTCGGCGGCGCCACGGTCCTCCTCTCCAACGCCTTCGCATTCGGCGCCACCGTCGGCGTCTACCTCCTTGCCCGGTCGGAGTTCGGCGACGCCGGGGTCGCCCGGACGGCGGTGTGGCTGTTCAATCTCGTTCCTGCGGCGTTCTCCATGGTCATGGGGTACTCGGACTCGTTGCTGGTCCTGCTGGCGGTGGGCTGCTTCTACTGCCTCCGGCACCGGTGGTGGCTGCCGGCCGCGGCCCTCGGGCTCCTCGCCGGGACAGCCCGTCCGATCGGCTGCCTCCTACTGCTGCCGGCGCTCTGCGAAGCGGTGCGGGACGTCGCCGAGGTCGGTTGGAGGGAACGGACCGCCCGGCTGGCCGCCGTCGTCGGCCCGGTCGCCGGACTGCTGGCCTATCTCTCGTGGGCCAGTGTCGAGTTCGGAGGGTTCATCCAACCCCTGACCGTCCAGGACAATCCCACGCTCCACGGGCGGCTCACCGACCCGGTGGTCACGCTCTATCACGACGGGATCAACCTGCTCCACGGCCACCACGTCGGTACCGACCTGCACCTCCCGTGGATCATTCTGGCCGCCGTGCTGGCGGTGGTGGCCTTCCGGAGGCTGCCCGCCTCCTACGGGCTCTTCGCCGTCGCGGTCATGGCTGCGTCCATCTCGGGCTCCAACCTCGACTCCTTCGAACGGTACGCACTCAGCGCCTTCCCCTTGCTGCTCGGCGCGGCCACCCTGCTCCGGTCGCGGCGGATCGAGATCACCGTTCTCGTGCTCTGCGCGGTCAGCATGTTCGGCTACGCGCTGCTGGCCTTCTTGGGGGCGTACGTTCCCTGAGCCACGCCACAGTCGCCCGTGCGGCGGGCGGGACCGGGTGGGGTGGCCGTGCCGACAGCCATCCTGCCGGCACGGCCCGCGAGCGGAGAGGGAGGGATTTGAACCCTCGGACCCAGTTTCCCAGGTCAACTCATTAGC
>JBKQRT010000081.1:0-3489 GCA_052143895.1 Acidimicrobiales bacterium | reverse complement strand
GCTCCCGGAAGGCGGCATCGAGGTCCTCGGACATCACGGTCGGCCAGTTCGGGGTCAAGTCCCGGGCCATGGTCTGCTCTCGGTTCTGGGACAGGGCGTCGACCAGGGACTGCAGGCCGTCGCGTTGGGCGAGGTCATCGGCGTGGTGGCCGATCTCCCACCTCGGGTTCTCCGGGGAGGCGACGTACAGGTTGTTCGACAGCCGTCCCCGCGACAGCTGGGTGTAGCCAGCCTCCTGGTAGAGGCTGTCGCCACCGAGACCGAAGGTGTGGTCCACGGTGATCCCCTGTGAGCGGAACACCGTGAGTGCATAGCCCAGGCTGGTGAAGTTTTCGGCGTAGCTGCGGGGGAGCACAGCTTGCCGCCCGTCGTCGAGCTGGACGACCAGTGACCCGCTGGGTTCGGCAGAGGACGGGTCCTCGATGCCGGCAGCAACGTCACCAGCAACGTCACCCTGGGTTCGGGGAACGTCACCCTCCCTGGTGAGAGCGTTGTCCGTTGGCGCCCCGTCTCTCGAAGGAATGACCGCCACCACGGTGCCGAACGTGCCGTTGCGGAGCCGAAGCCGCTCGGGCGTAGGGCCGAGGTCTGCGGCCGGCACCCGCTGGTTCTTCTCGAAGATGACCCTGTCCCCCACGCTGAAGGCCTTGGCGCCGAACGTGGCCTCCTCGCCCAGCTCGCCGGCTGCCTGGCGGCGGGCACGGACCATGTCGTTCAGCGCGGCGACATCGGATCGACGGACGGCCAGGATGGCGGTTGTCTGGTCCTGAGTGCCGGGGTCCCGGTGGACCGCCCACCAGTCCTCGACAATGTGACGCCGGGCCTCGTCGATGGTGCCGGCGATCGTGACCCGGCCGTGGTCGGTATAGGCCTCAACGGCAGGTGTCACGTCTCCCTCCCGCAGGGCAACGAGGGCATCACGCTCCCATTGCTGATCAGCACCAGCCTGTCTACGGTTGGTGGTTAGGGTGACGACGTGGTCGCCCAGCTCGGCGGACAGGGTGCACAGGGCCCCACCGGCATCGATCGAGGACAGCTGGCGATTGTCCCCGACGAGGACCAGCTTGGCCCCGGCACTGTCGACGTAGCTGCGGAGCTGGTCGAGCGGACGTGTCCCCACCATGGATGCCTCGTCCACAACAATCACGTGCCGGGAGGTCAGCCCACCTCCCTCCCGGAGGTCGGCCAGAAGCTGGGTCAGCGAGGAACTGGGGATGCCGGTGCCTCCTTCGAGGTCGGCGGCCGTCCGTGCCGCCACGGCGGTGCCGATGACCCGGAAGCCGGCCTCCTCCCACCCGATCCGGGCGGCTCCGAGCATGGTCGACTTGCCGGTTCCGGCCTGCCCGATCACCAGGTCGTAGCCGTTGCCCGAGGTGAGGAGCTGGCGGACCCCGTGCGCCTGCTCACCGTCCAGGTGACCGTGGCGAGCGAGGATCTCGTCGACCGTGGCAGTTCCCACCTGTGCGCATCCCGCACCGACGCGGTCGGTTGCTGAAGCGACGATCCGCTCTTCGGCGGCCAGCAGCTCGGTGGTCGTGTACCGCCGGTCGCCGCTGGTGGCCGGCACGACGTGACCGGACCGGGTACGGATGCGCTCGGTGCCGGCACCCACATCTTCGAGGGCCGGATCGAGATCGCGATCAGCCAGGATCCGCACCACTCCGTCCCGATCGAGGAACCTGGCCGTCAGCGCCACTGCCTCGACGGGGGTGACGTCGAATGCCCTGGCCACCGCACCGATGGCGTCTCGCCGGGAGAAGCTCGATCCGAGCAGGGTGACGGGCAGCACTCGGGCACCTGGGGCACCGGATTCGGCGAGATGCTGCTCGTTGATCTCCCAGTCATCGAGCGATACCCCCTGCTCCCCCGCCAAGGCCCGGAAGACCTCCTCGACTGCTGCTGGATCCGGTGCAGTAGAGGCTTCACGCCCCAAGGCCGCGGTCAGGTCGTCGACACCGGCCGGCCGGGTGCCACCCGCTCCGTCCGGGAGGTCGATCGCTACAAGTTGCTGCATCCATCCCTCGCGCAAGACGTCGACCTGGGAGCCACCTGCTGGCTTCCCCTGCCGCGTGTCGAGCGCGGCGGTTTCGGCCGCCCTCTGGGAGGCCGTCCCCCGGGCGTCCATCGCTGCCTCGATGTCGACCCGGCGCTTCGAGAAGGCCCTGAGGATCGTCTTCGGGACGTCCGCCAACTCACTCAGGCCGTTGCGCCGGATGTCCCACGCGAGGCCGAGCGGCGCCAGCTCGGCCCGCAGGGCGGACCGGTAGAGCGCTCCAGCGGTCATCTTCCAGGCGAAGAGGTGTCGGCCGTCGGGGGCTGACCACCGGCCGTCTGCGGCCTGCACCAGGTTGGGTACCACCACGTGCGTGTGGAGCTGGGGGTCCCCGGCCCGACTGGTGCGGTGTCGGAAGGCGGCGCCGATGAAGCCGTTGGCCTCGACCAGCTCGGCCCCGCCATGACCTCGACGGGCGAAGCAGGCTTCGGTAGAAAGCTGATCGATGACCGAGGCGACCGCAAGGTCATGGGCGATGGAGATGGCGTCACGGACGTCGGCCGCTCCGAACGCCCACAGCAGCGACACGCCCTTCGGCGCCGAGAAGGTGAGGTCGTAGCCGGGCCGGCGTCCGGGCTGCACCTGGAGACCCAGGGCCTCACCGACCGCCGACTTCCCGGCGAGGAGATTCCTGAGTTCCTCCGGGTCGACCTGTCCGGTCAGTCCCAACGCCGTGGCCGCCTGTCCGACCCACTGCCCCGGCGCTTCACCCCGGCCGAGGTAGTAGTCGTCGACGCTGTTGGCCACCTTGTCCAGGTAGTAGTCCGCGCCTCCCGCTACGCCCAGCTTCCCTATGGACAGCATGGAGGTGCGGTTCGTGGTGTGGGTGCGTGGCCGTCCATGCCTCCATGGTCCGGATCAACGTCACCTTCAACGTCACCCTCACCCGTTTCATCCCGTCTACCAGGGAGGATGTCGATGCGGATGGGCTGCCATCTCGCCCACAGGGCGAGAACCGCACCCTTTGGTGCACGGGTGTGAGTGGTCTGTACCGCTCCGGCGCAGCCGACCTACGTGGGCATGGATGGCGGTCATGGCGGGCTCAATGCCCGGCGTGACCGCCTCGATCGTCAGCGGCACCGACGACACCTGGCCGGGTGGCTGTGGGAGGACCGGGGGGAGGCTGGATCGGGCAGACGACGTTCCATCCCGGGACACAGTGATGCCCCGGCTCGAGGCCGGGGCATCACAGTCAGCATCCTGCGCATGCGACCATCGGGTGGGACCGGATCACCGGCCCCGCCCGCTCGATCACCGAGGCGGTCAGACCGGTGTGGACTCGGCGCTCTGGTCATCGTCGGCGGCGTGGCGCGGCGCCCGATGGACCTCGGTGGTGGCGAACCGGAGGCTGGCCCCGATGTCGTCGGCCACGATCTCGACCTTGGACCGACGCTCACCTGCGTCGGTCTCCCAGCTCCGCTGCTCCAGGCGGCCGG
>JBKQRT010000080.1:0-4311 GCA_052143895.1 Acidimicrobiales bacterium | reverse complement strand
CACAGGCCGATGTAGACGAGCGAGAAAGCCACGCCGGATCATGGCCGAGCCCTTACAAGAAGTACCAGTCCAGAGGTCCGATTGGGGTATCGGCGCCCTTCACCACGCTGGATGGTCGGACCTCAAGAAGAAACGCCTGTCCACGGTCACAATTGGGATTTTGGCACCCTACAGCTGTCCCAGATGCCAACGGTAACGCCACCAACGAAGAGGGCCTACAGGCCCATCACCGAGCCGGGCAGACCCGGAAGTTAGCCTTGGACAGTCCTTCTGGAACGGAGGCAACTTGCATTGATCCGGTTGCGACGGGGCTCGGACCACTTTCTCCGAGTTTGTGTCGAGTCACTCGCTGGTCGAGCCGAACACGAGTCCACGCCCATCGCGAGTCCGAGACTGGACGGGAACGACAATGGCCACTGAGGGTGCCGGACCAACATCACGGGACTCGTTGTCCCGGCGAGCAAGAATCTTGCAATGGGCGGACATCAAAGCCGTGCCATTGCGCGCGATCTTGCTTACCGTCGGGATCGTCACTGCCGTTTATCTGACCGGCAAGCTCTTATACCGGCTCCGCGACATCGTACTGCTCATGCTGGTCGGGGGATTTGTCGCCCTTGTGCTGAATCCACAGGTAGTAGCGCTGCAACGTTGGAAAGTGAAACGGCGGGGTGTCGCAGTCGCAATTGTCACTGTCTGGTCCGTGCTGCTATTTGCAGGCTTCGCTTTCGCGTTCGGCTATCCGTTGGTCAACAGCATCACCCACTTCGCAAATGCTTTGCCAGGATACGTGAACAAAGCGCAACACGGGAAAGGCTGGATCGGACACCTGGTCCGCAAATATCACGTTGAGAGCTGGGTGAACAAGAACTCCCCGAAGCTCGTGAGCTTCGCGGAGAGTCTGGGGAAACCAGCTCTGGCTCTCGGCAAAGGCGCCGTCTCGGTCCTTGCTTCGCTGGCGGCCACCTTTGCCTTCGTCATCCTGCTCCTCTTGGAGGCACCGAAGGTCCGAGTCGGTCTTCTCAGGATCATGTCTCCGGAGCGAGCAGAAAGGTACTCGGACATCGGGGGGAACGTCAGCAAGGCAATCTCGGGCTTCGTGCTCGGTGACATCCTCACCTCGGTGGTGGCGGGTGTCGTTGTCTTCGTGACCCTTGCCCTTCTGTCTGTGCCCTATGCCCTGCTCCTCGGTCTGTGGGTTGCTCTGGTCGACTTCCTTCCGACCATCGGGGGAGCGCTCGCCGGCATTCCAACCGTGCTGTTCGCCCTTGGACACTCACTCACTGCGGGGGTCGTGACCGCAATCGTCTTTCTCCTGTACACGTTCATCGAGAATCACTTCTTGAACCCCGTGGTCATGAGCCGCACGGTGAAAGTCAACCCGCTGCTGGTGATGATCGCCGTCTTCGTCGGTGCGGGCATCGGCGACTGGGTCGGTGGTTTCTTCGGGGGTTTCGTCGCCGTGCTCTTGGCCATCCCGATTGCCGGAGCGATCCAAGTGATCGTCCGTGAGCTCTGGACGATGAGCGCGCCCGAGCACTCAGTCAAGCCAGACGACACGAAACTCGCGCTGTCGCCCGAGATGCCGTCGACCTGACGCTCGGGATGCATGGTCCGAGTTCCCCCCAGCACAACTTTGACTCAAAAGAGTCCCGCCACTGTCTGGACCAGCACGACAAATGACAGAACTCCGACCACCGCGACGCATGTCGTCGCGACCACCTTGAATATCGGCCCGTTCACTGCACTGCCGAGCACCTGCTTTCGATTAGCCAGGAGCAGGACAAAGGTCAACAGCAATGGCGTGATGATTCCATTGAGCACTTGGGCGTTGACGACGAGCGCAATGAGATTGCCGGGAGCGAGTGCGATACCCGCGCCCACGACGATCTGGAGGGTGAAGAGGCCATAGAACAGCGGAGCCTGTCGGAAGCTCAACGACACCGAACGAGGTGTTCCGGTCGCGTCGGCGACGGCATAGGAAGTAGAGAGCGGCACCACTGATGCTGCCAGTAGCGACGCCCCGAGCAGGCCGAGGCCGAACAGCGCAGGCGCTGCGGGCCCCACCACGGGCTTGAGCGCCTCTGCAGCTTGGCGAGCAGTCTGCAAGGGACCACTACCGCCGATCGCGGCCGCGGTGGCGATGATGATGAAGATGCTGATGATGTCGCTCCAGATCGAGCCGCTCACCGTGTCGATCCGCTCCTTCGGGTAGTCGACCGGCCTGATGCCCTTGTCGACAACGGCGGAGGCGACATAGAACTGCATGTAGGGAGTAACCGTGGTGCCGATGAGCGCGACCGCGAGAATCAGGAACGAGTGCGTGGCCAGGAAATGTGGCCAGGCGAGATTGCTGAGGACCTCCTTGCCGTTTGGGTGGCCGAGGAACGCGGCGATCGGGTAGGCCAGGAAGGCCAGCGTGAGCACGAGAAAGAATCTCTCGGCCCGAGAGTAGGAACCCAAGACGGTCAATCCCCATACTGCTGCAGCGGCGATCGGGACGGCAATGTACGGGGAGACCCCGAAGATCTGCATCGCCGCTCCTACCCCTGCGAATTCACTGACCGTGAGGCCCGCGTTGGCGATGAGCAGCAAGGACATGGCGCCGAAGGTGCTGCGAGCGGAGAACTGCTCACGGATAAGGCCTCCCAGGCCCATTCCCGTGAAGACGCCCAGCCGGGAACACATTTCCTGCACCACGACCAGCGCCACCGTGATCAGGACCATCAAGAACAGCGTGCGGTACCCGAACTGTGATCCTGCGCTGGCATAGGTCAGAATCCCGCCCGCGTCGTTCCCCGCATTCGCGGCGATCAGACCTGGACCAAGGATGGCGAGGACGGCAAGCAGGCTGACGACCCACCGTTTTCGCGTGCGAGTTCGCGTCGGTGACGGCTGAGACAGCGCAGCTCCGGTCACGATGCGTCGTCCTCTTTCAGCAACGCCAGGAGCCGAGCTCGATCGCCCTCGCTCAGTTCCTCCAGGAGCGCGTCTCGATTCTTCTGGCTGAGTTGACGTAGCGCCTCTGCAGCCGCAGAGGGTGTCACGAGTCCCGCAACCTGCGTCCGCTCCCGACGACCCAGGTCGGCGATGATTGCGGCGACCTCTTTGGCGTTGAGCCGGCGGAGATCCTTGGCGGGAGATCCAAGCTGGATTCCGCTCCCGATCGTGCCGGCAGCCGCGGCGGGGTCGATCGGGCCGGTCGGCGCCGCATGGGTTTCACGAGGCACGAAGGTCTGCAGGTCGGCCCAGTCGATGGAGCGATGGGGCGGTGGGCAGGTGCGTGAGCGGGGCAGGAGGCGCCGAGCAAAGGCCCAGAAGCTGACATCGACGCCAGCGAGCTCCCAGCTTTCGGCCGTTCTCAATAGATAGACATCCGCAGCCCGGACGACCTGCACGCCTTCGACGTCGACGAGCTGGTGGTCGAGCACATCTCGGGACAACGCAATGTCACCTTGTTGTCGAACCGGTTTCGCCACCAGCATCTCGGGGGTTCCCGAGCGGACCCTGGACTGTTCGATCTTCACGTCCGTAACGTTGACGAGCGCGAATCCCCTACTCAGACTCACCAGCACGCCCGTAACGCGTGGATTGGAAGTCCCCGCTTCCCAATGGACCACGACATCGCTCACTCGGCCGACTCGCCTCTCACTGACGTCGAGCACGGGCCGCCCGAGAAGGTTCGTCAGAGAGATCACATCGCTGGCGATCTTTCGGCGGACGGCAAGCTGGTCGCGTAGGGTCGTGATCGGACCGGGCCGCCGGCGTCGCTGCTTCCCACCCTCGTTCCCTTTGGGATCCTTGGGCACCGCGTCCTCCCTCCCACGCCCCCGGTTGTCAGACTGACGCTCGTCGTAGGCGCCGACGGCAGCCGAAGGATGGCACCGCACGGACCTCCGACTTCGGGGATCGGGGAGATCGTATGCGTTCTCCCGGCTAGGGAGACTCGACACGCCTCCCGAACGGATGCACGTCCGAGGCACCAGGCATTAGCGTGCATCCGTCGATCAACGGAGGTCGCCATTGTGAGCGAATGGACCGGCTACGAAGAGGTACCCCGCGGTGTAAGCGACGCCGGGACCCCCCCGACGCTCTTCAGCCAGACGATGGGGTTGGTCGCTGTCACCGCCGGACTCTTCGCACTGGGGGCGCACCTCGGCCGAACACTGTCGTACGAACTCGGGTTCGTCTTCTATCTCGGAGCGCTCATCTGCCTGATTGCCATGAGGTTTGCGGCCCCGTAATGTCCGAAAACCCGATCACCCCCTCGACCAGGGACTCTGTGCAGGGCGTCGACCACGGCGGCTACCGTCA
>JBKQRT010000079.1:0-12989 GCA_052143895.1 Acidimicrobiales bacterium | reverse complement strand
CGGCGGATGCCCATCGTGTCAGCGTGACCCCCCATCAGAAGAAGAGGCTACCCTCGCCTGAAGGTGTCGCAGTGTTTCCATAGTTATCTCTCTCAGACGGCCGGGACCCGCTCGCACATCGAGGACGAAGTTTGTAAGTCTGGGGCTTCGCCCTCGCCCTCAATTCGCGTGGTTCATACCTCTAAACCGCCCGAACGCATTTCTGTCGACCACAGAGAGAGTTGGGGACATTGTGGGCTCTTCCGGAATGAGTGGGGAAACGACCGGGCGCTGAACTGACCCAGCATCCACCCATGGGGCCAGGGGCCCCGACATCGTGACTGCTGTCTGACGGCAAGCACGAGGAGGCCCCTGGCAATGACGGAACGTACCGGTCTGGCCGAGAAGATGCTGGGACTGCCTGGCGTGGTGGTGCTCGACCTGGAGGACGTACCCGGTGAACTGGTCGTCACCGTGGAGTCCACGCGGGCCAAGGTGACCTGTCCGTCGTGTCGCCGGCGAGCCCAAGCCCAGGACCGCGTCGTGGTCCACCTGAGAGACCTACACATCAGCGGACGGGCCTGCCGGCTCGTGTTCCACAAGCGCCGATGGCGGTGCCGGACCACCGGGTGCGTGAGAAAGACGTGGACCGAGAGGATTCCCGGTGTCGCCCCACGGCAGGTCCTCACCGATCGGGCCGGAGCCGAGGTGACCCGTCAGGTCGGCCAGCTGTGCGGGTCGGTGTCCTCGGTGGCCGAGGAGTACGGAGTCGGCTGGGACACCGCGTGGGCAGCCGTCACGCTCCACGGCCGTCCCCTCGTCGACGACCCTCACCGGGTCGGGTCGGTGCGGGCGCTCGGGGTCGACGAGCACAGCTTCCTGGCCGCCATCCAAGAGCACCCAACGACCTTCGCGACCGTCCTCGTCGAACTGGACCGCCGGAAGGTGATCGACCTGTTCGAGGGGAGAAGTGCCGCCAAGCTGCGACGATGGACGTCCCGACGTACGAAGCGGTGGCAGCGGGGCGTCCAGGTCGTCGCCCTCGACCTGACCGACACCTACCGGGCCGGGCTCTCCCCGCACCTCGCCCACGCCATCCGGGTCGCCGACCCGTTCCACGTGACCCGTGTGGCCAACCGGATGGTCGACCAGGTCCGTCGACGGGTCCAAAACGAGACCCTCGGACATCGCGGCAGGAAGGCCGATCCGCTCTTTCGGATCCGCAAGCTCCTCATCAAGGGAGAGGAGCGCCTCGACGATCGCGGGCGGGACAAGCTGATGGCCGCGCTGCGGGTCGGGGATCCCCATGACGAGGTGCTGGGTGCCTGGCTGGCGAAAGAAGCGCTGCGGGCCGTCTACTCGGAGCCCGACCCCGAGGTAGCCGGCGTGCTGCTCGACCACGCCATCACTGCCTGCGTCGCGGACGTCGTGCCCGAGATCTGCACCATGGGCCGCACCCTGGCCCGCTGGCGCGAGGAGATCCTGAATCACCACCGCACCGGAGCGTCCAACGGGCCCACCGAGGGAATGAACTTCTGCGCCAAGCAGGTCAAGCGGGCCGGTCGGGGCTTCGCCAACTTCGACCACTACCGACTGCGGGTGCTGCTCCAGCCGGCGGCGTCACGTGGCCTGCGACGATCCGCCCGCCGCGGATCGGATCAGCTGCTCCCCACTGAAACCGGAAGAGCCCGACATCGATCCGGCGCAAGCGCAAGTGAGATGTCCGATGTCGCGTCGCGACGTGTCTTTGGTGGTCACGCGGCTGTCTCGTGGAGGGTATTCGGCCCTTCCCCTTGGGGACACCCGTGCACTATCTTGACCACGGGAGGTATCGGATGGGCGCTTCAGCGATTCGTACAACCTGCCGTCAGGCCCCGATCACTGGGCGCGAGCGTGCGCTGGCGATAGGTTCGCTCGGTTGCGGTCTGCTCCTCGCTGTGGCGCTCGTCGTCTTTGCCGTCCGGAACCTCGGGTTCCTCGCCCTTGCACTCGTCGGCCTCGTCGTTGCGGTTGGTGGCCTCTGGTGGGCGGTGACTGAGCAGATGCCCCGTCGGGGCCTCGGAATCTCCGGGGGCGTCGTCGGGGTGACTCTGATGGTTCTGGCGATCGTCTGGGTGACGCCCCATGCCGATCGGCCAATTTTCCGTCTTGCCCTACTGGCCGTCTTTTTGGGCGGTGCCGTTGGCTTTGGGAGGGCTGCGCTCGTGCGCGACCTGCATGAGCATGACGATCGTCGCCCAGTGTCGGTCAAACGACCTCAGCACGCTGTACTGGTCTGTAATCCGTGGTCAGGCGGGGGCAAGGTGGCGAAGTTTGGTCTCGTCGACATGGCCAAGGATCTTGGCGTCAAGGTGATCATGCTCGATCATGGCCTCGACCTAGAGCAACTGGCGCGGGATGCGATAGCCGACGGGGCCGATTGCCTCGGTATGGCCGGAGGGGACGGCTCTCAGGCCCTCGTCGCCTCCATCGCCATCGAACACCACCTCCCATTCGTGTGCGTTTCAGCGGGTACTCGAAACCACTTCGCCCTGGACCTGGGGATCGACCGGGAAGATCCCCGCCTCAGCCTCCAAGCCTTTCGTGACGGCATCGAACGTCGCATTGACTACGCCACCGTCGGGGATCGAGTCTTCGTCAATAACGTATCCCTCGGCATCTATGCCACGATTGTTCAGCAGGAGGGATACCGCGAAGCCAAGTCGGAGACTACCAAGGCGATGTTGCCCGAGATGCTAGGCCGCGCACAAGAGCCCTTTGACCTGCAGTTCACCGAGCCCAGTGGAGTCGAGGTCGACGGCGCCTTCTTGGTCCAAGTGTCCAACAATCCCTATGTCCTCGGCGCAACCCTCGATGCTTCGCAACGCCGGCGGCTGGACACCGGAACGCTCGGGATCGTGGCCATCTCGGCAAAATCGGGAGGCGAGGCGGCCCAGGTGTTCGCCCTCTCGGCGCTCGGCCAACGCCGCCGAAGCCGGTGCTGGCACGAATTCAGTGCCACCCACTTCGAGGTCCGGTCTAGGTCCGGTAAGGCCTACGCCGGCATCGACGGTGAGGCGTTGGAACTCTCGACGCCATTGGAGTTCCAGATCCATCCACGTGGCCTGCGGCTGCTTGTCCCCGAAGGAAACCTTACTGCCGCTGAGCGGCGTCGGGCTCGGGACATCTCGGTCGGCGACTTGGTCGCCATCGCCCGAGGCCTCGACCCGCTGGCTACCTCGGAGCCATGAAGCTCGCACGTTGAGGGTGCCGATCCCGCCGGAACGAGGAAGGTGAACCGACTCGCTAGTACGGGGTCGGAATGTAGCGAAGCGGAACCTCAGGCTCCCGATAGCCACCGGGCTTCTGGCGGTCCGGCAACTCCACATCACGATCATTGAGAGGCTCATACGGGATCCTCTCCAGGAGGTGTGAGATGACGTTCAGGCGAGCCCTCTTCTTGTCATCGGAGTTCACGACCCACCATGGCGCCCAGGCAGTGTCGGAGGCGGCGAACATCTCGTCGCGGGCTCGCGAGTAGTCGGACCACCGTCGGTAGGAGAGTAGGTCCAACTCCGACAGTTTCCAAATCTTGCGGGGGTCGTCTATCCGGCTCTGGAGTCGTCGCGTCTGTTCGTCCGGGCTGACCTCTAGCCAATACTTGATGAGCAGAATGCCCGAATCGACCATCGCCTTCTCTACACTGGGCGTCAACTCCAGGAAGCGCGTGCACTCTTCGGGGGTGCAGAAGGCCATTACCCGCTCGACCCCAGCCCGGTTGTACCAACTGCGGTCGAAGATCGTCACCTCACCGGCCGCCGGGAAGTGTCGCACGTACCGTTGGATGTACATCTGTGACCTCTCCCGAGCAGTGGGTGCGGGCAGGGCGACGGTTTGGAAAACTCTTGGACTCACGCGCTCGGTGATGGCCTTGATAGTTCCTCCCTTGCCGGCTGTGTCGCGGCCCTCGAAGACGATGCATATCTTCGCCCCAGAGTCCTTCACCCACTCCTGAACGGCGACGAGCTCCCCATGCAGATGCCGGAGTTCGTGCTCGTATTCCTTGCGTTTCATCTTGCGGTTCCCGTCGGGAGAGGGTTCCTCGGCCGTTTCTGAGAGGCCAGAATGGCTTACCCGACCTCGGGTCTTCGCTAGCATCTCCTTCTCCCTCTCCCCCTTCTTCTTCTTGTCCCGTTGCTTTGTCACGGTCACACCTCTTTTTGGTTCTTACGGTCTCAACGACGCTTTGTCCACTCCTTGGGTCGAGCCGGATTTTTGGCCACCACTGAATGATCCGCGAGAAGAGAGGACAAATGTCAATCGACGGCTGAATCGGGTTGCTATACCTGGGTTCCAAAGGGAATGGGCTCGGATGCTTGAGGCGGCTTGGTCCCAGCCAATAACACGACACCGGCAAGCGCGATCACAAGGCCGATTAAGGCCGGAGCCAGTCTGTTGCTGCCGTTGGACAATTTCTCCCCGAACACCGTGATCCCGAAGACTACGCTGGCGAACAGGGTGACCGCGTTGCTGGACGCCATAGCGGGAGCAAGGATGCCGGTCTTGAGAGCGGATTGCTGCAGTATGAAGCCAGCGAAAGCCGTAGCGATGAGGGCATAGATCTCCCAGCTGGAAAAAAGGTCCCCGATACCGTTCCCGACGATCGTCATGAACTCCTTGGTGACAGTGGCCTGAAACGCAAAGCCTACTCCCGCAGCTGATCCGAAGATCAAAGCCTTCGTCGCCCCGCTTCGAGTACGTCCGATTCTGGCGAGGACGACAACTACGGCAGTTCCCAGGGCCCCCGCAGCCACCCACGTGGCGGGAGTGGGATATGAAGTGCCTTTTTGAGGCGACCCGACGGAGAGGAAGAGGACAATTCCGACGATGATGGCCACCGCCCCAGTGACCACCCGGCGGCTGATCTGCTGATCTGTGAAATGGGCACCGAGCGGCAAGGCGATGACAAGACTGGTGGCGGTCAGCGACTGGACGACGACCAGTGAACCACGATCAAGGGCGGCAGCTTGCAGGACCCATCCTGTCGCCTGAAGGCCGCCACCGGCCAGCCAGACCGGGCGCTTCAGGATCTGAACTAGGAATCGAGGGTCATCGCCCTCTGCTGGCGCCTCGAGAACTCCCTTCTGTTGAAGGACACTTCCCATTGCAAAAGCCGATGCTGCAAGAAGTGCCAGGAGAATGGCCATGAGCCTCTGCTCCGATTCATGACATCTGTAGCCGATCTCTTACCCAAGGTTCAACCTGGATCAGTGCCTCGGCCAAGGAGTGCGAGGCTATGACGACCGAGAACCGTTAGTGCAACGCGGAGTCTCGCTGAGCCTCTCGGTCACCTCCGTAGACGGCCAGCGCGTAGATCACGAGCGCGGCGATGAAGATGTAGGCAAACGACCAGATCGGGTAATAGGGCATCCACCAGATGGCGCTGATGCCTGCGATCGCTGCGGCAACGATGCCGACCCATCGGGCAAAGCCCGAGCCGCTTATGACCAGGAAGCCACAGATAATCAGAATGGCTGCCACGATCAGATCCACCCATCCATAGGTCTTGAGGCTGTGACCGAAGATCGCAGCCTCTAAGTTGGACGGCAGGATGCCGTGGTAGCGGAACGCCCAGATGCCGTCGAATACCTTCATGATCCCGCCCCAAATCAGGACGATTCCAGCAAAGAGGACCCAGCCTTCGCCTCGATGTTCCACCGTTCGCCTCCCATCTCGGCCACGCCGATCTGGACGCGGCAAATGCTGCACCCCCGAGGCGAGTCTTGTCCCATTCTTTGGGACGGACAAGGGGCTTTCGCAAGTTTCTTTGAATCGACAAGTGACCAGTTTCACAAGTCGGTTGGGGGACACGGAACGGGGCCAGCACGTTGAGGAAGAGGTAATGCGTCGGTCTAGCAAGTCTCTCGGATTCGATGCAGACTGAAACGGCACTGCTCCGGACACCGGCTGATGCCCGCCCTCGAGAAGACCCGAGAAGGAAAAGGACCGTGACGGCCTGATGGCCCAAGCTGAACACCCGTTGCCTCAGCGAGACCGATGGCACCTGGTTCCCATCGTCACATGGGCAAGGTCCTATGATCGTGGCTGGCTGAGAGGTGACCTGATTGCTGGGATTACTGTCGCCGCTCTGATCGTCCCGAAGAACCTCGGTTACGCTGCAATCGCTGGGATCCCGGTAGAGAACGGCCTTTATGCTGCTGCCGCCGGTGCAAATCTCTTCGCTGTGTTCGGCACGAGCCGACAGATCTCGACCGGGCCAAGTTCAGGTCTGGCGGCGGTGGCCGCAAGCGCAGTTGTAGCTGCCAAGATCACCGGGATTCAAGACGTGGCGTCTTTCGTGGCGACCATCACCCTCGCGTCCGGAGTCCTCTTTTTGCTCCTTGCGGTGTTTCGAATGGGTTGGATCGCACAGTTTCTTTCGCGTGCAGTTGTCACTGGGTTTCTCTTCGGGGCGGCGATCGACGTTGTCATTGGTGAACTACCGAAGCTGACCGGGACGGACGTCAGTGGCTCGAATCCGATCCAGGAACTACGTTCATGGATCGACTCCCTCGATGCCACCAGTCTGGCGACGGTGCTCGTCGGTGGGATCTCACTCGCCGTTGTTTTCGGACTGCGAGCCGTGGCTCCGAAAGTCCCGGGGGCTCTAGTGCTCGTCGTCGGCGGTCTCTTGGCCTCCTGGATCTTCGACCTCGGTTCCCACGGGGTTGCCCTGGTGGGCACGGTGCCTAGAGGCCTGCCGAATGTGGCTCTGCCCAAATGGCAACAAGTAGGCGCCCACGCAAGCACGATCGCTCTCGCTGCAGTGGCGCTCGTACTCATAGGGTTCTCGCAGACTGCCGGCGACTCGAGAACCTTTGCCGCCAAGCACCGCTATCGCATCGATATCAACCAAGAATCTGTTGCCCAAGGTATGTCGAATGTTGGAGCCGGTCTGTTTCAGGGAATGCCCGTCTCGACGAGCCTTTCGGCGAGTTCCCTGAACGACCATTCGGGCGCCCGCACGGGCCTCGCCTCGCTCACATCTGGGGTGATGGTTCTACTGACACTTCTGGTTTTGGCGCCGCTGTTCTCGGTCTTGCCCAAGTCCGTTCTAGCCGCCTTGATCATCGAAGCCGTGGTCATGGGGATGATGGACTTGCCCGAAATGCAGCGGCTCGCGAGAGTACAGCGTATCGACTTCTGGATTGCGATGGCGGCCATCGCAGGGACCCTCGTGTTCGGCGTCCTGACCGGGGTGATGATCGGGATCGGTCTCTCCCTTCTCTGGCTCGTTTCGGTGGCGACTCGCCCCACAATGCCATTGTTGGGACGAGAACCAGGCACGCAGGTATTCAGAGAGTTGGACGAGCATCCTGCTGACGAGCAGTTTCCGGAAATTGCTGTCCTTCGGCTTGATGGTGGCCTGTTCTTCGCTACCGCTGACGCTCTCGAGGACAGGGTCCGTGAAGTGGCGTTGTCGACGCCTGGCATCACGTGCATCGTGCTCGACTGCGAGGGCATAGATTTCATCGATTCGCAGGGGTCAGCCAAGATGGGCGAAATTCTCGAACTAACGCAACAAGCCGGGGTGACTTTGCGGCTTGCCCGCGTGAAGCCTGCGGTCTTCGAGCTGCTCGAGCGCGATGGTTTTCTGGATCGCATCGGTGAAGACAGAACCCACGGGAATGTCTTTAGAGCCGTCGAGATGCAAATGGATGCGGCCGAAGTGCCGGATCCCGAATTGTGAGCGGGCCTGACATACGTTCAATGCCTCACGACGGGTCTCCCCACGCACGTACTGTCGGCGAGCAAGGTGGCGAATCCCGCGCATCAATCAAAAAGCCCTACGTGGATAAATGAAGGGATCAGCCTGTCATGAGCACCTCTTCTGACGTTCCAGTAGAGCAACGAGATGAGGGGAGCAACCGACTGGCTCTTCTGCTGGCCATGGCTATGTTCGTCCTTGTGATCGACACGTCACTAATGAACGTATCGATCTCCGCAGTGATCAAGGATCTGCATACGACAGCAAGCGGTGTCCAGTCGGCAATCGCGCTCGAGGCGCTCGTGTCTGCGGCCTTCATTCTGACCAATTCCAAGATCGGCGACCTCATTGGACGTAGACGTGCCTACGTAATCGGCCTGCTGGCCTATGCCGTCGGTGCCGTTGCAATGACGCTCGCCCACACCCTGAACACCATCATCATCTTTTGGGCGATTATCGGCGGTCTCGGCGCCTCCCTGTTGCTACCGGCGATGCAATCCCTCATCCACGGCAACTTCACCGGGGACGCCCAGAAGCGAGCCTACGCGCTCGTCGGCGCATCCGCGGCGATAGCGGCCGCTGTCGGTCCGCTCCTGGGCGGTTTCCTCACGACCTACCTGTCATGGCGGGTCGGCTTCGGACTCGAGGCCCTCATCATCCTCGCCGTGTTGTCCCAGATACGCCTGGTCAAGGATGTCCCCTACACGGGACCGCGCCAAATGGACGTCTTCGGCGCAGCTCTGTCCGTCGTCGGCATGGGTGGCGTCGTCCTCGGCATCCTCGTTTGGCAGGAGGGCGGCCGATACGTCGGCCTGCTCATTGCCATCGGTGCGGCGACCCTCGCCGCGTTCGCCTACTGGTTAGTGCATCGCAAACGGCTCGGAAAACCGACACTATTGGACCCTGACCTGTTCAAACACTTGAACTTTCGCATCGGCATCTCGCAACAGATGCTGCAGCAGATCACCCTCGGCGGAGCAATGATCGCCCTGCCACTCTTCTTGCAGATGACCCTCGAGTACAACGCGATGCAAGCCGGCCTCTCCCTTGCGCCCTTGTCGCTATCCATGTTCGGAATGGCCATTCTCGCCGGTCGAAAGGCAGGCAAGTGGCGTGCGGCCCAGATCGTCATGGCCGGCTTCGCCCTGAGCACTGTCGGAATGGCAACCATCATTCCCTTGGTGCCGAGAGTCGACTCTGGGTGGTATCTAGTGATCCCACTCGTGATCGCCGGTTCGGGCCTGGGCATGCTCGTCTCGCAACTCAACAACTTCACTCTCGCTCCCATTGCCGAGGACCGCGTGAGCGAGGCTGCTGGCGTGAACTCCGCCGCGGGCTCATTCGGGCTATCTTTCGGGCTCGCCATTGCCGGCGGTATCTTGCTCTGGGCCCTGGCACTGAGCTTCGCCCACATGAGCGAGGCCAACCCCGCGATACCCCCGGCGCAACAACAGCAGATCTCCGCCGAGCTCGAGCACGATGCGGAGGTCATGAGCAACACCCAGCTACAACAGCAGATCACCGACGAGCCGAAGGCGGTTCAGGCTGAGGTCCTGGCCATCAACACCCGCGCTCGAAACATTTCCCTACAGCTAGCCTTGCTCATCCCCGCTATCGCTTCACTTCTCGGTCTGGCCAACTCGTTTCGCATGCTTCGCCTCCCGGATATCACTCCCAGCGCAGGCATCGAAGGCGTCGGCCTCGGATAACTGTTGGACCCACGTCTCTGTTTTGTTGCCGTCGGGTCCCAGTCAACTCCGAGATTCGCGATCTGGCCCTTCAAGGCCTGTGGTGGGGGCCAAGCTGCGAATCCCACTCGCAGGGATCGCAGCGTCTTCGACGTCGCGATCTACGACGGTCGCGCCGCACGGCCGCCGGGCTGCAAGCGCTTTCGGAACCAGAGGGCGTCTGTCCCTGATGGAAAATCCTCGACTCGACCGACTAGTTCGTAGCCGTTCCGTTCATAGAGAGCTCGAGCCTGAAAGTCGTAGGTGAAGTGGACAGTCTGACGGCATCCGCGGGCCGCAGCCTCGGCTTCGGCAGCGGCGATGAGCCGGGTAGCAAGGCCCCCACCTCGGAGGCTTGGGTCCACCCACAGGTTCTGCAGCTCACAACAGTCGCCCCAGGTCCATCCACTTATGCCGGCTACGACCGCGCCAGCATCGCGGACGAAGATCGCCAAGTCGACTTCGTCACCGAGTCCCGTGGCAGCGGACGCCTCAATGCGGATCTGCGTTTCTAGGAACTCGACATCCAGTGGATCTGGTCGCTCCTCGACATGGAAGTCCACCGTGCCCGGGAGTATCAGACGTCGACCATCTGCTCGATCAGCGAGACGTCGTCGAAGTACGTCCGATACGACCTGATCTTTCCGTCTCGGAAGTCGGCCACTGTGACACCAGGCAACTTGACGCGCCGTCCCGTTGCCTCCACTTCGGCATCCTCGCCGAGGATCAGAGGCCCGGTGTGATCGGCTTCGATCAGCCATTCGGCATACGCCTTATTGCCTACTTCATCGAGTCCTCGGAAGAGAATGACGACGTTGGAGAACGCCACCTCGCGGAGGGCGGCGATCACAGCGAGTTCCGCGAGCCCTGACACCGATGCATATGGCGACCATCCAACGACATCGTCGGTAAATAGGGTGCTCAGATTAACTGTTGCGCCACCTACCTCCGCCTCGAGCGCCTTCAGGAGCACGTCTTTACGAGATTCACTCATCGCATTCCCTATCTCTGTCGTCTCGATGCATTCCAGGACTTCTTGCAATCCGGTTTGGGTTCAGGACCCGAGGACCTTCGCCTTAGCGGACGCGAACTCTTCGTCCGTGAGCGCACCCGAGGTGTGGAGCTGCGCGAGGTGCTCGATCTCGTCCGCCGGGTCTGCCGGCGCCGGCGCATACCGGCCCGGGCTGTCGTCGGCAGGATCCTGATCGGCATATTGTTGTTTGTTGCGGTGATGAGCTATCGCCCCTCCTGCCACCGCTCCAGCGATGAGTCCACGACGCCGTGTCCGCCGCCTCATTCCCATCGGGGCTCCTTTCGGTCGCTTCACTGACGCAATTGATCCGCCTTCCTGAATCCTGACCCCAGGGATCGGATGCGTCAAGCGCCAAAATTCCGGCATGGAAATACTCTACGAACCGATGATCGAGGCGGGGTCGATTCAGTGAGTCGCCGCTATGCACAGGGAATGCCCGAGCCATCTGCTCGACGGGATGGGACCGTCCCGATGGCTGATGTCCTCGGCGCTGTCGGGGCCTGCTCGAAACGGCCGGCTACGCGGTCAGGGCGTCCCCAACCCTGCCAACGGCCTGGTGACGACACGTCCGTGAGTGAAGAGGGCCGTTCGGGGCGCCACGCGGGCAGGATTCTCCTGCTGAGCAAGACGGCGCAGCCTACGAAGCCGCCGCTACATGAGAGGAAGAAACGGCCCCTTTGGAGGGGCATCAGCGCTGGCGTGGCGGCGGTCTCTGTTGTGGTGACGCAGCGAGTTTTCGCCACTATGTGGGGGGAGTCCGAGGGAACCCGCCACCCGCGGGCCCGACTGACCGGGGAGTTGCCTGGGACTCGGCGCTGACTTGGGCCGTCGCCATAGGCATTGGTGTTGCGCTGTCGAGGTTGATCGCAGTGCGGTTAGCCGCCTGAGCCTGGGAGGCAGCAACACCTGAGGCAACGTCCGAGGTGACCTAAGGCTCTCGAAGGCCCCAGATCAGGCCACGCGGATGAGTTCCTGGTATCCAAACACTTCTACCCAGTTCAGGAATCTCCTCGGGATGTCACGGAATGCCGGGGATTGGGCTTCAGAGTGCCAGGAATACCTGGAAGGATTGGAGCGTGAAGATCCGGTTGGGAATCGTGCTATGGATCTTGTCCTGGGTGCCTTACGGCTTGATCCTCGGTTTGTCGGGTACTTCGCTCACGGTCGCATGGATTGTGGAGATACTTCTCGGCATCACCGGGTTAGGCGTCGCTGGCAGCGAGTTTGCCCAAGCCGTCAAGGACAAAGGCTGGAAAGGCGCTCCCTCCATTGCTTGGAGCTCGATCCTCCACGGAAAGGACGTCAAGGTCATTGACAAAGGAAAATCTTAGCGACGCCGGTGAATAACCCCGGCTACCGCCAGCCGGGTTTCGGTGGATTACATCCGGACCGTCAAGTGCGAACCCAGCCCAAGTCAATGCTCTGCGTCGGGGACTGCCGGCTATCCACATTCGGAGTTCTCAGCCAAGCAGCTTGGCTTTCTGGGCCTCGAACTCGGCGTCCGTGATCACGCCCTGCTGCTTGAGGTCGGCGAGTTTGGCCAGTTTGTCGACGTTGCTGCTCCCGCCGGCGGTCTCCTTTACGTAGGCGTCGAAGGCCTTCTGTTGCTGTCGGGCTGCCGCCTCGGCCCGCTCGTGCATCTTGCCACCACGGGCGATCAGATAGATGAGGATGCCGAGGAAAGGCAGGACGATCACGAAGATGATCCACAGCGCCTTGGCCCCGCCGCCCATATCCTGACTCCGGAAGATGTCGCCAAAGATGACGATGAGTAACCAGAACCAGATGAAAAATACGAACAAACCAAGCATCGTGCCGAACAAGTCGGCCAAGGGATAGGTATAGGCAAGCATGTTCCGGCCTCCTCAGAGCTAGCTACTGGATGAAAATCTAGCCTTGTCTCTCGGACTGTGCGGCGCCGATCCTTCAGGCACATACTGAGAGTCCGCCGCAGGATTGGGTGAGGACGCGCTGGTCCAGGTTCGCCGTCGGGAGGCCCGCGATGGAGAACGAGACCTCCGGTGTGCTGCCGTTTACTTCGCCAAGGACCATCTCCCAAAACGAAGTTCCCATCGGTCGGTGACTTTGCCGCTCAGGGGATTCCCGTGCGGTTACTCGCAGGGCGGCCGGCTTCTCCACCCGGGCCCTTTGCAAGTGGCGAGCTGACCCGATCTCGGACCGGGCCTGGGACAGCGTCCCCCTGCCCAACGCCATCGTCGAAATCCATTGCGACGATGGCGAGTTCGGGACCGATGCATCGCCAAGAGCTCGGGCGAGCAGTCCACCGCATCGGCGAGCGTCAGGTCCACCGGCTGTGTCGAATGCGGCTCTTGGCACCTATAAGGCAAGCAACGACAGAGGCGTCGCCGGTACCGTCTCGATCGGTCGCTCCAAGAAATGCCTACTCAAGCTATGCGGATGACATCGTTGGCGCCCGAGGCAATCCAACTAACCCCGATGACCTCGGCGCCGCCATGAGCGCCGACGATCGCGCCCAGTTGCC
>JBKQRT010000078.1:0-14991 GCA_052143895.1 Acidimicrobiales bacterium | reverse complement strand
GTCACGCTGTCGACGGCCAACGGCGTGGCCGCCCATGTCGGTTCGACTCCGTCGTCCCCGCGGTAGGTGGCGACGACGGAGTCGAGGCCGAGGGGGGGGGGGGCGTCAGTGGCCGAGCAGGATGCGGCCCCGGCGGTCAACGTGGTCCCGCACAGGGACGTGGACCCGACGACGAAGGTGACCATTCCGGTCGGGGTGCCGGTACCCGGGTTCGACGTGACCGTGGCCGAGTAGGTCACCGCCGTCCCCGGGTGAACGCTGGCGGGTGAGAGCGAGGGCGTGAGGGTGGTGGGGACGAGCGGCCCGCCGACCGAGTCCGAGCCGATGATGACGCCACTGCCGCCCACCGCGCTGCCCGATCCGACCGCCTCGCAGGCCTGCGCCGACCCGCAGGCGATGCCGGCCAGGCGGGACACGCCGGGCGGCGCCGTCTCCGCTTCGAGGGTGGACCCACCGGTGGACACGGCCACCGTGCCCGACGTACCGGCCGTGTCCGTGCCCACCGCCGCACAGGTACCGTCCGCACAGGAGACGCCGTCGAGGCCGAAGACCCCGGTGGGCACGGTCGGTGCCGCCCAGCTGGCGCCGTCGCCGATGGTGGCGAGGACCACACCGGCCCCGACGAAGTCGTAGCCGACGGCCGTGCAGGCGGCGACCGCCGGGCAGGTGGCGACCGCCGGGCACGACACCCCGGTGAGCTCCGTGGTATCCACGGGCAGCGTCGAGGACGGCCAGGTGGCGCCCCCGTCGGTGGTGGTGATGGCCGCGCCTTCGCTTCCGGTCCCCTCATACCCCTGCTCGAAGCCGACCGCCATGCAGTCCGACGTCGAAGGGCACGAGACCGCCGACACGGTGCCGATGCCGGCCGGCACGGTGCGCGGTGTCCACGACCGCCCGCCGTTGGCCGTGGTGAGGATGGACTGGGCGCCGACGGCCACGCACACCTTGGTCGACGAGCAGGAGACGCCCGACAGCGTCGTCGCCGGTTGCGACTGCGTCGGCGCGGTCCTCCAGGTCCGGCCGCCGTCGGCGGTGGAGAGGGGACCCCCTCCAGGCCGTACTCGGAGCCGACGGCCACGCAGTGGGCGGTCGATGCACACGAGATCCCGGTCAGGGTGGCGCCTTCGTCGGGGTCGTTGACGGAGGTCCAGGCGGTCCCGCCGTCCGTGGTGCTCACCACCGATCCCGTCCCCACGGCCATGCAGGTCGTGGCCGAGGGACAGGAGACGGCGGTGAGGACCAGCCCGCTGGCCAGTCCGAGCGCGGCCCACCTGCTCCCGCCGTTGGTGGTGGCCTTGCCCACGCTGGGACCGAAGACGCCCGCGCCCACCGCCACGCAATGCGACGGCGTGGCGCACGACACGCTCCCGGCCCCCTCGGCGCTGGGCGGAATCGATCCCTGCGTCCAGGTGGTCCCGCCGTCGGTGGAGGTGATGGAGGTGTCGTAGGAGACGGCGACACAGTCGCTGGTCGTCGGACACGAGACGTCGCTCAGTTAGGTGATGGCTGCGGGCACCGTCTCCGGCACCCAGCTGGTGCCGTCGGTGATGACCAGCACCCCGGCGCCGGTGTCGGTGTGCCGACGATCACGCAGTCGGACACCGAGCCGCACGAGACCCCGCCGCCCTCGGCCGCCGTGACCGGAAGCACCACCGGGGTCCACGTGGTGCCGGTGTCGGTGGTGACCTCGGCCACGGTGGCGCCACCAGGCTGTTCGCCAACGGCCACGCACTCGGAGGTGGACGGGCACGAGATCGACTCGAAGAACACGCCGGCCGGGGCCGGGAGGGCGGACCACGTCGAGCCACCGTCGGTGGCGGCCGACACCTCGCCCACCGCCACGCAGTCGACGGTCGAGGCGCACGACACGGCGGTGAGTCCGCTGGAGGTGTCCACCCCCGAGCCCGTCGACCAGGAGCTGCCGCCGTCGGTAGTGAACACGGCGCCGTCGTCGCCGACGGTCACGCAGTCGTCCGCGGCCCGACAGGACACCGCCTCGAGCTCGGCGCCGGCATCAATGCCGGGAAGCGTGCCCGGGTTCCACACCGCGCCCCCGTCGGTGGTGGTGATGATGGCCGAGTCCTGACCCACCGCCACGCAGTCGGTGGCCGTCGCGCACGACACGGCGATGGCGTCCGGTGGCGGCGGGTAGGCGGCCTGGGTGGTCCATTCCGGCGTGGACGCGCCAGCCGGACCCGCCGGGCCGGCGACGAGCGAGACGGCCGCCAGGCTCAGGGAGACCACGCCCGCCAGCGTCAGCGTCGCCGCCGTCCTCCGGACCGACCGGACTTCCTGGCCGGCGCAGCCGGCACCGTTCCCCGTCAACGTCCCCATGGCCGTCCGTCCCCCTCCGTCCGCCTGGAACGGGCGTCCAGTCCGTTGGTCCTGCCTGGCACAGCCTGACAAAGGGGTGACGTGGCTGCCATCCTCAGGATGGACGGTCCGCGTCCGTCGCCCGTCCGACGCGGGCCCGCATCCACGGGTCGTCGTACCAGGTCCGGAGCCGGAGCCGGGCCGGGGGCAGGCGTCCGTAGACGAGGACGCCCCCGCCGATCGGGATCCGACGCAGCGAGTCCGGCGGAGCCAGCCGCCGGCTGGTGGGGGTCCGGGTCGTGCTCGGTCCGGCGCGGCTGGCGGTGACCGCCGCCGACAGCACCTCCTCGTCGCCGATGAGGTGGCTGGCATAGTCGAGTGTCGGCGGATCGGAGATGCCGGACAGGAAGAGCTTGGCCCGGTGGTTGTTGACCACTGTCGTGGCCCGGGACCCGTAGCGGGTGGTGATCTGGGCCAGGTCGTGCCAGAGGGTCACCAGCTGCACGCCGTGCCCGGCGGCGGTCGAGGCCAGGGCGTCGAGGTCGGCCAGCGGGGCGATGTTGGCCGCTTCGTCGAGCACCACCAGCAGCGGAGGGTCGAGCGGCCGGTGGGCGCGGGCCACCCGCTCGTAGGCGCGCTCGACGACAGCGCGCACGACCGAGGTGAACAGCGGGGTCAGCCGCCGCTGGTCATGGGCCGGGGCACAGACGTAGAGGGTATTGGGCCCGTCGAGGAACAGGCTCGGGTCGATCGTCGTCCCCGCGCCTCCGACGGCGCCCCCGGTCGCACCTCCGGCGAACGGCTCGAGGATGGTCTCGACCGTGGTGTAGATCGAGCTCCGTTGCCGGTCCTCCTTGCCGAAGGCGGACCAGGCGGCGTGGAGGGCTTCGGGCACCCCGGACCGGTCCAGTAGGTCGATCACCTCGGCTTCCTCGTGGGTGTCGACCCAGCGGACCACGTCGTCCATCCCCCGGTGCCCGGAGGCGGCGGCGAAGAGCAAGGGGGCGAGCATCTTGGCCGCCGTGGCGTACCAGAAGTCGCCGTCGCTCATCGTCCCCACCGACGCCTTGGCCGCCTCGGTCAACCCGGCGGCGGCCCGCCGGGCCCCCGGCCAGGTGCGTGCCGACGGCAGGGGCGACCACCCCGCCGAGGCCAGGCCGGTCGACCCGGCGGGGTCGAAGCAGTCGACGGCGCCGAGCGTCCGCCGGTGGTTGATGGTGTGCTCGACCAGATCGGTCTTCACGCTGGTGGCCACCACCGGGCCGTCCCACCCGAGGATGGCCGGCACCGCGAACCCGGACGTCTTGTGCGACTGGGTCGGCCCGAACACGATCACCGACTGGGCGGGCTCGGTGGCCACCAGGTGCCGTCCGGTCCGGCCGAGGACCAGACGCCCCGGGGGGAGCGGCACGGTGCCGCGCCGGGCCGGCATGAGCAGCGGTCGGAGTTCCCGGGCACCCGCCCACCGGGCGCCGGTCCGACGGTGATCCGGTCGGCGGAGGGGCGGCACCCGGCGCCCCGGAGGGAGGAGGCGGGAGCGCCGGGTGCCGGAGGGTGGACTACCCGCCGGTGCGGCCGGACGGCCGGCGCGGCCGTGACCGAGGAGGGCGGTCCCGAAAGACGCGGCCACACCGAGCACGCCGGCGGCCGCGCCGAGCGGGGTCATCGCGCTGCACCGGTCCGGCCCGCGGTACTGCGCCCGTCGGAGCCGAGGTCGGACATGGCCTGGTCAGTGTCGACCAGCCATCGTTCGCCGGACGCCAGCCGGTGCTCGACGAGGAACGACCGCTGGCCGACCTTCCACAGCGCCATCCCGAGGCGCAGCTGGCTCACCAGCTCCGCCTCGGTGTCGGTGAGCCCAAGCAGCTCGCGGGTCCGGTCGATCTCGCCGGGCGACTGGGCGTAGACCACGCGGGTCTCGGAGTCGGCCAGCAGGCCCTCGGCCAGGTTGACCTGTTCAGACCCGGCCGAGCCCACCGAGCGGAGGTCGGACAGGCGGTGGAGGACGGCCATGTTGGCTACGCCGTGGGCCCGCGACAGTTTCCACGACGTCTGGAGCCAGCGGGCCACACCGAGGTTCGAGAGGATGGCCCACGCCTCGTCCACCACCACGATGATCCGGTTGCGGTGCCGGGCCTGTACCGCACTCTGCAGCCACGCGGCGGCGCACGCCATGAGGACCCCGAGAGCCGGCGAGTGGTACACCGATGACAGGTCGAGCACCACCAGCGGTCCGTCGAGACGCAGCCTGTCGGTGGTCGGACCGTCGAACATGCCGCAGAGGTCACCGGCGACCAGCCGCCGCAGCTCGAGTGCCACGTCGCGTCCGTCCTCCAACAGGACCGACCGGGTGGTCCGCAGCGCCTGGGAAGCGTCCATACCGGGGTCGAGGAGGGCGTCCACCACGAGCGGGAGGGTGGGGGCCGGCATGCCGGCCGTGCCGGCCCGGGAGGCGGCGTCGCCGATGGCGGCGTCGATCGCCGCACGCTCGCGCGGGGCGAGCTCGCGACCGAGGCAAGCCACGGCCAACGAGGAGGTGAGGACCACCCGCCGGCGCTGGGCGTCGTCGCCCGGCTCGGATCCCGCACCATCGGTTCCCGCACCATCGGCGTCCTCGCCGGTGTCGAGCGGGTTGAGCCGGACCGCCCCGCCGGGCCGCAGTGCCACCGGGGTCACGCCCCAGGCGGCGGCCAGCGGTCCGTACTCCCCCTTGGGGTCCACCACCCAGGCCCGCCGGCCGAACACTGCCTGCCGCCAGAGGTAGGTCTTGACAAACGAGCTCTTCCCCCGGCCGATCTGGCCGAGCACCACCATGTTCGGATTGGTCACCACCCCGGTGCGATAGAGCGCGAACGGGTCGTAGACGAACGATCCGCCGAGGATGTCCCGGCCGATGAGGACGCCCTCGTGGCCGAGGCCCGCCTCGGTGACGAGGGGGTAGGCGGCACACAGGTGACGGGTGGTGGCCACATGAGCGGGCACCCGCGGGCCCCGGCGGTTCATGCGAGTCCCCGACCCAGCGGGAGTGTGCAGGCGAACGCGGCGTCCTGCTCGCCGTAGAGCCGACGGAGCTCGATCCGCGCCTGGCCCGCCGCCTGCTCGAGCGCGGCGCAGGCGCCGGACAGTTCGGGGCGGGCGTCGGCGGTCACCGTCACGTAGCCCGAAAAGCGGAACTGGGCGTGACCGTCGGCCAGTTCCTCGTCCCGGGTCTCGACGCTCTCCCGTTCGCGGTGGTGGCGGGCGGTCACGAGAAAGCCACCCCGGCGCCGCAGCTCGCCGTCGGCCAGGTCGGCCGTCCGGGCCTGGGCCACCTGACGCGCGGCGCGGCTCGGGCTGACCGGCTCCATGGTCACCGCGATCGACCGGCGCAACGGCGAGAAGAACAGTGGGCCGAGGAAATCTGGCGTCACGTCGATCCGCGGCCATTCGGCGATCCAGTAGGTCGCGTGCCACGTGCCATCGGTGTGGACGGCGTCCCACTCGGGTTCGACGGTCATGGGCCACGGCCACTGCGGCGCCGGTCCGGTGTCGTCCAGTACCGCGTCCGTCCCGCGCGGAGGGCGATGAGGGGCGGCGGCGGGCGTCGTGGCCGACATCGGCACCGACGCGTCCGCGATGACACGGGCCAGCGCGGCGGGGCCGAGGACACCGTCGACTGTGACGTCGGCGCCTTCGAAGGCCCGGTGAAGCGAGCCGATCTCACGGGTCAGCACCGCCCCGGCACCGGGCGTGCCACCACCGGAGGCACGGATCGAGCGGGCCGAGCGGGCGGTGTGGATCGAGAGGGCCACCAGCACCCGGTGACGACGGGTGATCGGCGAGGCCTCGTCGACCAGCGCCCGGTACGAGCGGCCCGCCGGCGACTCCGGGCCGAGGACCGCATGGATGTCGCCGTGGGTCCGCACCGCGTTGCCGTCGTCGGGCAGGCACGACTCGATCCACTGGACCCGGTGCACCTCCGATCCCTCGCGGGCCAGTGCCGACAGCACACGGGCCCAGGCGGCGACCCGGGCGTCCTGGTCGGCCGGGGCAAGGAGGGCGAAGCTGTGACCCCGGACGGCGAGGACGGCGGTGGCCGTACGTGCAGGCCCGTCGGTGACCACGCCGGCCTCGTGGCCGGAGTCGGGGCCGAACGGCACCCCGGACACCGACAGGCCACCGAAGACCGTCCGGTTCCGGCTCGACGGCCCGGCCCACATCGAGAGGAGCGTCGGTCCTCCGGCGCCTCCGGTCGGCCGCACGGCGGCCAGATGTCCCTGGCCGGGACCCGGAGCGTGCTGCCGTCGGGTCCGGGTGGATCCGGCCCACACCCACCGGACCACCAGCGGCAGCCATTGCTCCCCCGTCCGCCCGCGGACCGGCCAGAACGCCACCGCCACCGCGGCGGCCACGCCGGTCAGCGCGGCGGCAACCCCCTCGACGGACGGCTGGGAGCGCACCGCGGCCATCGCGATGACCAGGCCGGCGGCCACCGCGGCGATCTGCCCGCCCCGCCAGCCGGCGATCACCCCACGCCGCTCGAGTGGCGGGAACCGGTAGCGGACCCGGTCGGACCCGGCCCGTTCAGCCCCGGTCCGCTCAGCCACCGCGGCCGCCGTCGCCGTGCCGATCGGTCTCCGCAGGCGGCCGTCGGAGGCCAGTCGGCGTCTGGGGCGCGGCGATCAGGCGGGGACCCAGCTCGTCGCGGCCGAGGGCGTCGGCCCGGAGCGCGCCGGATTGACGGGGCAACGGCCGGGTGGCGCCGGCCGGCCGATCGCGCTGCCCGGACTCGGGCTGGTCGGTGAACGGGGCGCCGAGGCGGACGAGCTCCGCCGGACCACCGGCGGGTGCAAACCCTGCTCCGTCGCCCGGATCGCCGACAGCTGCTCCCCCGCCGAGGTAGAACTCGGCGGCGGCGGTCGCCTCGGGGTGGGCCGCCCACACCGGGATGTCGTGACCGGGCGACACGGTGGCGCCGACACCGGTGGTCGCGGCGGTCGGGAGCCCCGGGTCGGGCCCGGGACCGGCGGGTGTGCCGCCACCGCTACCGCTTCCCGGCACCGTCGCGAGCGCGCCGGTGACCGCGCCCCGCAGCCCGCCACCCACCTCGGAGGCAGCCCCGGCGGCGAACGCCACCCTCGTCGACGCCCGGATCGCCTCGTGGGCGAGCGCCCGTGTCGGAGCGATGACCGAGTGGCGCGCCCGCTGGCTCAGGCCTTCGAGATGACCGACCGCACCGGCCTCGAGGAACGGGAGCAGCCGGAACAGCGCCCACGGGGCGAACGCCGCCAGGAGGAGAAGCGCGGCGCCACCAAGGACGGCGGTGAACCCGCCCCCCGGGGCCCCGGCGCTGCCCGGCCCAGAGCCGGCCGCCGTCGAGCCGGTGCCCCCGGCCAGGGCGCCGACGGCCAGGCTGAGCACCGAAGCGATCACGAACTTCCCGAGGATGAGTGCCACCAGCGTGTCGACCAGCCGCCGGCACCAGTGCGAGATGGCCGGCCACGCCAGGCTGGCCAGGGCCAGGGGAAGGAAGAGCACGGCGACGTAGACGGCCGCGGCGCGGATCATGAGCTCCACCCAGACCAGCAGGGCGCCGATCACCACGGCCAATGCCCCGAGGAAGAGGACGAAGGCGGGAACGCCCCCGGCACCGGCCGACTGGGCCACGGAGAGCTCGAGGGTCACGGCGGACAGGAAGTGTCCACTGTCGAGCCCAGCACCCTGGGCCACGGCCGCGCTCATGGCGTCGGTGAGGGCGAGGCCGAGTTGCACCAGCTTGACCGCCACCGCGGTGAGGAGCAGTGCCAGCGGGACGTTGACCAGCACCGACCGCAGGAGCATCGAGGCGCTCTGGCGGTAGACGGACTGGATGACGCCAAGCAGGAGCAGGGGGACCACGACCACCCCGGCCAGGGCGGCCATCGTCCCGTAGTGGACGGTGAACCACGACGCCCCGAGATCGACGCTGGTGGTCTGGCCAATGGCGACGCCGATCTGTCCGAGTAGCCAGCTCGCCCCGTCGGCCACCCAGGTGCCCAGGGCACCGAGCACGCTGTCGACCCCGAATCCCGTCACCTGGGAAGCGGCCGATCCCGCCAGTCCCGTGACCCCGGACGCCGCCTGGCAGATCGGGCCCAGGCCGGCCGCGCCGAGTGATGCGGCCGCCGACGGACAGGAGGCCGTGGGCAGCGCCGGCAGGGCGCCGAACCCGGTCACCTCAGTGCACGCCCTGGCCGGCGTTGAAGAAGAAGTTGACGATGCCGGGACCGGCCCCGATGAGCAGCGCTGCCAGGCCGGAGATGAGCACCGCCCGTCGGCCCACGAAGCTCTGCTGGTAGTTCTGGCCATGGGAACCGAGGGCCCAGGCCGCCGCGCCGATGACCAGCCCGACCAGGGCCAGGGCGAGCGCCCACCCCTGCAGACCGTCCATCAGGTTCTGGAGGACCGAGCCCCCCGGCAGCTGGGTCGGGTCGGGGTGCATGGTCACGGCAAACAGGCGAGCCGGTAGGCCGGTGGGCGTCGGGAGCCGTGACGGAGGAAGGAGATGGACGGGGAGGAGGTGGCCGGCGATCATCGGCCCAGGGTAGAAGAGACCGGATCCCGTTTCAATAGGTTTCGTGATCTTTCATGTTATTCTGTGAAACCGTCACGGATCGTCACGACGCCGCCACGGGCCTGTCATGCTTAGGCGGTGAAGCCGTACGTCATCGGGTACATCGTGTTCGCGGTGGTGGCCGTCCTGGCCGTCGTCGTGGCTGTCCGGCTCGGTCGCCGGTCCGGTCGGCGGGCTCTCCACCAGCGGCTGACCGCCCTGTCCAACCGCCTGGGCGTCACGCCCCCGGACGACGGCGGGGTCGAGCCCGTGCTCAGCCACCTGGAGCGGGTCACCGGCGAGGCCGCCGAGGCGGTGACCGAGGCCAGCGCCGACGCCATCCGGCTGCGCCGGGCCCTCGACACCCTGCCCCAGGGGGTGATCGTCTGCGACGAAAACGGTGATGTGGCCTTCCAGAACGCCCGTGCCGTCGGGCTCATGAACAATCGCCACGGGGACGCCTTGGCCGCCCAGGCCGTCAACGAGCTCCTCGAGAACGCCTGGCAGGACGGCTCGGCGGAGCGGACTCTCGACCTCTACGGCCCCCCCCGCCAGACGCTGACCGTCCGCACCCGGCTGATCGACGACGGCCGGCGACCGCTCGGGGTCATCGCCATCATCGAGGACGTCTCCGACCGGCGGCGCCTCGAGGAGATTCGACGCGACTTTGTGGCCAACGTGAGCCACGAGCTCAAGACCCCGATCGGCGCCCTCGGCCTGCTGGCCGAGACCCTGACCGTGGAGCCGGACGCCGAGGTGGCCCAGCGGCTGGCCTCGCGTATCCACACCGAGGCATTCCGGGTGAGCAGGATCATCGACGACCTCCTCGACCTCAGCCGCATCGAGTCCGAGGAGGCTCCGCCTCGCGAGCCGATCTACATCAACCTGGTCATGGCCGAGGCGATCGAGCGGGTCCGGTCGGCCGCTGAGCAGCGACGCATTACCATCGAGCTCAATGAGCCAAGCCCTCCGGTGCACGTGCTCGGGGACCGGCGCCAACTGGTCTCGGCGATCCACAGCCTGCTCGAGAACGCGGTGACCTTCTCCTACCAGGACAGTGTGGTCAAGGTGGCCGGGAGCCAGGTCGACGGCGAGATCCGGCTGGCGGTGTCCGACTGCGGCGTGGGCATCCCCGCGCGCGACCTCGAGCGCATCTTCGAGCGCTTCTACCGCGTCGACCACGGCCGCAGCCGCGACTCGGGCGGCACCGGCCTCGGTCTGTCCATCGTGCGGCACGTGGCCAGCAACCACCAGGGCCGGGTCGAGGTCGACTCGCGGGAGGGCGAAGGCTCGACCTTCACCCTCATCCTGCCCACACCACCCGAATATTCCGCATGACCCCGAAGACGCCGACCACCACCGACCAGTCGCAGACCAAGGTGCTGCTGGCCGAGGACGACGAGTCGTTCATCGACGCCCTGGTCATCGGGCTCACCCGCGAGGGCTTCGCCGTGACGGTGGCCAGGGACGGCAACGAGGCCCTCAAGCTCTTCGCGTCGGCACAGCCCGACCTGGTCCTCCTCGATCTGATGCTGCCCCGTCTGTCCGGCATCGACGTCTGTCGCTCGATCCGGGCCCGGTCGACGGTGCCGATCATCATGGTCACCGCCAAGGGCACGGAGATCGACACCGTGGTCGGCCTCGAGGTGGGCGCCGACGACTACGTGTCCAAGCCCTACCGGCTACGTGAGCTGGTGGCCAGGATGCGCGCCGTGCTCCGGCGGACCCCGACGTCCGACGGGGCGGCGGCAGGGGACCAGGCGGGTGAGGCCAGCAAAGGGAACGGAGAGGACGCCGCCCGGTCGAGCGGAAGCTCCGTCCTCGAGACCGGCGGCATCCACATCGACCCGGACCGCCACCTGGTCTTCGTGCGCGGCGAGGACGTGCACCTTCGGCGCAAGGAGTTCGAGCTCCTGTCGCTGCTCATGGAGAACGCCGGCCGCCTGTTGACCCGCGACGTGCTCATCGACCGAATCTGGGGATCCGACTACTTCGGCGACACCAAGACGCTCGACGTGCACATCAAGCGGCTCCGTAGCCACGTCGAGGAGGACCCGTCCTCGCCCAAGCTGATCACCACCATCCGCGGCGTCGGCTACCGGTTCGAGGCCCCCCGCGACTGAGCCCCGCCGCGGCAGGCCGGCCACCGCTCTGCTCCCGGTCGCCGGACTCAGCGGGCCGGGATCACCCGCTCCCCTCGCAGGTACGGGGCGAGCACCTCGGGGAGCACGACCGACCCGTCTGCCTGGCGGCCAGTCTCGACCAGGGCGGCCCAGATGCGGGCCCAGGCCAGGGCCGAACCGTTGAGGGTGTGCACGAGCACCGGCGCGCCGCCACCGGGCCGGTAGCGGATGCTGGCCCGCCGGGCCTGGTAGTCGCTGCACCAGCTGACCGAGGAGACCTCGAGCCACTGGTCCACCCCCGGCGAGTAGACCTCGAGGTCGAAGGTGCGGGCGGCCGAGTTCCCCATGTCGCCGGTGCACAGGTCGAGCACGCGGTACTGCAGGCCGAGCGCGCGCAGCAGCGCCCCGGCCCGGGCCACCATGGCGTCGAGCAGCGCCGGGGCCTGCTCGGGGGTGGCGTAGGCGAACAGCTCCACCTTGTCGAACTCGTGCACCCGGAGGAGCCCGCGGGTGTCGCGTCCGGCGGCCCCCGCCTCGCGACGGAAGCAGGCGGTGGCGGCGGTGAGCTTGAGCGGCAGTTCGGCCTCGTCGAGAATGTCGCCCCGCCACATCGAGGTGAGCGGCACCTCGGCGGTCGGGATGGCCCAGAGGTCGTCACGCTCGAGGTGGTAGGCCTCCTCCTCGAACTTCGGGAGGTGGCCGGTCGAGACCATCGTCTCGGTGAGGACGAGGGTGGGTGGGCGCACCTCCTCGAACTCGTCGGCGTGGCTGTCGAGGGCGAAGGCGGTGAGGGCCCGCAGCAGCCTCGCCCCGAAGCCGCGGTAGAGGGGGAACATCGAGCCGGACAGCTTCGCCCCGCGCTCCATGTCGAGCAGGCCGAGGGCGGCGCCGATCTCCCAGTGGGGGACCCGCTGGTGGTCGGCGTAGGTCGGGTCCTCGTCCGGCCACATGCGCGCCACCACGTTGTCGTCGGGGCCGTCGCCGTCCGGTGCGTCCGGTGCCGGGAGGTTGGGTAGGTAGAGGAGGGCCTGGCGGACGTCCTCCTGGGCGGCGTCGGCCACGGCGTGGAGCGACCGCTCCTCGTCCCCGAGCGTCCGGCTGCGGGCGGCCAGCTCGTCGGCCGCGGCGGTGTCTCCCGCCCGTCGCGCCTCCCCGACCTCCTTCGAGAGCGCCCTGACCTCGGCGCGCAGCTCGTCCCGCCGGCCGACGGCCCCGCGGGCAGCGGCGTCCAGCTCGACCAGCCGGTCGATGTCGGCCGGGTCCACGCCACGGCGCCCGAGGGCCGCCTTGACCGCGACGCTGTCGTCTCTCACCAGCCGGATGTCGATCATGTCGGCCACAACGGTAGCGTGACCACCCGTGACCGACGCCACCGACCCGACCCGCGGCCCGGCGGTCGTCTGTAGCGGTTTGGTGATCCGGTACGGCAACACGGTGGCCGTCGACCGGCTGTCCTTTGTCGGCGGCGCCGGCGAGGTCCTCGCCCTCCTCGGGCCGAACGGTGCCGGCAAGACCAGCACCGTCGAGGCGCTCGAGGGCTACCGCCGGACCGACGGCGGCACCGTACAGGTCCTCGGTCTCGACCCGCGCCGCGACCACGCTTCCCTGGTCCCACGGCTCGGCGTGATGCTCCAGAAGGGCGGGGTCTATCCGATGCTCGGCCCCACCCAGGTCCTCCACCTGTTCGCCGGCTACTACGACGACCCCGAGGACCCCGACCGCCTCCTCGACCTGGTGGGACTATCGGCGGCGCGGCGCACGCCGTGGCGGCGGCTCTCCGGTGGCGAGCAGCAACGCCTCTCATTGGCCCTCGCCCTGGTCGGCCGGCCGAGCGTCCTCTTCCTCGACGAGCCCACCGCCGGGGTTGACCCCGAAGGGCGCATCGTGGTGCGGTCGATCATCTCCGAGATGCGTGACCGGGGCCTGTGCGTGATCCTCACCACCCACGAACTGGCCGAGGCCGAACGGCTCGCCGACCGGGTGGTCATCATCGACCGCGGGCGCATGCTGGCCGAGGGATCGCCGGCCGAGCTCGCCTCGGGGACGGCCGACGGGTCCGTCCGGTTCACCACCGATCCCGGCATCGACACCGAGGGCCTAGCCGAGGCGGTCGGGGGCGGTGCCTCCGTCGTGGAGGGGCGACCGGGCACCTACCGGCTGCGGCCGCCCGACGGCGCCGCCGTCCCCCACGTCGTGGCCACCGTGGCCGGCTGGCTAGCGGAGCGGAACCTCGCCCTCGGCGACCTGCGCACCGGGCAGTCGTTGGAGGAGGCATACCTGGCCATCACCGGGGGGCGCCCGACCGCTGACGACGCCGCCGAGGGTGACGGTCGCCCTGCCAGGGGTCGGTCACACCGACGCGGCCCAGTCCGGGGCGCGCGCCGATGAAGCCGCTCGCCGCCCAGCTCCGGGCCGAAGTGGTCATGATGTTCACCAACGGCGAGACGGTCTTCCTCACGCTCGGCATCCCGGTGGCGTTCCTCCTCTTCTTCTCGGGGGTGCGCGTGCTACCCACCGGCACCTCGCACCCGGTTGACTTCCTCGTGCCCGGCATCCTCGCCCTGGCCGTCATGTCCACCTCGATGACCGCCCTCGGGATCGGCACCGGGTTCGAGCGCGGGTACGGCGTCCTCAAACGACTGGGCACCACGCCGCTCGGTCGACCTCGCCTGCTAGCCGCCAAGATCCTGGCCATCGTGGCGGTGGAACTGCTCCAGGCCAGCGTACTGGTGGCGGTCGGTTACTGGCTCGGGTGGAACCCAGGCGGGGCCGGTGGCGCGTGGGGGTTGGTCGGCGCGGCCGTCGCCGCCATGGTGCTCGGGACCGTCGCCTTCGGTGGGATCGGACTGCTGCTGGCCGGCACGCTCAAGCCGCTGGTCAACCTGGCCGTGGTCAACGCCCTCTTCGTCGTACTGCTCCTCCTCGGGGGCATGCTCATCCCGCTCGGCAAGCTGCCGGTCTGGCTGGCCGACGTATCGAAGGTGCTGCCGGCGGCCGCGCTGGCCGACGCGCTGCACGGCACGCTCGGGAACGGCACGCCGGTGTCGGCCCGAGACTGGGCGGTGCTGGCGGTCTGGGCGGTGGCCGCCCCACTTGTGGCCGGCCTGACCTTCAGCTGGGAATAGGGGCCCCGGTCCGGATCAGAGCGGGGGTGCGGGTCAGCCCGAGGATCCGGCCAGCCGGTGCAGCCACCGGTCGAGCTCGGTCTTGTCGAGCGCCCCGATCTTGTGACCCACGACCGTGCCGGAGGCGTCGATGAAGAAGGTGTTCGGCTCCCCGTCGAGCCCGTACAGTCCGGAGGTCACCCGGACGTTGGCGTCGGCCCCGATCGGATAGGTCAGGCCGGAGCGGTGCACGAAGGGGACGGCGTCGGCCGGGGGGTCGGCGACGTCGACCCCCACGAATTGCACAGTCGACCCCTTGGACTGCTCGGCGGCCGCCGTCTGGGCTAACAGCGGGGTCTCCTGCTGGCACGGCTCGCACCACGAGGCGAAGAAGTTGAGGACCACCGGGCGGTGGCGGTCCTTGCCCAGCGCGTCGAGGTCGACGGCCGGACCGTCGGTGACCGAGGGCAGCGAAAAGCTGGGTGCCTGGTCACCGACGCCGACCACTGGGCCGGATGCGCCGCCTCCCGAACCCGACGAGTGCCCCAGGCCGACGAAGAGGAAGACGGCCAGGGCCAGGGCGATCACCGAACCGATGAGCAGGGCCCGCAACCGGCGGGGTGGGGGCACCGCCGTGGCCGGCCGCGGTGCTGTGGCGGGCGGCGCGGTGAACGGCGCTTCGGCGGGAGGGGTGGCAGGTGGCTGGCCGGACGCATCCCGGGCGGCGCCGGTCTGCCTGCCGTCCGGCGTCCCGACCTCGGCAGGCACCCGAGGGCTGCCGGCGTCGGTGTCCCCGATCAATGGCTGGTGAAGATGTCGACCGCCATGAGCACGAACAGCAGTGTCAGGTAGGTGACCGAGTAGCTGAACAGCTGCATGG